>DAOUCM010000039.1:0-4642 GCA_034431895.1 Anaerolineales bacterium
ATAGTTGTCATTGCGAGGAGCGTTCTTTGCGACGAAGCAATCTCCTGGCAGACCGGGAGACTGCTTCGCTATCGCTCGCAGTGACAAAAAACATAGCGTTTTTAGAACAAATGTTTAATGTGACATTGTCAAATTATAGACTCTGACAAAAAAATCGGCTAGAATCCCGTCAAAAGGAGAACAATGAGTTCATTTTTGCAACTAGCCTTCATTACAGCCATCATTTTGCTGGCGGCCAAAGCAGCGGGCTATGTAAGTATCCGGCTGGGTCAGCCGTCTGTGTTGGGGGAACTGCTGGTAGGCGTCTTGCTTGGCCCTTCGCTGCTCAACTTGCTGCACCTGCCCTTCATCGAGGGAGAGAGCCTGGGCGAAACCATCAAAGAATGGGGGGAATTGGGCGTATTGTTACTGATGTTCATTGCGGGCCTTGAGCTGCGCTTTGAAGAGTTGACCCGCAACACTAAAGTCTCTGCCCTGGCCGGAATTCTAGGTGTGCTAGTACCCACTGTCTTGGGGACCGGGACAGGGTTGTTGTTCCAATTTGGATGGGAAGCCGCGCTCTTTCTTGGACTGACGCTGGGCGCCACCTCCGTCAGCATTTCTGCCCAGACGTTGATGGAATTGAAGGCGCTGCGCACGCGCGTGGGACTGGGCTTGTTGGGGGCGGCCGTGTTCGACGACATCCTGGTCATCTTGCTGTTGTCCATTTTCCTGGCGGTCGTTTCTGCCGGAACGAGCGTGGCCGGTATCTTGCTGATCTTGGGGAAGATGATTCTTTTCCTGGCGGCTTCGGCGGCCTTTGGGTTATATGTGCTGCCTAAACTGGTGCATATAACCAGGCAGTTGCCCATCAGCCAGGGTGTACTCTCGTTCGCGATGGTCATCTTGCTGTTCTACGGTGTGGCGGCGGAAGTGATCGGCGGGATGGCCGCCATCACCGGCTCTTTTCTGGCAGGGTTGATGTTTGCGCGCTGCGAAGAAAAGGAGCGCTTGGAACTCGGCATCTCGGCGCTATCCTACGGCTTGTTCGTGCCGATTTTCTTCGTCAGCATTGGGCTGGCGGTCAACATCCGTGAGTTGGAAAGCGAAGCGCTGTTGCTGACCAGCGTCATTATCGTTGTGGCGATTGCCAGTAAATTTTTGGGGGCAGGGCTCGGCGCGCGCTGGGGCGGGTTGGAATGGCGCGAGTCCTGGCAATTGGGCGCCGGCATGATCTCGCGCGGGGAGGTCGGCTTGATCGTGGCTAACGTTGGCATTGGCGCGGGCCTGGTGACGGCAAGCGAGTTCTCGGCTATCGTTGGCATGGTGTTGGTCAGCACGTTGGTCACTCCGCCCATGCTGCGGGCGCTGTTTGCCGGCAGCCGGCCCAAGGACGAGATCAGGTCGAAAAACGGTCAGCAGGCTGAGGGTCCAGCAAAAGAGGCGGAAGGGCCAGTTAAGAAAAAAACCTCAGCCCCTAAACGTTCCAAGAAGGAGACATGACATGTACCTGATCCTGTTCGTTTTGGACGATCCCGACAAATTGGACGAGGTGCTGAACGCCTGGGTTGAGGCGGGCGTCAACGGCATTACGGTTTTGCCTAGCACCGGCTTGGGGCGCATTCGCCGCGGTGCAGGCTATCGCGATGACCTGCCGTTGCTGCCCGGCCTGGACGATTTCTACAATCGCACCGAGGAATTCCATCGCACGCTCTTCACGGTCGTCAAAGGCGATAAAATGGTAAAGAAGGTCGTCGAGGCTACCGAAGCCGTGATTGGAGATTTGAACCTGCCCAATACGGGAATGATGGTGGTGCTGCCGGTCAGCCAGGCGTTTGGATTGGAGCGAAAGACGCCAGAAACATAGCCTGTAGTACAAAAGGAAAGTGAAAGTCAATTGCCAAAAGGGGGCAACATGCTACATTATGAGAAGCACAGCGTAGATGGTTGTAGGCATGATCGAAGCGATGCGGTTAGCCAAACCATCCTTTGAACGGTGATGCCGCACGCAAACGGTTCATGAATATGGAGGTTGTATGTCGAAGATTTTGTTGAGCATTGGCGCAGGGATTTTTTTCCTCATTGGGTTGTGCCTGGTAGGATACGGCGCGTTGAGCGTGATTGGCTCGACCTCTGCGCAGGGCAGCGCCGAGTGGTTGACCTATGGCCTGGGATTTGGCGTTGTAGGCATGTTCTTCCTGGCCGGCGGGGCCGGGCTGGTCTACCTGGTCATGCGCGGGCAGAAGAGCGAGGTGGTTCAGCAAGTGACCATGAAGATAGACCTGCCCGGCGAGACCAAAATCGAAGAGGTGAAATGCCGGTCTTGCGGCGGGACGTTGACCGCCAAAGACATCACGCTCGTCAACGGCGCGCCGATGGTCAACTGCCCTTATTGCCACACCGTCTATCAACTAACCGAAGAACCCAAATGGTAAGCCGCGCTGCTCGATACTTGCGTACCTGATACCTATGTACGTGTGTACGTGTGTACCTGTCTACCTGTCCCCTCCAGGAGGCTTTTATGAGACGAATGACGATTGTCTTGCTCGCGTTGCTGGTCCTGTTTTCGTTGCCGGCCAGCGCATGGGCGCAGGAATATTATTTTGCAGTGCCGCAAGAGACGGTATCGGTGTACTGGAACGAAGATGGCACGCTCTCGTTGTTCTACACCTTTGTCTTCGAGAACCAGCCCGGCGCGCATGAGATTGATTTCGTGGACGTGGGCCTGCCCAATGCGAACTATGACTTTAGCAGCATTTCTGCCGATGTAAATGGAAAAGCGGTCTTCATTTCATCGGACTATCAAGGTGCTGGCTCTGGCATCGCTGTAGATTTGGGCGCTTACGCTATCCGGCCGGGGCAGCGCGGCACAGTGAATGTGCGCGTAGGAACGATCGAGAAGGTGCTGTACACCGACAGCGAAGAGGAAACCTACGCCAGCGCGGTCTTTTCGCCAACCTGGTTTGGCAGGGAATATGTGACCGGGGATACCGAACTGACGGTCATTTTCTACCTGCCGCCAGGCGTGCAGCCGCAGGAACCGCGCTGGCATGCGGCGCCAGCCGGCTTTCCCTCCGAGCCGGTGACGGGATTGGATAGCAACGGCCGCGTAACCTATACGTGGAGCAATTCCCAAGCAAATGCCTACACGCAATACGAATTCGGCGCTTCGTTCCCCAAGAAATACGTCCCGGAGTCTGCTATCCAGGCCAAACCCCTTTTCGAACCGCCGAGTGTCTTCGACGGCGATTGGGTAGCGACCTGTTTTTGCTTCTTCTGGGGGCTGTTCTTTTTCGGTACACCCATTTTGAGTATCGTGCAGGCGCAGCGGCGCAAGATGAAATATTTGCCGCCCAAGATTTCTATCGAAGGACACGGCATCAAACGCGGATTGACAGCGGTCGAGGCGGCCATCTTGATGGAACAACCGCTCGACAAGGTGATGACGATGATTCTGTTCGGGGTCATCAAGAAGAATGCCGCCGAAGTGGTGACCCGCGACCCGCTCGAACTCAAAGTCGCCGATCCGCTGCCAGAGGGGTTACATCAATACGAGAAGGACTTCCTGGCTGCATTTCGGCCTGGCACCTCTCTCAAGCAGCGCCGCGTAGATTTGCAGGACATGAGCGTGCGCCTGGTGAAATCCGTTTCAGAGAAAATGAAAGGCTTCAGCCGCAAGGAGACGCTCGAATATTACAAGGGCATCATGGAGCGCGCCTGGGATCAAATTGCCGCCGCCGGCACGCCCGAAGTGCAAAGCAAACTCTTCGAAGAAGCCCTGGAATGGACCATGCTGGACAAGGATTACGACGACCGCACGCGGCGCACCTTTACGCGGCCGATCTATGTCCCCTCCTGGTGGGCGCGTTATGATCCAGGGTACGGGCGGCCGGTCAGCGCCGGGAGCGCGCGCCCGGTCTCCAGCGGCGCACCGGCTCCGGCTTCTCAACCGCGCGGCTTGCCCGGCGCCGATTTCGCGGCCTCGGTGGTGAACGGCGTGCAAACTTTCTCGTCCAAAGTCATTGGGAACGTGAGCGACTTTACCAGCCGAGTGAGCAACGTGATCAATCCCGCCCCCGTGTCCAGCGGCCACAGCAGCGGAGGAGGCGGCTGCGCCTGCGCGTGCGCCTGCGCCGGCTGCGCGTGCGCCTGCGCGGGAGGCGGACGGTGATTCAATGTGCAGTGTTCTGCCGTCTGCGGCCTGTTCGATCGGTGGTTGAACGATGAATCGTCTCTTCTCGCGTGTGCGCCCCTCTCCCCCTGTCCAGCCCGCATCGCCTGGGTTGTACCATTACCGCATCGAGGGCGCGGACGAGAAAAGCCGCATCCACTTGCGCCTCGACGCCGACGGCCACGGCACGCTCATTGTCAACGCCAATCGTGTGATGCACCTCAACCCGACCGCGGCGCTCATGGCCTATCTGACCCTCGAAAAAGTGGATCAGGCTGCCGCAGTGCGCCTCCTTTGCAGACAATACCGCGTCAGTAAATCACAGGCACTCTCCGACCTGCAAACTGTGAGCGAGCAAATCAACGAACTCATCCGCCCCGATGGCGCCTGCCCGCTTCACGAACTCGACCTGGAGACTGTGATGCCCTTCAGTGAGCGCCCCTCCGCCCCCTACCGCATGGACCTGGCCATCACGTACCGTTGCAACAACGA
>DAOUCM010000040.1:0-9552 GCA_034431895.1 Anaerolineales bacterium
ATTAGAATTCATTCTCCTTGGGTCAAACTGCTTACCTAATAATTCGGTAATCTTCCTTGCGGCTCCCGCAAGTCGTATCCCCAGGCTCTGTATCCCCAGGCTCTGCCTGGCCGCACCGACCCAAGGTCGGTGGTACGCAGGATGCACACAGCGTATCCTCAGGCTCTACCTGGCCGCACCGACCCAAGGTCGGTGGTACGCGGGATGCACACAGCGTATCCCCAGGCTCTGCCTGGCCGCACCGACCCAAGGTCGGTGGTACGCGGGATGCAGACAGCGTATCCCCAGGCTCTGCCTGGCCGAAAGCCGACCCAAGGTCGGTGGTACGCAGGATGCAGACAGCGTATCCCCAGGCTCTGCCTGGCCGCACCGACCCAAGGTCGGTGGTACGCAGGATGCAGACAGCGTATCCTCAGGCTCTGCCTGGCCGCACCGGCCCAAGGCCGGTGGCACGCAGGATGCAGACAGCGTATCCCCAGGCTCTGCCTGGCCACACCGACCCAAGGTCGGTGGCACGCAGGATGCACACAGCGTATCCCCAGGCTCTGCCTGGCCGCACCGACCCAAGGTCGGTGGTACGCAGGATGCAGACAGCGTATCCTCAGGCTCTGCCTGGCCGCACCGGCCCAAGGCCGGTGGCACGCAGGATGCAGACAGTGTATCCCCAGGCTCTGCCTGGCCACACCGACCCAAGGTCGGTGGCACGCGGGATGCACACAGCGTATCCTCAGGCTCTGCCTGGCCGCACCGACCCAAGGTCGGTGGTACGCGGGATGCACACAGCGTATCACCAGGCTCTGCCTGGCCACACCGACCCAAGGTCGGTGGCACGAGGTGACGGCAATACTTTGTTAAACTTCATCATGCGATGCCACGCCAGTTTGGTCGCGACTGGAGGCGAGGGGAATTTCTGCTTGCATACCCTCTCCACGCAGGCTGAGTAGCAGCGCCATATCCACTTGATTCCATCGGGGCTGGGGCGCGCGTGCCGTGACACGAATGTAGTTGCCGGTCAGGCCTTCCATTTGCCAGCCCGTTTCATCCACCTGCGAGCAGGCTTCCCACAACACGGGTAATGTCTGCCCGATGAATCTCTGACGGTAGGCGGCGCTCATCTCGGCAAAGGTCTGACGCAGCAGGGCGTTGCGCTGTTTACGAAGCGGATGCGGTACACTTCCTTTCATGCGGGCAGCGGGCGTGCCGGGGCGGGCAGAATAGGTGAAGGCATGTCCGCCGGCAAATTCCATTTCGCGCACGAAGGCCAACGACTCGTTGAACTCCTCGTCCGTTTCACCGGGAAAACCGGCGATGACATCGGTGGTGATGGCTACGTTGGGGATGGCTTGACGGGCAGCGGCAACCAGGCTGCGGAAGGCTTGCGGGCTGGTCTTGCGCGCCATGCGCCGCAGGGTGGAGGCGCAGCCCGATTGCAGAGGCAGGTGCAGGTGCGGCATGAGGCGCGAGTCGTCCCATAAGCGGAAGAAGTCCGCGTCCAGGTCCCAGGGTTCGAGCGAGGACAGGCGCAGACGCGGCGTATCGGTATCGGCTAGAATGGCTCGGATAAGTTCGCGCAGGTGCGTTCCCCATTCCTGCCCCCACGAGCCGAGGTGGACGCCGCTCAGCACGATTTCTTTGCTCCCGCCTGCCAGCGCAGAGCGGATGTCGCTCAGCACGTCGCGGATTGGACGCGAACGCCCAGCCCCGCGCGCAATGGTGGTGATGCAAAAGGTGCATTGGTTGTCGCAGCCGTCTTGTACCTTGATAAAGGCGCGCGTGCGCTGGTGCAACCCAGGCAGCGGCTCGCGGGCTATCGGTTCGAGGTCGAAAGTCGAAAGCGGGATGTTCAAGGCCTCTTCGACCAGGTGTTCTTTGCGTTCGTTGGGGACCACGCTTCCGACGCCGGGCAAGTCGAGCGCCTGCTGGGGAGCAAGCGTGGCCCAACAGCCGGTAGCAATGACCCTGCCGCTCCCGCTGCGGGCAGCGGCGCGAAGTTTGGCGCGCGAATCGGACGCCGCAGCCGAGGTCACCGTGCAGGTGTTGACGACGGTCAAATCTGCTTCGGCGGCTGTTGCCACAATTTCATGCCCGGCAGCGCGAAACTGGCGCGCCATCTGTTCGATTTCGGCCTGGTTGAGGCGGCAGCCTATGGTATCGAGGTGGATTTTCATCGGTCAGAGAGTAGAGAGTAGAGAGCAGAGAGTAGTGAGTAGTGAGTAGAGGGCGGCATTACGGTTGTATCACTGCAAAGTTATCGAAAATCACGTCTACGCCGGGCTGAGAGAAGGTGCCTGCCAGCAGGCCCACTTCTCCTTGGGCCAGGTCGGCGTCTTGCGCTTGTGCTACTGGCTGACCGTTCACATAAAAAGTCAGCGTATGGCCGATGCAATCGGCTCGCAAGTGGTTGACCGCCAATCCTTTGTGGATAGAATCGCTATATTGCATTTCACTCTGGCCGAGTTGAATCACGTTTCCATCCGCGAATTTGCCGATGGCATAATACCCGTCGCTGCTGAGCAGGAAGAAATAGTAATTGTTCTCGACGAAGCGGCAGAGCAAGCCAATACGGTTCTCATCTGGGCCGCCCACTTTGGCTACGTCCACTTCCAGACGCACATCGCCAAAGGGTTTGCCCGGCGTGGACCAGAAGTTGGTTTGCAAGCCGTTGACCAGGAAGCGATAGCCACCGCCGTCATAATCCATCGTCCCTTCAGCAGAAGTAAAACGCCCCCAGCCGCTGAGCGGATTGGAAAAATCATCGAAGAAGAGCGTCGCGCCCGGCTGCGGCGCGGGGGTGAGCGGCTGGCAGGCGGGAAACAGGCAGGCGCACAACAAGAGCGCAAGGGTCAATTTTCGCATAGGCGGATTGTATCAGATTAGGGGAAGTATTGATTCAAGAGCGCTTGCGCTTGTTGACCTACCGGGCCGTCTGCATCCAGGTCGCGCGCCTGGAGCAAGTGCTGATACGCTGTCGTGCGGTCGTTTGCTTGCAAAGCGGCTATTCCATAATGCAGGTGCGCCGACGCCAGACTTGGCTCCAGGCTCAAGGCTCTTGCCAGGTGGTAAAGCGCCTCGCCGGGCTGTTCGAGCAGCGTCAGCGTCCAGCCAAGCGTGTCCAGCGTCAGAGGGTCATTGGGCGCCAGCGAGGCGGCGCGGCGGGCGGCCGGCAGGCCCGTTTGCTCTACCTGCACACCATACTGGGCGCAAAAGACCGCCAAAAGGCGCCAATAGTTTGCCTCGTTTGGCGCCAGTTCGACGGCGCGCTGGTAGGCCTGCAGGGCCGGCGGCAGGTCGCCCAGGCGGGCATAGGCCTCCCCAATGGAAACCTGCCAGAGCGGGTTTTCGGGGTCGTGTTGGGCGGCCAGGCGGTATTCGTCTAGCGCCTGCCGATGTTGCCCTTGCCGCGTCCAATACAAAGCCCGCAAATTGTGAACGACAGGATTAGCCGGCTCCAGCGACAGGGCTTGTTCTAACGCCGCGCCTCCTTCTCGACCGAGATGCTGCTCGGCCTCGCCCAGCCAGGCCCACGCCTCGGCATTTTCCTCGTCCGCAGCCACGGCCTGCCGGAAGACCTGCTCTGCCAATGCCCACTCGTTGACCAACCCCAGCCCGCGCCCAATGACCACCAGGCGGCGAGACTCGTCTGTTTCGAGCGCGGCCAGATCTGCCGAGGCGCGCAGGGTTCGTACAGCCGAACGGTAGTTTGCATCGCTGCTGGAAGCCTCGAATAAATCATCGAGTGCGCGGGGGGTATCTGAAGCCAGCAAAAACAACCCCATGCGATAATAGGCAAGAGACCTTATCGGGTCATCGGTGCGCAACTCGTCCACATACGGCAGGAATTTTTGCAAGGCCTCTCGTTCCCCTTCCAGGTTGCCTTCCAGGAAATAAGTTTGCCAGAGGGTTGCATATAAGATGCGCGAAGCGCCGACTTCAGCCATCCCTTGTTGGAGGGTCTGAATAGCCAGGTCATATTCTCCCTCATTTCGATACAGGGTGGCCAGCGTAGACCAGCCAACATCGCTGAGATGGTCGGCTCGCTTCAGGAAGAGAAGCGCCTTTCGGGAATCCAAATCCAAGAATGCCGACCGACCGGCCTTTTCCCACAGGTCCGTGCGCCAGGGAAGCAGCCAGGCGGCATGTTCATAACGGGCGGCAGCGTTGTGATAGTCCCTCTCAGCCCAGGCTTGCTCCGCTTTGCGCACCTCGTGGAAACCGGCCAGAACGGGCGGCGTCAGGATCAGCCCCAACACGGCCAGCAGGATGAGGGCCTGCGCTGAGCGGAGACGAAGCGTTTGGGACAGAAGCGCGCGCATGAGGCTCATTATAAAAGCAAGTACCGGCTTGTGCCGGAACTCCGTCCAGGTGTCTTTGCCAGGGAATTACCCTTCTCGCGGTTTCTTCGTCTCTCGACCTGCCAACCAGTGCCTCAACGAATCGGGACTTTCCATCGAACGATGCAATCCGAGCAGTAATCTATCAAAAGGACTCCCATCTCTGGGAGTCCCTCATCGCGTATTACGCATGACGAATTACGAATTACTTCTTCCTCCCCATTGCATCCATCACCGCCACCGAAGCAATTTGTACGATAGCGTTGACATCGTCGCCGGTTTGCAAGACGTGAACCGGGGCGCCCATGCCGAGCAGAATCGGGCCGATGGCCTTGGCCTTGCCCAGCCGCGCCAACAGTTTGTAGGCAATGTTGGCCGATTCGAGCGAGGGGAAGACCAACACGTTGGCGTCCTTGACCTGGCTGAATGGATAACGCTCATCTACGATTTCGGGGACGACGGCCGTATCGGCTTGCATCTCACCGTCCACCTTCAGGTCGGGACGACGGGCTTTGGTTATCTCCACTGCCTTGCGCACTTTCTCAGAAAGCGGGTGCGGCGTAGAACCAAAGTTAGAGAAGGAGAGGAACGCCACACGCGGCTCGATTTCGAGTTGCTTGGCAAAGTCGGCAGATAGGCAGGCAATCTCGGCCAGGTCTTCTGCTGTTGGCTCGATGTTGACGGTGGCGTCGGTGAACAGGTACACCCGGTCTTCCACAATCATGATGTACACGCCGGCGGCGCGCGCTGTGCCGGGCGCCGTGTGATGGATGCGCAGCGCCGGGCGGATGACATCTGGATACTCATACGTCAAGCCAGAGATGAACGCATCTGCGTCGCCCATCTTGACCATCATCGAACCGAAGATGTTGGGCTGGCGCACGCGGTTACGGGCGATCATCAGCGTCACACCTTTGCGCGCCCGCAGTTCGTGGTAGGCCTGCGCATACTGTTCGTGCTTCTCGAAGCGTGTTGGGTCTACCACCTCTGGGCAGCAAGACAGACCCAATTCTTGAATGCGATTCTGAATGACTTCCGGCCGGCCAATCAGGATGGGCGTGGCAATGCCCTCTTCTTTGATTTGATAAGCCGCGCGAATGACTTTCGATTCCTCGCCTTCTGCAAAGGCTACCCGTTTCGTTCCGCCGCTGGCACGTGCCTTGTTTTGGAAGAAATAACGCACTTGCTCGCCCTTGCCTTGCCGATAGGCTAATTGCTCACGGTATTCTTCGATGTCAATCTGCTTGCGCGCTACGCCGGTTTTCATTGCCATTTCGGCCACCGCGGGCGCTTCCCACAGCAATACGCGCGGGTCGAGCGGTTTGGGGATGATGTAATCGCGGCCAAACTTCATACTTTCCACGCCATACGCCCTCAAGACAGAATCAGGCACATCTTCTTTGGTCAACGCAGCCAGAGCTTGAGAGGCCGCAAATTTCATATCGTCGTTGATGGCCTTTGCCCGTACATCCAGCGCACCGCGGAAGATGAAGGGGAAGCCCAGCACGTTATTGATCTGATTGGGATAATCGGAACGTCCGGTGGCAATGATGATGTCGCTGCGGCTGGCCTTGGCCAGTTCATATTTGATTTCTGGGTCAGGGTTTGCCATGGCAAACACAATCGGGTCTGACGCCATAGATTTGACCATCTCTGGCGTCAGCACATTGGCTACCGAGAGGCCATAGAACACATCTGCGCCGCGCACCGCGTCGGCCAGCGTGCGCGCATCCGTATCCACGGCAAAGCGTTCTTTGTATTTGTTCATGCCCTCGGTGCGGCCTTTGTACACCACGCCGCGGCTGTCTACCAGCATGATATTTTCACGCTTCACGCCCCACCGAATCGCCAGTTCGGCGCACGAGATGGCCGAAGCCCCTGCCCCTGAAATGACCAGTCGAATTTCGCCATGTTTCTTGCCCGCCAACTCCAGCGCATTGGCCAGCCCCGCTGCTGAAATGATCGCCGTGCCATGCTGGTCGTCATGGAAGACCGGAATATCCAGCATCTTCTTCAATTCTTCTTCGATGTAGAAACATTCTGGGGCCTTGATGTCTTCCAGGTTGATGCCGCCAAAGGTGGGCGAAATGGCCGCCACCACCTTGATAATCTCATCTGGATCGTGTGAGTTGACCTCGATATCGAAGACATCAATATCAGCAAACTTCTTGAATAATACCCCTTTGCCTTCCATGACTGGTTTGGATGCCAATGCCCCGCGGTCTCCCAGCCCCAAGATGGCCGTGCCATTCGATACAACGGCCACCAGGTTGCCTTTGGACGTGTACTCATAGGCATCCTCGGGATTCTTTTCGATTTCCAACACTGGCTCTGCCACGCCGGGCGTATACGCCAGGCCCAGGTCGCGCTGTGTGTCCATTGGCTTGGTCGGCACGATAGCCACCTTGCCGGGCTTGCCTTTCAGACGGTGATATTCCAGCGCGTCTTCACGGGTAATCTTAGCCATACTGCCTCCAAAAATTCAATTTGAGATAGACTAATTATGACATGTTCTTGCTGCGTCACATAGTTCCATTTGTCACCCAATCGAGCCTATCAGCGTCACAGACTCTTACCCCTCACTTCCCAAAAAGTTTTGCAAATCGGGCAACCTTTACCTGATTTTAATGTATAATATTGACAAGGAAAACAAGAGCGTGTAGTTCGTTTTAGCCGCCCGCAGCGGCCTGGCTTGCTTATAGACTCTGGAAAACTTGGAAACATCCTGCCTTCAGGAGATTTTGGAAATCGCGCGTCTGGTTGTAGATTGCACTTGATCCAGACGGATCCTTCGTTGTCACGGTATCTATCGGACAAATTGAACTTCCAAGCGATATGGATTCAGCGTGACGTAATCGGTCACGAGACTTAATCTACCTGTACCCGTCCCGCTTCTTTCGGGACCCGGGGCCTGTTCCCCGAACCCAGACTCTCTCTGCAGCCGAGGCCGTTCAGCGGTCCTTCGGCTGCGTGTGTTTAACTCTCACCCCATCTCCTCTCCCGCTAGGAGAGGGGCGCAGGGTGAGGGAAAAAGAGAGCATGAAAAAGATAACGGCGATTCAGGCTCAACGGAAGGACCCCAACCGCGTCAACATCTACCTCGACGGAGAGTTTGCCTTCGGGCTGGCGCGCATCACGGCTGCCTGGTTGCAAGTGGGGCAGACTCTGGATGAAGCCAAAATCGCCCAATTGTTGGAAGAAGACGCTCGCGAGCGCGCCTTGCGGCAGGCTTTGTTATACCTGTCTTACCGCCCGCGCTCCGAGGCCGAAATCCGGCAGAACCTGCGCAAACACGCCATCCCTGAGGCGGTTATCGAGGATACACTCGACAAACTGCGACAGGAGAGGTTCGCCGACGATAGCCAATTTGCCCGCGCTTGGGTCGAAAACCGCGCTGCTTTTCGCCCGCGCGCACGCCGCCTTTTGGCGCTAGAACTGCGTCAGAAAGGCCTCACCGATGAGGTCATCCACTCTGCCCTGCAGGGGGTGGATGACGAAGCCCTAGCCTACGAAGCCGCCTCGAAAACGGCGCGCAGGCTGCGGGTCCAGGAAAGAAGCGTGTTTCGTAAGAAACTGTCCGATTTTCTGGTGCGGCGCGGATTCTCCTACTCCGTCGTTACAGCCGTGGTCGAACGGTTATGCCAAGAAATTTGCCCGGAGGGAGAACTTCATTCTATGGATAATGAGGAAACATCATGAACCCCATCTTTGTTTTGATCACCGATGTCCTGGCGCTGGCAGCAGGCCTGGCCGCCGGCTATTTCTTCCATCGCTATCAGGCCGAGAAAGCCATCAAAGACCAGCAGCAAAAGGCTGAGAGCATCCTGAAAGGCGCCAATGAACAGGCGCGATTGATCGAGGCTCAGGCGCGTGAGAGCGCCACCAAAATCATCCAGGCCGCCGAAAGCGAAATCAAGGAACGGCGCGTAGAGCTCAGCCGCGAGGCCGAACGCCTGGATAGACGCCGCTCGGAACTGGACAACCGCGCCGAGCGTCTCGAACAGCGCGAGCAGAACCTGAACAAACGCCAGTCGGCCATTGACCGCCGCGCCAACGAGGTAGAGAAAATTGTCGCCACTCAAACCCAAAGGCTGGAAGAGATTTCGCAATTGACGCAGGAAGATGCCCGTAAGGAATTGTTTGCGGCCGTCGAAAAAGAGGCCCGCGCCGATATGGCGCGCATCTACCGTCAGATCGAAGCCGAAGCGCGCGAAGAAGGCGAAAAGCGCGCCCGTAAGTTGATTGCCGACGCTATCCAGCGCGTGGCCTCCGAGCATGTAGCCGAGGTCACCTCCTCGGTGGTGCCGCTGCCCAACGAGGAGATGAAAGGCCGCATCGTGGGCCGAAACGGGCGCAATATCAAGGCCTTCGAGCAGGCGGCCGGTGTGGATGTCATCGTAGACGATACGCCCGAAGCCGTGACCATTTCATGCTTCGATTCGGTCCGCCGCGAAGTAGCACGCCGTGCGCTCACCCGTTTGACGGTGGACGGTCGCATCCACCCCGCCCACATCGAAAAGATCATAGAAGAAGAAACCAAAGCGGTGGAAAAAATCATCAACGAGGCTGGCGAGCAGGCCGCTTTCGACGCTGGCATTGCTGGGCTGCATCCCGAAGTGCTGCGCATGATGGGGCGCTTGAAATTCCGCACCTCCTATGGCCAGAACCAACTGGCGCACGCGGTCGAGGTGGCTAAACTGGCGGGCATCCTGGCAGCCGAACTGGGCGCGAACATCGAAATTGCCAAACAGGGCGGCTTCTTGCACGACATCGGCAAGGCCATGGATCACAACCAGGAAGGCACCCATGCCTTGCTGGGCGCGGAGTTTTGCAAACGCTACGGCGTGAATCCCAAAGTAGTCAATGCCATTGCCTCGCATCATCACGAGGTCGAGCAAGAGAGCATCGAGGCCGTCATTGCTGAGGCGGCCGATGCCATCTCTGGTGCGCGTCCTGGCGCCCGCCGCGAAGACCTGGAAGCCTACATCAAACGCATCAAATCGCTGGAGGAACTGTCCCAATCCTTCCCTGGCGTCCAACAAGCCTTTGCCATTCAGGCCGGGCGCGAAGTGCGCGTCATCGTCAAACCAGAAGAGATAGACGACCTGACCTCTACCCGCCTGGCGCGCGACATCGCCAAGAAGATCGAGGAGACCATGCAGTATCCGGGTCAGATCAAGGTGACGGTGATCCGCGAGACGCGAGCGGTGGATTATGCGAA
>DAOUCM010000041.1:0-6742 GCA_034431895.1 Anaerolineales bacterium
GGCAGTCCCCAAAGGAGATGCGATTGAACTGTCACCCCATCGGTTTGACGCGCTAACCTATTCGATGTTCTCGACAATCTTTTTGTGCAGGGTTTCCGCATCCATATCCAGAACAGACACCAATTTATCGCGGCCGCTTGCACCGGCTACGATCTCGATGCGCGATGGGGGGACATCGAGTATGTCGGATAAGAATGCAATCAAGCCGGCATTGGCTTCTCCATTGACAGGCGCGGCCGTAACGTGAATCTTGACTGTGCCATCGTGCAAAACCCCGACAATTTGATTGTGACTGGCGCGCGGGGTCACTCGCACAGCGATGGCAGAACCTTTCTGACCATCATGAAGGTGGTATTTTCTTCGACCCATGGTCACCTCAAAGCATACAGGAAAGTAATCACAGCAGAGGACAGGATTTGTACCAGGATAATCAAGATCAGGGGGCTGAAATCGAATACCCCAATCAGCGGCACAACCCGCCGAATGGGCGCCAGAAATGGCTCGACCAGATTGTCAATGGTGCGCCGCACCGGATGATAGGGATCCATGATATAGGATAAGACTACCTTGACGATGACCAACAAGATCAGGAAATCTGCCAGGATGGAAATCAAACGAGCAATGTACGAAATCATCTTCCTCCTCAACGCATCGGGCGTGCGCCAAGAATGGCCGTGCCAACACGGACAAGCGTGGCGCCCTCGGCGACGGCGGCTTCGAAATCGGCGCTGGTCCCCATGGAGAGGTGGCGCCAATCGGCCTGGGGATAACGAGAGGCCAAATGGTCACGCAGCAGGCGCAGGGTCCGAAAATGAACGCGCGCCTCGGCAGGATCCGTCTCCAGCGGCGGCATGGTCATCAATCCCAGCACGCGCAGATGGGGCAGGCTCAAGATGGCTTCTACATCCGCGTAAAAAGCCGGCCAATCTTGGGGATGTGCAGCCCGCCAGCCGTATTTGCTCTCTTCGCCGCCGACGTTGAACTCCAACAGCGCCGGCAGGGTACGCCCGGCTTCTGCCGCCAACCGTTCGAGACGTTCTGCCAGTTTTACGCTATCCAGAGAGTGTAAAAGGTCGAAATGCTCGATGACCAGGCGCGCCTTGCGGCTTTGCAGGTGACCGATCATGTGCCATTCTACCCCACTTCGAGGGCCAAAACATAATATTTTGCTTACACTTTCTTCGGGATAGTTTTCGCCAAAGATACGGATGCCAGCCTGCACAGCGGCCTGCACCACTTCGAGCGGCTGAGCCTTGCTGACAACCACCAGTTGCACCTCGCGCGGGTCGCGCCCGGCGGCGCGGGCCGCAGCGGCGATGCGCTCCATCGTTTTTTCATAGCGTTCTCGGATTTGGGAAACCAAATCTGCCATACATCTATTGTACCAAATGTAAGCCTGGCTGTGCGCGCTCTATTGACAAACTCCTCTCCCTTGCGTAAACTACCCCTATGACGAACCTCTGTTCTCTGCCGAGCGCGAACATCCTCCTATCCAGCAAGGACATGCCTGGCTGTGCCTGGACAGCGAAAGGCTTGTGCTAGGAATTGCTTATGCCCGAAAATATCCTGATAGCCATTGCCTGGCCGTATGCCAACGCCGAAATCCATGTGGGCAACCTCACCGGCTCGCACCTGCCCGGCGACATCGTAGCGCGCTATCACCGCTTGAAAGGGAACAAGGTGCTGATGGTGTCAGGCACAGACTCGCACGGCACGCCCGTCACCCTCAAAGCCGATGCGCTTGGGCAGCCGGTTGAGCAAGTCTACAAGTTCTACCATGATACCTTCCTGGAAGTCTTTCAAGGCTACGGTATCACGTACGATTTGTTCACTTCCACCCATACCGAAAACCATTTCAAGGTTTCGCAGGCCATTTTCCTGGCGCTGAAACAGAACGGCTTCATGTTCACGCAGAAATCCCTGCAATGGTATTCGCCGTCTGCCAGGAAATTCCTGCCCGACCGCTACGTGGAAGGCACTTGTTACATTTGCGGTTACCAGGGCGCCCGCTCTGACCAGTGCGACCGCTGCGGCAATGTGCTGGAGCCAGAAAAACTCATTGACCCCAAAGCCAAAACCGGCGATGGGGCGCTCGAACTGCGCGAGACCGAGCATTTTTACCTCGATCTGTCCAAGTTGGAGCCGGAGGTCAAACGTTTCCTCAAAGAACGCGCCGCTCACATGCGCGAACCTGTCTTGGGCGAGTCGCTGGGCAAGATCGAGGCCGAGGGCCTCAAGCCGCGTCCCATCACGCGCGACCTGGATTGGGGCATCCCCGTGCCGGTGGAAGGTTGGGAGGGCAAATGCCTGTACGTGTGGTTCGAGGCCGTCATCGGCTACCTCTCGGCTGCCATCGAGTGGAGCAGGCTGGGGCCCGAGAAAGCCGGCGCTGAGCCCGGTCGAAGCGAGGCATGGCGCGAATGGTGGGTCAACCCGGCCGCGCGCCAGTTCTACTTCATCGGCAAAGACAACATTTTCTTCCATACCTCCCTGTGGCCGGCGCAATTGATGGGGGCGGGGAAACAGTTCCTGCAGATCTTCGATGAGGGCAACGAGCCGCTTACCCTGCCCTTCGACGTGCCGGCCAATCAGTTCATGAACCTGGAAGGCGAGAAAATCAGCGGCAGCCGCAACTGGGCCGTGTGGGGACGCGATGCCCTGAGCCGTTATGACCCCGACGCGCTGCGCTACTACCTGACGGTCAACATGCCGGAAATGAAAGACAGCGATTGGGACTGGGCCGAGTTCGTAGCGCGCAACAACAACGAGTTGGTGGCAAACTGGGGCAACCTGGCCAACCGCGTGCTGTCGTTTTGCTATAAACATTGGGACGGTCACGTCCCGACGGTGGATGCCTCGGCGCTTCGCCCCGCCGACCTGGACCTGCTGGCCGTTATCGAGGGCGGATTCTCGTCTGTGGGCGCTCTGTACGAGGGCGTGAAACTGCGCGCCGCCCTGGGCGAGACGATGAAACTGGCCTCTGCCGTCAATCAGTATCTGGACGCCATGTCGCCCTGGAAGCAAATCAAAGAAGACAAGGACGAAGCCGCCAAGACCATCTACACGGC
The DNA here is from genome assembly GCA_034431895.1 of Anaerolineales bacterium. Classification (GTDB taxonomy): domain Bacteria; phylum Chloroflexota; class Anaerolineae; order Anaerolineales; family Villigracilaceae; genus JAABUE01. Next base: position 3,069 of record DAOUCM010000041.1, read on the forward strand.
GCTAAAAGCCATCGACTCGCTCAAAGTGCTGTTTGCGCCTGTCTTACCGTTCACGTCCGAAAAATTGCACGGCTTCTTTGGCTACGAAACGACGCTCTTCGGCGAGCAGTATATTCAAGAAATCAGCGACGCGCTTGGCACGCACAAGGGCTTGCGTTACCGCCCCCCTGCCCTGGAGAACGGGATGGTAGCAGCGTGGAAGCCAAGCGACCTCCAGCCCGGCCAGAAATTGAACCAGCCGGAGCCGTTGTTCAAGAAACTGGACGAGAGCGTGGTAGAGCAAGAGCGAAGCAGGTTGGGAAAGTAGAACAGGTCTCTGACCTGCCCGCGCAAGTTGGGAACTTGTGCCACGTGGAACAGGTCTCTGACCTGTTCATGGCTACACTGTCTTCAAGGGGTAATCAACGGTAAAGGCGCTCTTTCAAGATATAGTCATACACAGGCGGCGGCAAATAATAACGAAACGGCTGGCCTTGCCGGATACGGCGTCGAATCTCGCTGGAGGCGATCTCCAGCAAGGGCGCATCCACGAACCGCACTTTGGTTTGCACGCCCGGCACCTGCCGCTCCAACGCCGCCAGGTCTACCGCGTCGCCGGGGCGGCGCATCACGCCGATTTCGCGGCAAGCAGCCACCAGTTGCGCAGCGAAGCGCCAGGTGGGCAGGTCGCGCAAGGAGTCGCCGCCCAGCAGCAGAATCAGGTCTGCGGATGGGTAACGTTCCTGCATCGAACGCAAGGTATCGGCAGTGTAATGCGGGCCGGGGCGTTCCAATTCGAGGCGCGAGATTTCGAAACGGGCTTCGTCTTGCAGGGCCAGTTCGAGCATGGCCAGGCGGTGGGCTACGGGCGTGATGATCTGCTCCAGTTTGTGCGGCGGGACGGGGGTCAGCACCCACAGCAAGCGCGCCAGGTCGAGTTGGGCGCACGCCTCTTGCGCCAGGATGAGGTGGCCGAGATGGGGCGGGTCGAAGGTGCCGCCAAAGACTCCCAAACGCTCGCGTGACATGGGGGAAGTATATCGCAGTTACGACAACGGAAGGAGAGCCGCGCCGGCGCTGGCCTGGCAGACGTACACCCGCGCTTCCAACCCTGACTTTTGCCTGTAGGCCGCTAAAACGGCCGCGCCAAACCCCTCGGCCTCTTCTCGTTCGACCAGCGCCACAGCACAGCCGCCAAAGCCGGCCCCGGTCATGCGCGCGCCATAACAGGCAGGCTGCGCCTGGGCCGCCTCCACGATCTGGTCCAACGCCGGGCTGCTGACCTCGAAATCGTCGCGCAGGCTGGCGTGACTCTGGTTGAACAGCGCTCCCAGCCGCGCCGCGTCTCCGCAGCGCATGGCCTGGACAGCCGCCAGCACGCGCTCATTCTCGCTGACGATGTGCCGCGCCCGGCGCATCACGACCTGCTCTTCTATTTTTCCTCTTTCTTTTTCGAACCTCTCCACGCTCACCTCGCGCAGCGCCTTCACGCCGAAGAACCTGGCCGCCGCCTGGCACTGCTCCCGCCGCTCGTTGTAGGCCGAGCCGACCAGCCCGCGCCGCGTGGAGGTATCCAGCACGACGACGGCAACGCCCTGCGGCAGGGGGACATGCTCGTATTCTAGCGAGCGGCAGTCCAGGAAGAGGGCGTGACCCTGGCGGGAGGCCGCGCAGGCCATCTGATCCATGATGCCGCACTGCACGCCCACCCATTCGTTCTCGGCCCGCTGGCAAATTCGAGCCATGCGCGCCGCCTGCCAGTCGAAACCTGAAACGGTGGCAAAGGCGCGCGCTGCCGCCAGTTCCAGCGCCGCCGAGGAAGACAGGCCGGCCCCCTTCGGCACGTCGCCGCCCAGCGTCCCTTCCCAGCCTTGCAAGCGGTACCCTTCGCGCTGCAACGCATACGCCACCCCTTTGAGGTACTCCCCCCATCCCTGCCCCCGCTCGAAGCCCTCCAACGAAAATTCCAGCGCCTCCCCATAATCCAGCGAATAGACGCGCACCCGCTGGTCGTCGCTGGGCCGCAGCGCAATCCAAATGGCGCGGTCAATGGCCATGGGCAGCACGAAGCCGTCGTTGTAGTCGGTATGCTCGCCAATCAGGTTCACCCGCCCCGGCGCGCGGACGAGGCAGGCGGGCTGGCCGCCGAATTGACCATCGAAGCCCTGTAAAACGGCTTCCCTTTGTGTCATAGATAAAACCTCTTCGATTTACGTGTGAGCATCTGGTTCATATTTCCATCGCGCCAGCATGTGGCCGGCGACTTGCTCGAAGAGAGATTTGTCTCGCTCGCTGAACAGGCGCGCCCAATTGCCGCTTTGTCCTTTGGGGAGGAAGGAGGCGATGTCTTCGTTGCGGCGGGATTGCCATTCTTCATCGGGATTGGAGCGCATTTCTTCCAGGATGGCTCTTTCCAGGCTAGGCTCGGCCTCGACGCCCAAGAATTGCCAGACTTTTTTCATTTCCTCGAAGGGGTGGGCCAACAGGTCTTCGTAACGCAAGGCGTAGAAACGGTCGCCGAACAGGCGGCGGGCTTCGGCCTCGGTTTCCTGTAGATCGTGCGCCCAGTCGCCGGCCGTGCGGCGGATGAAGGTCTCGGTGAAGATGGAGCGGCGGCCATCGCCAAATGGAGCGGGATCCAGCCGCAGGTCCGCGATGATGCGCTTGTCTTCCGCCGTCAAAAATTTGGATTCCTCGACGAAGTTGCGAAAACGCTCGGAGAGGATGACATCCCGTCCATCGCGTACGATGTAAACAATCTTTGCATCGGGATAGACGGCGTGCAGGTCGCGCACGGCTTGGCCGTGGATGACGGACGAGGGGCTTTTGTCGCCGACGATGCGCTTGCCTGCGCGGGCGGCGTCGCGCTCCATGATGATGTCGGCTGCGGCGCGCAGGACGAGGGGTGAAAGGTCGCGTCCGTGGTTCCAGCGGTTGGATTTGCGCGTCAGCCACTCCTCGATTTCGGGCGAATCGACCAGAGACTTGAGCAGCGGTTTGCGCGTGAAGAAGTGCGCCTGATAGTTGCAATGCACGTCGGGATGCAGGCGCGCCAGGCGCATGAGCAGGGTGGTGCCAGAACGGGCATGGCCGAGGAGGAAGAACTTCTCGCGCGGGAAGAACTGTTTGACCTCGGCCACTTCTTCGGGCGTGATGGCCGGGATGGGGTTGCGCTGATTCTTTTGAGGTTCGCCTTTGAGCAAAATGCGGGCGGCGGAACGGAGACGACTGAGGATTTCCATGAATTTTGGCTTGGCTCCGAGATGAAAGATATGGTCTTGCTTTGTAACTGCCTACCACTTCCAAAGCAGGTATAGTATTGCTCTTGAGAATCTATCACAACCGCAAAGATTCTGTAGCGCGATATTGATATCGTCCTTGGGTTGCGGAATGAATTCTGCGTTACGCGATTTTAAAGACTTCCGAAGTCTTCAAGACTTCGGAAGTCTGAGAAGTCTGAATGGCGGGGGCTGCTGCGGCTGGCCTGGCGCTGGTTAGGTTGATGGCAGGATCGTGGGCGATAGGCAGCCACCAACAGCGCGGATATTTGCACTGTCTGAGTCATCGAAAAGGATTATACTTTGAAATCGTTCCAAAGCCGGTGATGCGATCCTTCGCGACATCCCTTCAGGAGGCATTCCATGTTCCGCAAATGGCTTCTCGCCGTTCTGGTCTTTGCGTTGAGCGCCTGCCAG
>DAOUCM010000042.1:0-2783 GCA_034431895.1 Anaerolineales bacterium
GTCTTTCCAGCTTGTCGGTCAGGTGGACGGTCTGGAAAGACCGTCCTACGTAAACGGTTCAATGCTTTCAGGTGAATTTGCGCTAAACAATGAGATGACCGATTTGTATAAAAAGTTGCTTAACACAGCACTAGTCACTTTGGCTGCGGCTGGAGGCCGCGTTACGGCTTTCTCAAGAAAATGTATAGATCACAACTGATTTCAAAATGTCGCTGCGAGCCGCTCTCTGGCGAAGCAGTCTCCCGTTCGACGGACAAAACTGACCTTGAGGAGATTGCTTCAGCGGCACAAACCGCCGCTTCGCAGCGACATGGCTATTTTGTCGAGCATTCTTGAGAAAACCATGCAGGGCAGGCCGTGTCTTTGCGGTGAAACTTCCAGATTTTTGCAGTACAAATGTTCAGGGAGTGACATATTGCAGGGCGCTGCGGGCGTCCACGTAGGAAGAGGGGTTGATGGAGAGGGCCTTTTCCCAGGCGGCTTTGGCTTTTTGGGCGTCTCCTTGCCGGTAGAGCGCCCAGCCGTACCACAGCCAGGCTTCTTCGGACATTTCCGTGACGCCGCGCGCGTAGTCGGTGAGCGCCAGCAAGTCGGCGTTGCGGTTGGCATGGAAATAAGCCAGGAAGGGGCCAAACTGGTAGCGGAACATGCGCAGCGGCAGGCCGATTTGACGAGCCTGGTCATAGGCCAGAGCGGCCTGGTCGTATCGCTCGAAGTACACCAGGTTGCTGCCCAGGTTGAACCAGGCAAAGGCGTCTTGAGGGGTAACTTGCGTGGCAGCCTGGGCCAGCTCGAGGGCGCGCTGACGGTTGGCGTCGGGGTCCCAGTCTGCGCCTAGCAGCGATTGGAGTTCGGCCTCGTCTTGTGGGAAGTAGATGACCAGGTATAAATTGTTGAACGGATGCCACTCGGCTTGCAGTTGCTGATAGGAAAGGGTCAAATTGGCGCCGTGATAGGAATCCTGAATCGTGAAGGTCTGGGCCGCGTCATCGTAGCCGGTGAGCAGCAAATAGTGGGCGGCCCACAGGTCGTCATTGGGGCCGAGGGCGTCGTTGGGGTCGAGCGAGGTGACGCTTTCCACGATGACCGGATAGTTGGCGGCCAGCAGTCGCTTGAGCGTCTCCAGGTTGCCGGCCACGCGATATTGCACGTTCAGCCAGCCGGCAAAGTTGCGAACGTAGTAGGCCAGTTCCTCGGGGTTGACATTGCGATCTTGCAGCACCGGCTTGATTTGTTCGGCAATCTCGGCCTGGCTGCCCTGCCAGCCGTACAAGTGCAGAGCCATAGAAAGGGTGGCCGGGCCGCAGTTGTTGGGGGTTTGCTGCTCGAAGGGCGGAGAGGGCAGCGAGACCTGGGGCGGCAGAGGCATGGTCGTGGCCGTGACCGTTGCCGGCCGCAAGGTGGCAGTCGGCGTGACGGTCGAGCCGAGAGTCGGCGTGGAAGTGAGCGGCGCGGGCGTAACCGGCAGGGGCGTGGGGGCCGGGCCGGGCGGGTGGACGACGTTCTTCAGGTAGAGCATGAATTTCTCATACCGCCAACCGACCGCCATTTGGACGGAAGGGATTTGCAAGAGAAACAGCGACAGCAGGAGCAGGCCTGCCAGCACCATCAGAACCTTTTTGGCACGTTTGGACATGGCGCGAAGTGTACCACGCCAGGCCCAAAAGCCAAAGATAGAACCTCGTCGAAGGTTTTCACTGCCGACGCCCCCAGGCAAAGTAGGTGGGAACGTGCAACACGCGCTGCCCCCTTTCTCGGGCGCGGCGATCCAGTTCCTCGAAGCGGCGGATTTCTGCTTCTGTGAGCAAAGCCGCCAAATCGGACCTCAACACCGCCCATTCCAATTCCCATTCTTCGGACGTTTGCGCTTCGCCGCCAACGCTTTGGAGGGCTCCCGTTTCGAGGAGTTCGATTCCGGCCTGGAAGAAGGCCTCTGCCAGCCTGCCGCCCATCGAGGGGTTTGCGCCTTGCCTGCGGAGCGATTCCGTCTGCCAGCGGCCCAACGGAATCAACTCGTCGGGCTGGTCCAGGCGGGCCGAATAGTCTGGCTCGGCCAGCGCCAGGACATGTCCGCCGCGGCGGGTGACGCGCTTCATTTCGGTCAGGGCTTGCAGAGGATCGGCCACCCACAGCAGGAGGAAGTGACAGCAGGTGATGTCAAAGGTTTGCGCCGCGTAGGGCAGGCGCAGCGCGTCGCCGCAGGTGAGGGAAGCGGCCGGGGCGTGGAGGCGGGCCTCCATAAGGGAAGCCGGCCGAAGGTCCAGGCCGTGAAGCGCAGGCAGAGGCGGCAGGTCGCGCAAGATGGCCCCCGTCCCACAGCCCACTTCCAGCACGCGCTCCGCCCGTTCGATTCCGGCGCGGGCGAAGAGATAGGCGCGCAGGTGGCGCGTCCAGCGGGCTTGCTGAAGGTAACGTTCATGCCAGTTCATGCCAGGTCAGGACAAAACGGCGCTGCGCCTCGGTCTCCGGCGAGCGGGGATGGAGGCGCCGTTTGGGGACAGTCTGCCACCATTCGGCCAGTTGGCGCAAGGCCTGTTCGCCGCTCCTGCCGTGGCGCACCAGGTAACAGCCGACGACCGTGCCGGTACGCCCCACACCGCCCCAGCAGTGGACATAAATGTTATGACCGTCGGCCAGGGCGGCATCAATCGCATCGAGCGTGCGGCGCATTTGCTCCTGCGTGGGAATGTCGAAGTCGGGGATGGGGAAGCGCAGGCAGGCGGCGGTCTTTTCGAGCAGGCTGGCCTCTTCAGCCAGGAGGGCATCGTAGGGCGGCAGTTCGC
>DAOUCM010000043.1:0-8088 GCA_034431895.1 Anaerolineales bacterium
TGCGCATCAGGCGTGACCTCGTATAGCCCGGCCCAATGAGATACCATGCCCGCTTTTTCGACCAGCGGCAGGCGCGCAATGGCCGCTTCCAGGTTGACCAGTTCGAATTCTTCGTCTACGTTCTGATCGAAGCCGTGTTTTTCATTTTGGTTCGACATGCCAATCAGCAGGCCGTCCCCTTCGCGGTGGAAGTAGAGCGATTGGGCAAAGTCAATCACAAAGGGCAAATCGGCGGGTATTTCGGGCAGCGGAGTGGTGGTGAACATTTGCCGCCGCAGAGCCGTGAGGGGGATGTCTACGCCGGCCATTTTCCCAATCAAGCCTGCCCATGGGCCAGCGGCATTGACAACCAATGGAGTAGCGACAGAGCCTTTGTTCGTCTCTACGCCTGCTACTTTCCCGTTTTCGACTTTTATCCCCGTCACTTCTACGTTGTTGAACGATTTGCCTCCCAAGCGCGCTGCGGCGCTGATGTAGCCTGCTACCACGCTGTTTGGGTCTACCAGCCCATCTTTGGCATGGAAGGTGGCGCCGATAGCGTCCTCGAAATGAAAGAGTGGCAGGCGCTTGCGCACCTCATCGCCGTCCAGCCATTGCGTGCCAACCCCCAGGCTGTTTTGCAATTTCACGTTGCGCTGGAAGGCGGCGTAATCCTTCTCATTTGTACACACAATCAGATAGCCGCACTGGCGATAATCAATATCTTGCCCGATCTCTTCCTTGAAGCGTTCCAGCATAGGCAGGCTTTCGAGTGAAAGTTTGATGTTGATTTCCGTGGAAAACTGGTAGCGCACGCCGCCTGCGCAACGGCCGGTGGCGCCCTGTCCAAAGAATTCTTCCTTTTCGAGCAGAATGACATTTTTCTGCCCGCGCGCTGCCAGGTGATAGAGCGTGCTGGCGCCCATTACCCCGCCGCCGATGATGACAATCTCTGCTGTGTGCGGTAGCGTCATTCAATTCGTCCTTTTGCTTTGATAGAATTTGGCTGGAAATGGAAACCGGCTTGTCGCAGCCGTCGTTGTTCCAAATCTTGAAATTTCCCTTCCTCCTTTGCCAGCATCTCCCTGGCGCCTCTTTCTACCACCTCGGTTAGACGATCGCTCAGACGGGCTAATGGATGCCCTAACTCGTCAGGAACGCGGATTTTGCTCTCGATTGTCATCGCTTCTCCTTACCAATGTACCGTTTGTCCAAGTCACATTTTATCAGCATCCCTCAACACTCATTGCGTGGCTAGCGTCTTGCATGGCCAGGCCGACGGTATTCATTCTTCTTCCTGGCTGTTATCTTGATGGATTCGGATATGCCCAGGCTCGACAATCCAAAGTTGACGATGTGCATCTGTTTTTTGTAGCGCTTGCAGGCATTGGCGGACAAGCGTTTGGAGAGCTTCCAGACTTGGATTTCTTGGCAAACGAATCACGATGATGCCACCTGTGTTGTGCGCCTGGTACCGGGTGACATCTGAGAAATCGAGGTCAAGCGTAACCAGGCAGCGTTGCTCTTTTATACAGTGGTCATACACTTGTTCGTCCGAAGCGCCAGCCATGTTTTCCTCGTGGATGGTGTGAACATCGTGGCCGGCTTCTCTGAATATGTTGGCTGTACGCCGCCCAAAATTTTCATCAAGTTTGAACTTCATGCGGTTTCCTGGATAGGGGTCAAGACGTAACGTTCGCGCGACATCTCAGCGCCGTAAGCAATCGCCGCTAAAATATCTTCGCGCTCGAGATGCGGATACTCTGCTAACACATCTTCGATCGTCATGCCGCTGGCCAGGAAATCCAGGATCAAAGAAACCCAGATGCGCGTTCCGCGAATACAGGGCTTCCCAAAGCAAACGTTTGGGTCAATGGAAATGCGCTCGAGAAGCGGGTTCATTTCGTCTCCTTACCAACGTACCGTTTGTCCAAGCCCCATTTTATCAGCATTCCTCAACGCTAATTGCGCAGCCATGGCGTCTTGCACGGCCAGGCCAACCGATTTGAAATACGTCACCTGTTCTGGCGATTGCCTTGCAGTTTTACGTCCCAGCACAATCTCGCCCAGTTCGGCGTGGATGTGATCTTCGCCAAACAAGCCGGCGCGGATCGGCTGAATCAAGTCACCGCTCTCGGCCAACACAGCCGAGCGCGAATCCACCACTACCAGCGCGCGGGCAACAGTCTTGGCAGGGACCTCCTGCATATCTGGCAGGTATGAACCAATGGCGCTGATGTGGACGCCCGGCTTCAAGTGTTCGTCTTCGAAGACCGGCGTTTTAGATGTCGTTGCGGCGCAGATGATGTCTGCATCCTTGACCGCCTGTTGGGAACTTCTGGCGACGCTGACATCTTGGGGAACATTCCCCCGCCCGGCCATTTCCGCCGCCAGGGCCTCTGCCCGTTCTATGGACGGATCGAACACCCAGACCTTTTGGATCTTTCTCACGCCGCAGGCTGCTTCCGTTTGTGAGCGTCCCTGCCCCCCCGCGCCAAATACCGCTAGCACATGGCTGTCGGGGCGTGCAAGGAGGTCAATGGCGGCGCCGCTAGCCGCTCCCGTGCGAATGGCCGTCAGCGATGCCCCCTCCAGCAGTGCCAGGGGACGCCCCGAATCCGGTTCCAGCACCAGCACCGCTGCCTGGATGAAGGCCAGTCCGCGCGCGGGATTTTGGGGGAATAGGGAGACGATTTTGACAGCCAGTGCGTCCCCGCTCTCTGATTGGACGAAGGCGGGCATGAACAAGGTGGCAGCGTCATGCTTGGGGACGGGTAAGCGCGTCCGCAACGGCATCTCTGCCCGCCCGTCCGAGAGCGAAGCGTAAGCATATTTCATGGCTTCGATGGCCTCGCTCATGGGCAGGGCCTTTCGTACATCGTCAGCAGTCAGAATCAGCATCGGACCTCCAAAATGCCAGCAAACTGAAGGTGGGTCTAAAAAACCAATGGGAAACAAAAGCGCAGAGGCAATGGGTCTTATACCTCTGCGCATGTATTCAGGCAGGTGCGGGTTATTCCATGCCGAGGTAGGCTTTCTGGACCGTTTCGTTCCGTTTCAAATTTTCGGCTTTATCTTGCAAGACGATTTCACCTGATTGCAAAACATATCCACGATGGGCGATGGAGAGCGCCATCAAGGCGTTTTGTTCTACAAGCAGGATGGTGGTTCCATCTTTGTTGATTTGCTGGATGGTGTCGAAAATCACTTCCACCAACACGGGTGCAAGCCCCATCGAAGGTTCATCCATGAGCAAGATACGGGGACGAGCCATCAAGGCGCGTGCTGTTGCCAGCATTTGTTGCTCTCCACCTGAAAGGGTGCCGGCCAATTGGCTGTGACGTTCTTTCAAGCGGGGGAAGAGCGTGAATACTCGCTCCAGGTCTTGCTCAATCTCTTGTTTGCTGTTTCGGCTGTAGGCGCCCATTTCCAGATTTTCGGTGACGCTCATGCGGGCAAAGACGCGCCGGCCTTCTGGCACCATGGCGATGCCTTTGTAAACGATTTCGTGAGGCTTGTAGCGCGTCAATTCATCACCGTCGAGGCGCACATGGCCTTCGCGCGGCTTCAGCATGCCCATAATCGTCCGCAATGTGGTGGATTTCCCAGCGCCATTGGCGCCAATCAGAGTGACGATCTCTCCCTTGTCAACGGTCAGCGAGATGCCTTTCAAGGCATGAATGTTGCCGTAGTAAGAGTGGATGTTATTTACATCGAGCATTGGCATGGTACACTCCTTGTCAGGCTGCAGCGGCTGCCCTGGCGCTTATTTGGTCGAGACCACTGGCGGCTCCCCGCCCAAGATAGGCTTCGATGACCTTGGGATTTTTTTGGATCTCGGTAGCCGTACCTTCGGCAATTTTCACTCCAAAATCTAGCACAGTGATCAACTCAGAGATGCTCATCACGACTCGCATCTGATGTTCGATGAGCAAGATGGTGATGCCCAGTTCATCCCGCAAGCGTTGGATGAAATACACCATTTCTTGGGTTTCGCTGGGGTTCATGCCAGCGGTTGGTTCATCCAGCAGCAAGATTTTGGGTTTACTTGCCAGTGCGCGGGCAATTTCTAGCCGGCGTTGATCGCCATACGGCAGACTCATTGCCATCATGTCGCCTTTACCACGCAAGCCCACAAATTGAAGCAGGTCCATGGCTGTTTCGAAGGCCTCTTTCTCCTCCTTGCGGGTACGCGGATCGCGTATTATGCTGCCAATCAGCCCAGATTTCAAATGAGGGTGCATGCCAACCAGGATGTTCTCCAGTGAGGTCATGTTCTTGAACAATCGAATGTTCTGATAAGTTCTCGAAACCCCTAAATGAGTCACTCGATCTGGAGAAAGCCCGGTGATGTCTTTGCCGTCTAGCAGAATCGTGCCTTCTTCCGGGGTATAAAAACCGGTGACACAGTTGAAGAACGTTGTTTTACCGGCGCCGTTGGGGCCAATGATGCTATGGATGGACTTTTCTTGGACTTCCAGGTCTATGTGGCCGAGCGCCTCAAGGCCGCCAAAGCGTTTGGTTACTGCCTTTGCAACTAGAACAGCCATTTTGTCTTCTCCTCGCTACTTTGTAGTTTCGGCGGCTGTGACGTCGGCTTCGACTGCCGCTTCTTCTTCATGCAGTTCCAAGCGACGGCGCTTGTCCGGCCACAGGCCTTCCGGTCTGGTCAACATCATGATCACCAGCAGAGCGCCATACACTAAGTAACGGTATTCGGCAAATTCTCGTAGCAGTTCAGGCAACCCCATGAGCGCCAGCGAGCCAACGAAAACACCGGGGATGCTTCCCATGCCGCCAATAATGATGAGGCTCAAGACGTTGATCGAAACCAGGAAGTTCATGCTGTGTGGGTAAACAGATTGCAGCTTGGCGGCAAAGATTGTCCCTGCTATTCCCGAAAAGAGAGCGCCAGTGGCAAAGGCTAGCAGTTTGGTGGTGACATGGTTGATACCCATGGCCACTGCCACGTCTTCATCTTCGCGCAGCGCCATCCATGTGCGGCCCATGCGGGAATCGCGCAATCGCCAGGCGACGAAAGCAACGATGCCCACCCCTACTAGGAAGAGATAGTATAGTTCTTGTTGTGTGTTCAACACAAAGCCGCCTATGCTTGGTTGGGCAATCAATTGGATTCCTTGAGAACCACCCAGCCAAGGCCGCAGCCAGTCAGAAAGCGCCAGCAAGCGAACGATCTCTCCAAAGCCAAGTGTCACGATGGCCAGGTAATCGCCGCGCATTTTCAGCACCGGCAAGCCCAAGATCACCCCAGAAATCACGCATATCACGATGGCAAAGGGTAATGCCTGCCAGTAGGTCAGCGGGTTGGCGTTCAGTTCTGGCGAGGTCAAAACGCCCATGACGTATGCGCCGATAGCAAAGAAGGCCACGTAACCCAGGTCGAGAAGGCCGGCAAAGCCAACAACGATGTTCAAGCCAAGTCCCATCAAGATGTACATCATCACCGTGTCCAGAATATCGCTGAAGAAAATGCCCAGGACGGGTGGAAGCAGGACCAGGACGATTACGATGCCAGCCCAAGTCAACCAGCGGGCAAGGGAAGATTGCTTGGAGGGCGCTCGGCTCTTTTTCTGCGCAAGCCGTCCGCTTTGCCAGTATTGAAACGCAGCAATCAGAACAAAGATAAGCACCGCTCCAATGGGCTTGAGGCCGCTGGTTGCAAAGAGCGATTTGATGGGTTTGGCGAGGGGACCCCAACGAGTAGTGACGGTCAACAACAGGTCGCGCAGCAGGCCAATCAAGAACATCCACAAGAAGCCCTGACTAATTGCACCAGTGATGCGTCTTGGGAGCAGGAACAATCCGCCTCCCAAAACGCCCATCAGCATGCCCATTCCCAACAAGATGGACAGTCCCGGCAATAAGGCTTGGTCGAATGTCAAAATCTTGCGCAAAGTAGGAGAGGAGTTGACGAACATGACTTGCAAGTCAATGTTGTTGCCGATTAGCACCAAGGCCGCTAATAATACGCTTCCCACCAGGCCGACCAGCAAGCCGGAAAGAAGGACGGTCTGTATGGGTTGTGGGTGTAAACGGCGTTGTAAGAAGTAAGCCATCAGGAGCAAAGGAGCCAGGAAAATGGCTTGCCCCATTGTGAAAACGCCGCTAATAATGAAGCGTTCACGAAAGGTTGCTACCATGCCAACCAATGACAGCAGGATTGCAATTGCGCCTGCAATCAGGCCTGTTTGGACTGCTTGTTTCCAGGGGGAAGGTGAAGTTTGCATGTCCTGCCTCCTAGGCTTTGGCCTGCGTCAACTGTTCGCCCAAGATACCGCTTGGGCGGAAGATGAGGATGAACACCAGAATTGTAAAGGCAATCGCGTCCTTCAATTGATAGGCAGCAGGGATGCCCATACCATCCAAGAACAGGCTGGGGCCGACCGATTCGAGCAGACCAAGCACCATGCCCCCCAAAAATGCGCCCGGTACGTTGCCGATGCCGCCCAATACTGCCGCAGTGAACGCTTTGAGCCCAGGGAAAAACCCCATGTAGAAGTGAGCAACTGGGAATAAGAGCAAGTAAAGAATGCCAGCCAGGCCAGCAGCGGCGCCTCCCAAGGCAAATGTGGTTGCAATTGTCTTGTCCACGTCAATTCCCATGAGCGCAGCCACTTCTTTGTCTTCTGATACAGAACGCATGGCCTTGCCAATTTTTGTCTTTTGTACAATCGCATAGAGAAGTAACATCAAGACGATTGCGCCGACAATGGCCGTAGCCTGTGTTTTGAAGATGCGAATGCCTGCAATGACCCAAAAGCCCTTGAAGATTTCCATCTCTGGATAACCTTTGAGACCAGAGCCGTACAAGCCTCGAAAGGTATATTGTAGAAAAAAAGACGCTCCGATGGCTGTAATCAACGGTACCAATCGGGGCGCAGTGCGTAAGGGGCGGTAGGCAATTCGCTCGACCAAGATGGCAACCAGGGATGAAACGGTAGCCGACACAATCAACACAATCAACAGGCTCACGATGGGGTACTTGTTCCACCATCCTATTGCTACCAGGGCGTCGGCGGCAAAGGCAGCCGTGAATGGCCCGCTCATAAAAACTTCGCTGTGGGCAAAATTGATCATGCGCAAAATACCATAGACCAGCGTATATCCTAAAGCGATAAGTGCATAGACCCCACCCAAAGCCAAACCTGTAATGATCAAATCAATCCAATTGTCTTGGGTATATTTCCCTATGGCTAGCGTTGCGGCTGAGCCGTAAACCACCATTACTGCAATGGCAATTCCAATAATCCAAATGACGATATCCGTTATGGTAATCTTCTGACGCCAGGTTCTAAGCATCGTATGCTCCTATCGGGCAGACTGTGTGAGGGGCGAATTGGCTTCGCCCCTCACAGGTGTTACTCTTTCTTACAACTTCGATTACGGCCAGATGCGCTCAGGCGGATATTGCCCCGCGTGATATTCGTACACAGCAATCTTTGGATCCGCGCAGTCGCCGGTGGGCGTGCAGGTCAGGTTGCCGGTCAGGCCGGGGAAGTTGGCTGTGGCGTACATGGCATCGCGCAGCGCCTGGCGTGGGATGTGCAGCGTGCCGTCAGGATCCTGAACAGCCACTTTTTCGATGGCAGCAAAGATCATGTTAGTTGCATCGTAGGCGTGGGCATGGAAGATGCTCACTGGCTTGTCGACGCCAGCAATTTCTTTGTACTTTGGCAGGAACACACTCTCGTAATCGGCGCTGAAGGCTGCCAGGTCGGGGCTGGATACGAACAAACCTTCCACTTGCTCGCCGGCGCCCTCAACCACATCAGGTGAGAACATGCCATCCGCACCCATCAGGTAGACGTTCTCCAGGCCGGGGACTTCCTTCGCCTGGCGGGTGATCAGGCTGCCTGCCTTGACGAAGATGGGATAGTAAATGAACTCTGGACCGCCAGCGGCAATGCTGGTGAGGACGGATTTGAAGTCGGTGGCATTGGGGTCAACCGCTTCTTGAGTGGTGATTTCTCCGCCCAATTCCTTGAAGGTGTTAGCAAAGACTTCTTGCAATTTCTCAGCGTACAGCGAGCCATCATGAATGGTGGCGGCCTTCTTCACACCCATTTTTTCGAAGGCAAACTTGGCCGC
>DAOUCM010000044.1:0-5108 GCA_034431895.1 Anaerolineales bacterium
GCCCTCGCGGCTGGTTTGCCCCGTTTCTTTGTCCAGGACTTTGATTAGCCCCCAATTGTACGTTTCGAGATCTGGCGTGGTCTTGCCGATGATGGGATCGGGCCAGTAACCCAGCGCCAGGATGGCCGTGTCACAGGCAATGCTAAAGTTCGAGCCTTCCACCGGCACCGGGCGGCGGCGACCTTTTTCGTCCGGTTCACCCAGTTTCATTTCGATGCATTCCACAGCCGCCAGTTTGCCGTCTTCCCCGGCGATGAATTTTACCGGTTGTGTCAAGAAGCGGTATTTTGCGCCCTCATCTTTCGCCATTTGGCGGTCTTTCTTGCCGCCGGGCATTTCCTTTTCAGTGCGGCGGTACAGACAGGTCACTTCTTCACAGCCTAACCGCAGGGCGGTGCGCAAGCAGTCGGAAGCGGTATCGCCGCCGCCAATGACCACTACATGCTTGCCTACCTCGAGCGGAGTCTTCATGTTTTCGGGCAGCAAACTGGGTTCTACATTGCCGCGGATGAGGAAATCGGTGGCCTCATAAACGCCGGGCAGGTCGGTGCCGGGCGTATCCTCCATTTTCGCGTCCACTTCCGAGCCGACGCCGATGAAAACTGCATCGAAGCCTTCTCTGAACAAGTCGTCTATGGTCTTGTCTTTGCCTATGTAGGTATTGGGAACGAAATGGACGCCGGCGCGCTCGAATTCCTGCCATTTTTCGGCCCACACTTTCTTGGGCAGTTTGAAATTGGGGATGCCATACACCAGCAAGCCGCCCGGTGCCGGTTTGGCCTCGAAGAAGGTCACTTCATGTCCCATCTGGAGCAATTGCTCCGCGCAACCCAGGCCGGCCGGGCCTGCGCCGATGATGGCTACCTTTTTGCCGCTCGGCGCGCCTACAGGGAGGGTATGTCCTTCGGTGCGGCGTTTATAATCTACTGCAAAGACTTCTAGTTCACCGCACAGCACAGGCTCATGATGTTTGTTGAGTACACAGGAACCCTGGCACAAGGATTCGTGCGGGCAAACCCGCCCGCAAATTTCGGGCAGGGAACTGGTTTGGTGATACAGATTGGCCGCCTCTACGAAGCGTCCCTGTTCGATTAGCCACATGGCCGAGGGAATATCATTATGTACCGGACAGGCGACCATGCACGGCGCCGGGTCGGGACAATGAATACAGCGCGCGGCTTGCGCCATGGCGCGCTCAGGGGTGAACTCGATAACGACATCCTCGAAATCGCAAATGCGAATATCGCAGGGGCGCAGATCCAAATCGAAAAAGGGTTTGTTGACACGCTCCTTGCGGTCGATTTCCAGGGACTCGCTGGGGACAGCCTGCATACCGAACCTCCAAATCATCTGTTACCAAGCATCCTCTCGATACATCAGGGCGCGGGGTGTTTTGGGCGCGCTGTGCGCTGCCCTCTCTGCCCTCCCGCTTTTCGAGAGGCGCCTTTCGCCAATAAAGTACGATGATGATACTCATTCTTCGCGTAGGCAGGCAGATTAGGATGTCACCAATGCGCGCGACAAGTGTCACCTTTTGACTCTGTAAGATTTCTGTATTAAACCTGCCTTCTATCGGTAAATTTTATACAGAGTAAGGTAAAATCAGGCTTTGGCAGGTGGCACCCTGCGGAGGAACGTTCATGATCGAATTCATCAAAAAAAGGAAGAAAATTGTCATCCCGGCGGCAGTTTTGCTCTTACTGCTCCTCTTGTTCGTGGTTCTTCGTCCACGCTCGGGCGGCCCGCAGGAGCAATTCCAAACTGCCACGGTAGGGCGCGGCGACTTGACGGCCACGGTCGGCGCTACCGGCAGCGTGCGCGCCCGGCAAACGGCTATTCTGGTGTGGCAAACCTCTGGCACGGTCGAAAAAGTCAACGTGCAGATTGGCGATACCGTGAAAGCAGGCGATGTGTTGGCTTCGTTGGTCAAGACCTCTCTCCCCCAATCCATCATTCTGGCAGAGGCGGAATTGGTTTCGGCGCAGCGCGCGCTGGAGGATTTGCAAGAATCGGACACCGCCCGGGCGCAGGCCTGGGTTGCTTTGCGCAAAGCCAGAGAAGCCTTCGAAAAGGCTTATGACTACCGCCAGTCTCTGAATTACCCGGTCGAACGCACCGAAGTTCATATGGTGACCGAAATCGTCAATGGCCTGCCCGTGCAGGTGCCAAAGACCAAGACGTATAAAAGCAAAGCCACTGCCGAAGAAATCGAGAAAGCGGATGCTGACCTGGCTTTGAAGCAAGCCCAATACGAAGACGCCAAACGCGCGTATGAACGAGTGGAGAACGGTCCCAACGCCGATGACCTGGCCGCAGCCCAGGCGCGCGTGGATGCCGCTCAGGCTACCCTCGACCTTGCGCGTCTGACCGCCCCCTTTGCTGGCACCGTTACCGAGGCTATTCCCCTGCCCGGAGACCAGGTGACGGCCGGCACCTTGGCCTTTCGCGTAGACGATTTGCGCAGCCTGCTGGTGGATGTGGAACTCTCGGAAGTGGACATCAACAGTGTGACGGTTGGGCAGGCGGTCTCTTTGACCTTCGATGCCATTTTGGGCAAAGAATATCAAGGGAAAGTGACCAAGGTGGCTCAGGCCGGCACGGTGGCCGGCGGGATGGTGAACTTTACCGTGACGGTGGAGTTGACCAATCCTGATGAACTGGTCAAACCGGGTATGACGGCGGCGGTCAATATTGTGGTCAAAGAAATCAAGGATGCAGTATTAGTGCCGAATCGCGCCGTGCGGTTGGTAGATGGAGATCGCGTGGTTTTCGTCATTGGCGAGGATGGCAAACCCAAGAAAGTGGAAATCCGCTTGGGCGCCTCGTCCGATACGATGAGCGTGGTGGTGGGCGGCGACTTGAAGGAGGGCGATCTCATTCTTTTGAATCCCACAGCCGACCTGACAGGTAGCGGACCGCCCTTTGCACGGTAGACTATGGATCGTGTCATTGCAGTACGAGATATGAAGAAGATTTACCGCATGGGCGAGGTCGAGGTCCACGCCCTGCGCGGCGTTTCGTTCGATATCGAGCGCGGCGAGGTGGTTGCCATTATGGGGCCTTCTGGCTCTGGCAAATCTACTTTGATGAACATGCTGGGTTGTTTGGATAGGCCGACCTCTGGCGAATATTACCTGGACGGCGAACTGGTATCTAGCCTGACGGATGACCAGTTGGCTCGTATCCGTAATCGCAAGGTGGGTTTTGTTTTTCAGAGTTTCAACTTGCTCTCGCGTGTTTCGGCGCTGGCAAATGTGGAGTTACCCTTGCGTTACGCCGGTGTGACCAGCGGACGGCGCGACCTTGCCCGGCAAGCCCTGGAAGCAGTGGGCCTGGGCGACCGCATTCATCATCGCCCTACAGAACTCTCTGGCGGTCAGCAGCAGCGTGTGGCTATTGCGCGCGCTATCATCAATAATCCTTCTATCATCATGGCCGACGAGCCGACCGGCAACCTGGATTCCAAAGTAGGCCAGGAAATCATGGACCTGCTGTTGTCTCTCAATCGGGAGATTGGCACGACCTTGATTATCGTGACGCACGATCCACGCATTGCGGCGCAAACCGGGCGCATCATTCGCTTGCAAGACGGACTGTTGGAGGAGGGCGAGGAGAACCCCAGGGTCGAGAAGAGGCTGGGACAACGGAAGCAGGCCAAGGTGAAGAAAGAGGCGGACAAGTCCAGAAGGGAGAAAGTATGAATCTGACTCAGTCTATCCTCGAGGCGTTGGAAAGTCTGAACGGAAATAAATTGCGTTCTGGGTTGACTGTGCTGGGGATTGTCATCGGGGTGGCCGCGGTCATTGCCATGTTATCGGTTGGACGCGGCGCAGAAGCGTCTATTACCGGCTCCATCAGCGGCATCGGCACCAATCTGTTGTTCGTTTTTCGCGGCGATTTCAGCGACACTATCCGCAACCCCAAGCCGTTGACGCTGGGCGATGCGCAGGCCATGGCCGATCCTTTCCAGGCGCCTTCGGTGGCTATGGTGGCGCCGACGTTGGAGGGGAACGCGGAGGTCTCCTTTGGCGGTGAGATTGCCAATACGCGCGTTGTGGGTGTGACTCCTGAGTATTTTACGGTCAGGAATTACCACATTACCGAAGGAGAGTACATTACCGAGGAGCATATTTTGGGACGCGCTTCGGTGGCGTTGATTGGGCCAGACGTGGCCGATAAATTGTTTGGGCATCGCGATGGGATTGCCGGCGAGACGGTGCGCATCGAGGGGCAGCCGTTTCGTGTGTTGGGGGTGCTGGAGTCGAAGGGCGGCGGCACTTTTGGCAGCCAGGATGACCTGGTGATCGTGCCGTTCAGCACCGCGCAAACGCGCTTGATCCGCCGCAGCACCTCTGATCGGGTAGATATTATCCTGGTTCAAGCGGTAGATGCTGAGTCGGTGGATAGCGCTATCGAAGAGATTTCGCAAATCCTGCGCACTCGTCACCGCACGCCGGTAGGGGAGGATGATTTTACGATTTTCACGCAGCGCGATTTGTTGACCACTTTCGAGTCAATTACCAGTATCTTGACGATTTTCCTGGGCGGCATTGCGGGCATTTCGCTTTTGGTGGGCGGCATCGGTATCATGAATATCATGTTGGTTTCGGTGACCGAGCGCACGCGCGAGATCGGCTTGCGCAAGGCGCTGGGGGCGCGCAAACGCGATATCCTGATTCAGTTCTTGACCGAGTCGTCTCTGCTGAGTTTGTTTGGCGGTTTCATCGGGATTTTGTTTGGCTGGTTCATCGCCTATCTCGTTGGGCAGGTTGCGGCAGCCACCGATACCGATTTTACCCCGGTGGTCAGCATGGATGCGATTTTGCTGGCAACGCTTTTCTCAGCGGCGGTAGGCTTGTTCTTCGGTATCTATCCTGCCAGCCGCGCCGCGAACCTGGAGCCGGTAGAGGCGCTGCGCTACGAGTAGGGCGGCATGTCTCGAAGAGGGGCAAGCAGTTTATGATGGGGTTAGGGCGGTTAACACATCTCGAATTGGCCGACGATTCTCAAGATGTCGAAGCCCTCAGCGAAATCCCGTTCAGCCAGGGCGCCGTGGCGGATCATGGTGGCGCGCAGCAGGGCTGGGTCGAAGTAATATTTGTTGTGGT
>DAOUCM010000045.1:0-21036 GCA_034431895.1 Anaerolineales bacterium
TCTCCAGCGTTGCCCTATCCTCCGAGTGAGCAGGTGTATTCTATCACCTTTGAAATATCCCATCCTTTTGGGTAACATTTCTTTTTGAGGCAACGTTACCACCAAAGTAACTTTTCATTTTGAGGCATTACGCGCAAAAGGGTTGAGTTTGTTGGCAAAGTGCGTGGACATGCGCCTCCTGAAGCCTTGCGCTCCGAGCGCAGTTGCCAGGCGTTAACCTAACGCGAATGACGCGAAAAAGGCAAAAAGCACGAAAGTATCAACGAGGAGCAGATTTTTGCAGATTTTTCTGCGCAATCAGTGAAATCTTTTGCAGATTTTTCTGCGCAATCAGTGAAATCTGCGGATTTCTCTTGTCACTGCTGACATCTTTTGCGCGGACACGGTGTTTCATTGGGAAAAGGATGTTCCAGTCTTTTATAATTGAGGTCTTGAAAATAGTCCATTTTCATGCTTTACGGCGTCCGGCAGACATGCCATCTCCTCTGCAAAAGTCTTTCACCATAGAACTTCCCTGCAAGTCCATTCGCTACGAAGGAGCATCTTATGAAACAACCGCTTTGGATTCCATCTAAGGAGCGCAAGCAACAGGCCAATATTACGCGTTTTATAGACATGCTCAACCGCACGCGCGGACTCAATATCGAAACGTATGCTCAACTTTATGAATGGTCGGTGACGGAGAGCGCCGATTTCTGGGCGGCGATGTGGGCGTTTAGCGAACTGAAATATTCTCGCCTTTACGATTCCGTAGTGGAGGATATCTATCGCTTTCCGGGCGCAAAATGGTTCCCCGGCGCGCGCTTGAACTTTGCCGAAAATTTACTTCGTTATCGCGATGACCGTCTTGCGCTCATCTTCAGAAACGAAACGCATGCATCGGTTCGCATGACATATGGCGAATTGTATGATGCAGTTGCGCGGCTGGCAAAGTCTATGCGCGAGGCAGGGGTGACTGTTGGCGATCGTGTTGTGGCTTATATGCCCAATTTGATTGAAACTGTGATCGCGATGCTCGCTGCGGCAAGTATTGGCGCCGCTTGGTCTTCGAGTGCGATGGATATCGGCCCCTCCGCTGCGCTGGAGCGGCTTGGACAAGTACAGCCGAAGGTGATGGTTGCAGCAGATGGGTACTTCTACAAGGGAAAGGCGTTCGATACTTTGTCGAATGTTGCGCAATTGGCGCGCGGGATTCCTTCGCTGGAAAAGGTCATTGTGGTCTCGTATTTGGGTAAACATCCCGATATTCGGTCTATCCCTCACGCGGTTCACTGGGAGGATTTCATTGCGAAGGAAGGCGGCCTCGAAATTCCATTCGAACAGTTGCCCTTCGATCATCCGCATTACATTATGTTCTCATCTGGTACGACCGGCAAGCCTAAGTGTATGGTGCAGTCTGCGGGCGGTGTGCTGCTCAATCATCTCAAGGAGTTGCTTCTTCACACCGACTTGAAGCGCGAAGACCGTATCCTGTATATTACCTCGTGCAGTTGGATGATGTGGAATTGGCTCATCAGTTCGTTGGCCGTAGGCGCGACGATTGTCCTTTACGACGGCAATCCCAATTATCCCGACCTTGGCGCAATGTGGAAGTTGATTGACGAGGAAAAGACCACCATCTTCGGTTGCAGCGCGAGTTACCTGCTTTTTCTTAAAAAGGAGGGCTTCGTGCCGCGCGCTCATTTCGATCTTTCTTCGCTTCGTGAAATCTCGCAAACTGGTTCGTCTCTTTCGGCAGAGGGCTTCGAATATGTCTATCGAGAGATCAAATCGGATTTGCATTTCAATTCGATTTCTGGCGGCACGGATATCAACGGTTGTTTTGTGGCAGGAAGCCCAATCCTTCCGGTGTATGCGGGCGAATTGCAAAGTCCTGCGCTGGGAATGGAAATCAAGGCTTACGACGAAACAGGCGTACCTGTATTGGATCGTCAGGGTGAACTCGTTTGCGAGGCGCCCTCTCCGTCTATGCCGCTTTATTTTTGGGATGACGCCGACGGCTCGAAATACAAGCGCGCATATTTTGATGTCTATCCCAACGTCTGGCGTCATGGCGATTACGTGTTGTTTCACAGCGACACGGGCGGCGTCACCTTTTACGGCCGTTCAGATGCAGTGCTTAAACCTTCTGGCGTCCGTATTGGCACGGCAGAGATTTACGCACAAATGGAAAAATTGCCCGAAATTGCGGATAGCCTGGCAGTGGGACAAAACTGGCAGGACGACCAGCGGGTCATTCTGTTCGTCAAACTTGCCCCGGGCCTGACCTTAACGGATGAACTCCAGGATAAGATTCGTAAAACGCTGCGCGACAACGCCTCTCCACGCCATGTTCCCGCTGTGATTCTCGAAGCGCCGGAAATTCCTTATACGTTGAATATGAAGAAAGTCGAGAGCGCGGTAACCAATATCCTGAATGGTCGTCCGGTGGCAAATCAGGAAGCGCTGATCAACCCCGCCTCGTTGGAATTTTATCGGCAAGCGGCGGAGAAGTTGAAGGAATAAAGTTTTTGGCGCAGCGCCGCCGTATTTACGCGGCGGCGCTTGTTGGCAAAGGGAGGACGCGAGATTACAGTTCGATTTTTGCGCCCAGCAACTTCATGAACTGCGACAACCAGGCTGGGTGCGCCGGCCAAGCCGGAGCCGAGACCAGGTTGCCTTCGGTGACCGCCTCGTTGACCGGGATGGACGCATACTCCGCGCCTGCAATGACCAAACCATCGTATTCGGCTTCGTTGATTTCGCTGAAGGTTTTATTCACTGGAAATTGTGACCCGGCTTCTCGCTGTAGGTCTGGTCGCCCTCGAAATCGTGTTGGGGCAACTCCGAAGAAGAACACGCTTTGTTTAGCCACTACATCGAACAGCATGGGCGAATTGTCGAAGCCGTCGCCGAAAGAGACCCTGAAGCCGCCGCTGCCTACATGACGCAGCACATTGACGACTCGCGCAAACAATATGAAAAAATCCTGGCAGAACGCTCTAAAAGCAATCCTGTTTAGACGTACTTGTTCTATTCCACGTTATAGTATTACTCTTGAGAATCTATCACAATCGTAAGGATTTTGTAGCACGGCATTCATGCCGCATTGGGTTGCGGGATAAACCCCGCGCTACGTACTAAACAGAAGGGTTCATAGCGCGCTTGTCAACCGTGGATTGATGCCTACTTTATCCTTGAAAAAGGCTTGGATCGTCGCAAGGTCGGCTTCTATGTCGTCGGTGAGCGTAAAAATGGGGCCGATTTCCCGAATAGCCTGTACCATTTGTTCGACCAGGCCTTGCGGTTTGGAACGGTCCACCGGCACGCCACCGCACCAGCGGAAGAAACCGCCTAAAGGAGAGCGGAACAATTCCGCTTTGCCCATGTAGCGCATATTTCCCTTGAGGACAAACGCCAAAGCCAGAAACATGACGAAGTCCCAGTTGGAGGTGTGCGGCGCGCCGACCACAATGTATTTGGGCAGGTCGGGCAATTGGCCCACGATTTGCCAGCCGGCAAGGCGCAGGGCAAGCCTGAAGAGGCCGCGCAGCAGGGGAGTAACAAGGGGAGTCTCGAAAATGGTCATTTCTCGATGGAAAACCTCCCTGGTTTTATTCTCGTCGCAGCCGTGTGCCGCACGTGCGGCAGAAACGGTCGCCGGGCTGGGCTCGCTTTCCGCACTGATGGCAATGGACCGGTTCGTTGCGGTTTTCTTCTGACCTCGAGCGGTGATGTTTATGCGGGGTCGGCTTGCCTTTACTGCTCTGCCAGAAATAGATGCCCCCGCCTGCAATCAACAGAATGCCTACCCCGCCCAGCAAATAGGGATAGTAATTGCTCAGTGAAACCCTGCCTGGGGTCTTTTCATCCACTGTTCCAGGCTCCAGCGGCTGGGTGGAGGCGCTCAAACGGTCGGTGGTTTTGGTGTAAGCAATTTCGACTCGTTCTTGCTGCCCGGTTGCCAGGTTTTCCTTGTTCCATTGCAGATAAGTTTCTCCGTTGTCGGTGACAGGCATTTTCGACATGGTCGGCTGTGTGGAGACTTCGGTCGTATCGAGCGGCATACGCAGGCTAACCGTGAGCGAGGCAACGGCATACTCTCCAGGCCAGAGATAGGTAAATTCTCGTTGCAGGCCGTTGCGCTTCAAGGGCACGTAATATTCCAGGCGATAGATGGCATTCGTTTCTATTGTCAAGGTCACGTGTTTCCATGTCGTGTCAATGGCTGTTTCCAGATAAGGGATGTTGAACAGGGCGTTTTCTCTTTCCTGCGCAACGGCAATGACTTGAGCCTCGGCTGGTACGCGCATTTTCACATCTTGGGGCAAGAGCGTTCCCGGCGCAACGCGGAAGTCATAGATGACCAGCATACTCGGCTGATCGAATTCCGGCCACAGTTGTACGAAAACCGTTTCCAGCGCCATTTCTCCCTGGGCGCTGGCCGAAAGGGGAGTGAAGATGGAAGTAAAAAACAGTAAAAATATGAACCACTTTCGCATAAGGCCTCCAAGAGCATTGTTTGACCAATCTTACCATGTCTCTTCTCGAAAAGAAGAGGGGAAAGGGGATGTTTTTGTCGAGATGACCTTCACTGCATCTCTGGCGCAACAGGCTGGCCGGCGTGGATCAGGTGCCAGAAAATATGATTATATGGTGTTGCAACGCCCAACCTTTCTCCTGCTTGCCAGATCGCCCCGCAAATGGCGTCTATTTCAGTAGGCGCGCCTCGCTGCATGTCTTGTAGCATGGAGGAACGATTGGCAGCCGTCTTGCGTGCCACTTCTTCTGCCGCTGCCGCTGCATCATCGAAAGGCAGGCCGATTCCCTGCGCCTGGGCTACAGCCGCCGCTTCTTGCGCCAACTGTCCCATCAGATAACGCGCTGCTGGTCGTCGCAGCAATTCACCGTTGGGGACGCGCAGCAGCGCCGTCAGGGGATTGATGGCCGCGTTGATGACCAGTTTCCCCCACACGAGCGACTCTGCATCGTTCACTGTCTGGACCTGGAAACCTGCTCCCGTTATGGCGGCCTCCAGCGTCCCCAGGCGGGGATGCGCTTCCAGCGAGACCACCCCCTCGCCGCCAGCGCGCGCCAAGCCGGGGGCAAGCAGAGTGGCCCCAGTGGTGGTGACGCCCAGGGCCACGCGCGGCAGGCCCAGGCTGAGTCCGAGCGTTTCGCGGTTGCCCAGCCCGTTTTGCAGGGTCAGCGCCAATCCGTCTGCGGCAAGACATTCTGCCAGTTGCGCTGCTGCGCGTGGTGTCTGCCAGGCTTTGACCAGCACCAGCGCGTATTTCGCCGGCCGGCATCGCGCCGGGTTGTCTGTCGCCAGAACGGGGCTGGAGAGTTCGCGGTTATTTGCCTCTATCAGCCGCGCACCGTTTTCTTGCAGGGCGGCCAGGCCGCTTTGCCAGGCGCCGAGCATGGTGATGGCGTGACCTGCCGCCCCCAGCCGCGCGGCAAACAGCGTAGCCAGTGCGCCTGTGCCGACAATCAAGATGTCCATCGTTCGTCTTGCGCGTCACGTATTTTCGATGTTTTGCAAAAACGCTTCCCACTCTTCGTCGGGCATCTCGACGCTATGCTCTCGCGCAGGGAAGGCGCGCGTTTGCACGTCTTCCATGAAATCGCGGAATGCGCTTTGCATGGCGGCGTGGAAGTGAGCATATCGTTTGACGAATTTGGGCGTGAAGCGGTCGAACAGCCCCAGTAAATCGTGGGTGACCAGCACCTGCCCATCGCAGCCGGCGCCGGCTCCAATGCCAATCGTAGGGATAGTCAGACGCTGCGAGAGTAGTTTGGCCAGCCGGGCCGGAACAGATTCTAGAACCAGGCTGAAACAGCCCGCCTCTTCTAGCAACAGAGCATCTTCCAGCAGGCGCTGGGCCGCGAGGGCGGTCTTGCCCTGGGCGCGGTATCCGCCCAACTGATGGATGGATTGCGGCGTGAGGCCGAGATGTCCCATCACCGGAATGCCTGCGCCAACGATGGCGCGAACGGCCTCCAGGCGCTCTCGTCCGCCTTCCAGTTTGACCGCGTCCATGCCGCCTTGCTGCAAAAAACGACCGGCGTTGCGCACGGCTTCCTCGACCGAAACCTGGTAGGACATGAACGGCATGTCGCCCACCAGCAGGGCGGTCTTTGCGCCGCGCGATACTGCCCGGCAATGGTGCAGCATTTCGTCCATCGTGACCGGCAGTGTGTTTTCATAGCCCAGCACCACCATGCCGAGCGAATCGCCCACCAAAATCGAATCGATCCCGGCCTGGTCCATTGCCAGGGCGGTAGGATAGTCGTAGGCGGTCAACATGGTAATTACTTCGCCGCGTTCCTTCTTTTCGCGCAGCGTGCGCGTAGTCACCTTCTTGCGCTGAGACACAGAAAAGGAAACAGGAGCAATGGTAGACATGGTACCCTCCGTAAAGGTAGAGTCCGCTTTGGCTCTGCTCCCCTGCTTCGAGCCGCTTGCGTGTAGGTGTTTTTCGTCGCGTTCCTTGCAGATACGCGCGCTACATATTATTCCACAAAAGTCTTTTTTCGCCTATAATACGTATAGAGCATTTTCATCATTCTGGCACAAGTTCATTGTCAATTTCTATCAAACTTTGAGGAGACTCTTATGCGAAAGATATTTGGCTTTTTGATTGGCGTTTTGGTTGGGGCGTTGGTCGGCGCGACGATTGCGTTGTTGCTGGCGCCCGAATCAGGCGAGGAGTTGCGCACTCGAATTCGCGAGCGCGGGCAAAACTTCTTGGGCGAGATCAAACATGCCGCCGATTCGCGCCGCATCGAACTGCGCGAGCGTTTGGATGCGCTGCGCGCGCCGCAATGAGACGCCTCTCGCCTCACTTATATTCAGTTCTGGCTTGCATCGAATGACACGAATGCCTTGAAGGTTTTAGGTTCGTGCCGCAGTTGCCTCGATTTGCGCCGCAGTTCAACTGCGGCGCTTGTTTCACCCGGCTCTGCCTGGCCGTACCGACCAAAGGTCGGTGGTACGACGGCTGATTAGCGTATCCCCAGGCTCTGCCTGGCCGCACCGGCCAAAGGTCGGTGGCACGATGGCTGCTCAGCGTATCACCCGGCTCTGCCTGGCCGCACCGGCCAAAGGTCGGTGGTACGATGGCTGCTCAGCGTATCCCCCGGCTCTGCCTGGCCGCACCGACCAAAGGTCGGTGGTACGACGGTTGCTCAGCGTACCCCCAGGCTCTGCCTGGCCGCACCGACCAAAGGCCGGTGGTACGATGGCTGCTCAGCGTATCCCCCGGCTCTGCCTGGCCGCACCGGCCAAAGGTCGGTGGTACGATGGCTGCTCAGCGTATCCCCAGGCTCTGCCTGGCCACACCGACCAAAGGTCGGTGGTACGATGGCTGCTCAGTGTATCCCCCGGCTCTGCCTGGTCGCACCGGCCAAAGGTCGGTGGTACGATGGCTGATTAGCGTATCACCCGGCTCTGCCTGGCCGCACCGACCAAAGGTCGGTGGTACGATGGCTGCTCAGCGTATCACCCGGCTCTGCCTGGCCGCACCGGCCAAAGGTCGGTGGTACGACGGCTGCTCAGTGTATCCCCCGGCTCTGCCTGGCCGCACCGGCCAAAGGTCGGTGGTACGGCGGCTGATTAGCGTATCCCCAGGCTCTGCCTGGTCGCACCGACCACAGGTCGGTGGTACGACGGCTGATTAGCGTATCCCCAGGCTCTGCCTGGCCGCACCGGCCAAAGGCCGGTGGTACGATGGCTGCTCAGCGTATCCCCAGGCTCTGCCTGGCCGCACCGGCCAAAGGTCGGTGGTACGGGGGCTGATTAGCGTACCCCGGCTCTGCCTGGCCGCACCGACCCAAGGCCGGTGGTACGACGGCTGCTCAGCGTATCCCCCGGCTCTGCCTGGCCGCACCGACCCAAGGTTGGTGGTACGACGGTTGATTAGCGTATCCCCCGGCTCTGCCTGGCCGCACCGACCAAAGGTCGGTGGTACGATGGCTGATTAGCGTATCACCCGGCTCTGCCTGGCCGCACCGACCCAAGGTCGGTGGTACGACGGCTGATTAGCGTATCCCCCGGCTCTGCCTGGCCGCACCGACCCAAGGTCGGTGGTACGACGGCTGCTCAGCGTATCCCCAGGCTCTGCCTGGCCGCACCGACCACAGGTCGGGGGTACGACGACTGATCAGCGTATCCTCAGGCTCTGCCTGGTCGAACCGACCACAGGTCGGGGGTACGACGACTGATCAGCGTATCCCCAGGCTCTGCCTGGCCGCACCGACCAAAGGTCGGTGGTACGATGGCTGCTCAGTGTATCCCCCGGCTCTGCCTGGCCGCACCGACCAAAGGTCGGTGGTACGGCGGCTGATTAGCGTATCCCCAGGCTCTGCCTGGCCGCACCGACCCAAGGTCGGTGGTACGACGGCTGATTAGCGTATCCCCAGGCTCTGCCTGGCCGCACCGGCCAAAGGTCGGTGGTACGACGGCTGATTAGCGTATCCCCAGGCTCTGCCTGGCCGCACCGACCATGTGAAGATTTTGTGGCGTGGCATTCATGCCGTCTTGGGTTGTGGGATAAATCCCGCGCTACGTTGTTTTTAGCCGGGCATAAAATGCTTCTGCCTCTGTCATACAAGCACGATATTCGGCGCGTGTCTGTATGATGGCAGCATTCACTTGCGCAGCGCGCCTTCTCAGGCGATGATTTTTCAGGGCGGTCGAGATGGCTTCGGCCAGGGAACGCGGGTCGCCTGGATCCACAAGCAAACCGTTTTCGCCGTCTGTAATCCATTCGTGGATGGATTCTACCTGCCCGGCTACCGGGAAACAGCCGCAGGCCATCCCTTCCAGCAGGGAGTTGGGCGTGCCGTCATGGGTGCTGGGCGAGACCAGGACAGCCGCGCGGCGAAATACAGCCGCCATTTGTTCGTGCGGCAAGGGGGGCAGCAATTCGACCGCGTGACCAATACCGAGCGTCTCGACCCATCGGAGGGCCTGCGCCTCGCCTGCCATCGAAGCGCACAGGAAACGCGCTTGGGGGATTTCTTTCAATACCAGGGGAATGGCTTGGAAAAACACATCGTTGCGAACGTAGGCTCTCCATCCGCGCGGGTTGACGACGACTGGCTGTTCGACCAGGGGCTGAGGGGGGGAGAACACGTCTGTGCGGACGCCGCCGTTGCCGGGCATGACCAGGCGGGGCTTGCGCGCGTCGAGGCCCCATTTCTCTGCCAGTTGAATGTCGCGCTGACAATCCGCGTGCAGGGCATCGGCCACTTGCATCGTCCAGCGGGTGTAATGGCGCATCAGCAGCGTGGAGGGGGCGTGCAGGGTGAAGTCGTTGCCCCATACCGAAACCAGCAAAGGGGGGCCGGCGTATGCGTCGGCGGCGGTCATGCCTTCGTAAGGGATGCGCATGGCATGGACCAGGTCGGGTTGGATACGCTCGATGACGCTGCGCAGACGGCGGGCGGCGCGGGGAATCGTCAACGGGCCGAGGAAATGCCGAATGGCGGTGCGCAGGCCGAGGGTCCGCGAAGAAGCGGGGCGGGAGGTTGTCGAAGCGATAGACCGTTTGGCGGCGCTGAACGCCACCGGGACGAAGTCCAATCCTTGCAAATCCAGGTTGGGCTGGCAGGCAAAGGTGGAGGCCAGGAATACTTCATCACCCCGTTCGATGAAGTAGCGCATCCACTGAAGAGCAATCGGGGAACGGCCATCGGCTACGAAAAGCAAGCGCATACCCGCATTATCTCATAATTCTTGCTTTCGTTCAGCCATTTTGGTTCTCTGGGAATCGCTGTGATTGTTGCGCCAGCATCCCCTGTGGAGACTGCCGCTAGAATGGGGGGGATACCACGCTAATTCCCAATGAACCGCCATTTTTTGTCGAAGGGCGTAACTTGCCCGATCGAAAGCATTGCTCATTGGCGTAGGACATAGTATAGTTAAGGCACGGTCGTCATGATGAGCAAAGGTCACATTCTGGTCGTAGAGGACAATCTCGATAACTATGAACTGGTGCGCTTCATTTTGGAGCGCAACGGTTATGATACCTTCCTGGCGGTGAATGGGCAGGACGGGGTAGCCGCTGCGCGCTTGCAGCAGCCAGATTTGATTTTGATGGATCTGTCTCTACCGGGGCTGGACGGCTGGGATGCCACTTTCCAAATCAAGAGCGATCCGCGCACCAAGAACATTCCCTTGCTGGCTTTGACGGCGCATACCCTACCGTCGGACCGTAAACGGGCGTTGGAGGCCGGGGTGGACGGTTACTTGACCAAGCCCTTCGAGTTGAGCGATCTTGTGGCGGCTGTAGAGACGACTCTTCGCAAGAGTAGGGGAGAAGATTCTGTGTCGAATGAGCAAACGGCGGTATATTAAGCGAGTTTGCTTGTGCAAAAAATCACAAAATATCGAGGTAGATGAACTATGAAACAAATTTGCGTGGTCGGCGTGGGATACGTTGGCCTGGTTACGGGGGCTTGTTTTGCCGACTTGGGAAACAAGGTGATTGCGCTGGATGTCAATCGAGAGCGCATCGAAGGGTTGAAAAAAGGAGTCATGCCTATCTATGAACCCGGCTTGGAGGAATTGGTAGCGCGCAACGTAAAGGCTGGCCGTCTCTCCTTTACGACATCCTACAAGGAAGCAATGGACGGCACGGAATTTACGTTCATCGCGGTTGGCACGCCTTCGGGGGTCAACGGTGAGGCGGATTTGCAGTATGTGGCCGCCGCGGCGCGCTCGATTGCCGAAAACATGACCGCACCCATGATTATCATCAACAAATCTACCGTTCCGGTCGGGACCGGGGACTGGGTGGCCGATATTGTGAAGGCGGCTCAGCCCAAGCCGATTGACTTTTGGGTGGTCTCCTGCCCGGAATTCCTGCGCGAAGGTTCGGCCATTGGCGACTTCATGAATCCACACCGCACCGTGTTGGGGTCCATGCACCGCGAGGCCGCCGAGAAGGTAGCGCAATTGCACTTGCCGCTGCGCGCGCCCATTGTCATTACCGACCTGCGCACGGCGGAGATGATCAAATATGCCTCCAATGCTTTCCTGGCGACGAAGATTTCTTTCATCAATGAAATCGCTGATATTTGCGAGGCGTTGGGGGCAGATGTGAAAGAAGTGGCCGCTGGGATGGGCTACGATGTGCGTATCAACCGTCACTTCCTGGACGCCGGCTTGGGCTGGGGCGGGTCGTGTTTTCCCAAAGACGTGTTGGCGTTGGCCTATATGGCCGAGGAAAAGGGCTTGCAGCCGCGGCTCTTGAATACAGTAATGGAGATCAACTATGACCGCCGCAAGCAGGCGGTGGCCTATGTGGAAGCCATGACCGGCGGCTTGAAAGGGAAAACCATCGGTCTGTTAGGGCTGGCTTTCAAGCCCAACACGGATGACATGCGTGACGCTCCTTCGATTGACATTGCCCAGGCATTGACAGCGGCAGGCGCAAAAGTCCGCGCGTATGACCCGGTGGCCATGGAAGTGGCGCGTCGCATTTTGCCGACAGTCGAAATGTTCGACGACCCTTACGCCATGGCGAAAGATTGTGATGCCTTGATGGTCAATACCGAATGGAACGAGTTCAAACAACTCGATTTGGAAAAGGTCAAAAGTCTTTTGAGGCAGCCGGTCATCTTCGATGGGCGCAATATCTATGAACCCGAAGCGATGAAGAAAATGGGATTTATCTATCGTGGTATGGGGCGCGGGTTCAACGGGAAATAACCCGTCTTCAGTACTGAACACTGAATACTGATCACTGAATACTGAACACTGAACACCGATGGACACCCCTCCAATTTGCGACTATACCAACTCCAATTACCAGATTTCCTTCTGGGAGCAGGGCGGGCGCGAATACGAAGACCGCGCAGAAGCCATTGCGCTGAAACATTTGCTCCCCCCAAACGGCCAGTTGATGTTGGAGTTGGGCGCCGGCGCCGGACGCAACACCCCGCGCTACGCCGGTTTCGAGCGGGTTGTGTTGTTGGACTATTCCATGACGCAATTGGAACAGGCCCAGGCGCGGCTGGGCTCCTCCGACCGCTACGTTTATGTGGCTGCCGACGTTTACCGCTTGCCGTTTGTGCCTGGATTGTTCGATGGCGCTACCATGATTCGTACCTTGCATCACATGGTAGATGCGCCCAGAGCCTTGGCTCAAGTGCGCTCGGCGTTGCAGCCAGGGGCGATTTTTATCTTGGAGTTTGCCAACAAGCAAAACGTCAAGGCCATTTTGCGTTACCTGCTCGGGCGGCAGGCCTGGAGTCCTTTCACGAGGCAGCCGGTGGAGTTTGCGACTCTGAACTTCGATTTCCACCCAGCCGCAGTCAAAGCCTGGCTGAAAGAAGCGGGTTTTCAGGTCGAACGGACGCGCACTGTGTCTCATTTCCGCCTGGGGTGGCTCAAACGACATGTCTCACCTGGACTTCTGGCCGGCGTAGATGGTCTTTTACAGTGGAGCGGGGCTTTGTGGCAGTTGACTCCCAGCGTGTTCGTGCGTGCCAGGGCGGTCGGCCAATCGGTGGCGCAGCCCCCTCCTCGCGAAGCGGCGCACTTGTTCAAGTGCTTGGCTTGCGGACATGCCCCGCTGGAACGGGACGGCGCGGCCCTGGCCTGCCCGGCTTGCGCCCGCCGCTGGCCTATCCAAGCAGGGATTTACGACTTTCGGCAGTAGCCGTTTACCCCACCGTGCGCATCTCACGCGGCATGTCGCTCAGGCTTTCACAGCCCTCTTCTGTCACCAATACATTGTCTTCTATGCGCACGCCGTTGCGTCCTGCCAAATAGATGCCCGGCTCGACGGTGTAGGTCATGCCCGTTTCCAGGATTTGCATATTGTCGCCGCGCATATAGGGCGCTTCGTGCGCTTCCATGCCAATGCCGTGACCGGTGCGATGGGTAAAATACTCCCCATAGCCGGCCTCTTCGATGATCTTGCGCGCGGCGTGGTCTATCTCGGCGCAGGGGACGCCCGGCTTGCCGGCCGCGCGCCCGGCAGCGTTGGCCGCTTGCACAATCTGGTGTATGCGGGCGTATTCTGCCTCTACCTGTCCAACCGCAAAAGTGCGTGTCAGGTCCGAGATGTAGCCGTCTATGCTGGCGCCCCAGTCAATGACCAGCAAGTCGCCGGGCTGGAGTTTGCGCTCGCTGGGTGAGGCGTGTGGATTGGCGGCGTTTGGGCCGGCAGAGACGATAGGCGGAAAGGGCAACTCCGGCTCAGAGCCGTGACGGAGCAATTGGAGCGTCAATTCTGCGGCCAGTTCTTTCTCGGTCATGCCCATTCGGATGAGGGGCAGAGTAGCCTCTAGCGCCGCTTGCGCTGCCTGCACAGCCTTGCGGATGGCCTCGACTTCTTGCGGTTCTTTGCGCAAACGTAAGCCGCTGAGTAATTCGCCGGCCTCCAGGAACTCGGCGCCTGGGGCGCCGGCTTTGAGAAAGTGATACTCCAACAGCCGCATCCGGCCGCTTTCGACGCCTACCCGCCTCTTTTCCAGACCCAGGGCCTGCGCGGCGCTCCGAAAGGCCTTTTCCCACTCTGACGGATTCTCCCCATACGCAAAGGTCTGCACTGCATAGGGCATCTGTTCGACTTTGAGCCTCTCCAACTCTGGCAATACGATGGCGGGTGTTTGATCTGCGGCGACCAGGAAAACGACCGGGCGCTCCATCAAGTGAAAATAGGCGCCGGTCAGGTACGTCAGTGTGGGGCCGGGGTTCAGGGCAACGGCGACCAGGTCCGAGGTCCGAAGAGAAGCGGAGAGTTTTTTCAGGCGGGCTAGAGTCATTCATCCTCCGGCGAATGATAGTGTTCGGTGAAATAGGCCCGGATGATCCAATCGGCAATGGCGGGAAAAGTGTTTTCGCCCCAAATGACCAGGTTGAACCACCAGGGGATGACCACGCTGCGGCGCGGATGGCGGGCCAGTTCTACCACCCGTCGGGCGACTTTTTCGGAGCGCATGAAGATACGCTTGAAAGGATGCAGGCGCTTTTGCATTTTGAAGCCGGCTCCCCACCCAAATTCGGTATGCGCCGGGCCGGGATAAATGCCAGAGACCTGGATGCCAAAGGGCGCCACCTCCCGCCGCAGGGCGTCGGTAAAGCCGCGCACGCCGAACTTGGAGGCGGAATAGACTGCATAGGTAGGCGCGGCAATGCGCCCTGCCACCGAGGACATGTTGATGATGTGTCCCTGCCGCCGCTGGAGCATGTGCGGCAAGATGGCGCGTGTGACCTGAATCATGCCTATCAGGTTGACCTGAATCTGGGTTTCGATGTCGCGCAATGGATCGAGTTTTTCCAGCCAATCCAGGCGACCAAAGCCGGCGTTGTTGAAGAGAATGTCTACCCGTTCATAGACTTCCATGACAGTTTGCGTCATCCACTCGATTTCGGCGCGCTGGGTCACATCTACCGGCACGGCCAACGCCTCGCCGCCTTTGGCCTGGATTTCCTCGGCCAGGGCTTGCAAGCGGTCTAAGCGGCGGGCGGCCAACACCACCTTGCAGCCTGCCTGCGCAAACAGGTGCGCCGTATCGTAACCAAAGCCCGACGAAGCGCCGGTAATCAGCACCACTTTGTTGTCGAGGTCTATCATCTTGTTCTCCTCGAATATTCATTCATCTTCTTCTTGCTCTGGCTGCTCGTCTCGTCCTTGTTTGCGTGGACGAGGCGGGGGGATGACGATTTCTGGCGAAAGAGCCGCTTCCAGCACTTGATCCATGTGCGTTACCGGGATGATGTTCAAGGCGTTGCGGGCGGTCTTGGGAACATCCCACAGGTCCTTCATGTTCTTTTCGGGCAGCAAAATGGTCTTCAAGCCAGCGCGGTGCGCTGCCAGCACTTTTTCGCGCACGCCGCCAATCGGCAAGATGCGCCCGCGCAGGGTGACCTCGCCTGTCATGCCCACGTCGCGATATACCGCTCTGCCGGTGAGGGCCGATGTCATGGCAGTTGCGACGGTGATGCCGGCGGAGGGGCCATCTTTGGGGATGGCGCCTTCGGGCATGTGGACGTGGATGTCCATGCGGTCGAAGACTTCGAGTTCGATGTTCAACTGCGCCGCACGCGACTTGACATAGGTCAAGGCGGCTTGAACTGACTCTTGCATGACCTCGCCCAGTTGGCCGGTCATTTGCAGGTTGCCTTTACCCTCCAGCACTGCCACTTCGATTGTCATGATTTCGCCGCCGTTCTCCGTCCATGCCAGCGATTGCACTACGCCTACCTGGTCTTGCCGCTCGGCTTCGGTGGCAAAGAATTGCTGCGGGCCAAGGAATCTCTCCACCGCTTCGGGGGTGACGAGGAGGGGATATTTCTTCTCTTCGGCTTTCAAGCGGGCTATTTTGCGGCAGATGCGCCCAATTTCGCGCTCCAGGTTGCGCACGCCGGCCTCGTAGGTGTACTCGCGGATGAGTTTTTGCAAGGCGGCAGTTTCGAAGCGCAAGTGAATATCTTCGATGCCATTCTCTTCCAACTGACGGGGGATGAGATAGCGGTTGGCAATCTCCAGTTTCTCTTCCTCGATGTAGCCAGGGAATTCGATGATTTCCATGCGGTCGAGCAGCGCCGGCGGGATGGTCGAGAGCGTGTTGGCGGTCGTGACGAACATCACTTTCGAGAGGTCGAAATCCAATTCCAGGTAATGATCGCTGAAGGCAAAATTTTGTTCGGGGTCGAGAACTTCGAGCAACGCCGAGGCCGGATCGCCGCGAAAGTCCGAGTACAGTTTGTCTATTTCGTCCAACATGAAGAGCGGGTTGCCCGTTCCAGCGCGTTTCAAGGTCTGGATGATGCGGCCGGGCAGGGCGCCGATGTAGGTGCGGCGGTGGCCGCGGATCTCGGCCTCGTCGCGCACGCCCCCCAGCGAGACGCGCACGAACTTGCGTCCCAACGCCTCGGCAATCGAGCGTCCCAGCGAGGTCTTGCCCGTTCCTGGCGGCCCGACGAAACACAGGATGGGCTGGCGTTCTTTCTTGGGCTTGAGCGAGCGCACGGCGATATACTCCAGAATGCGCTCTTTGGCTTTCTTCAGGCCATAATGGTCGCGTTCCAGGATTTTGGCGGCATGTTTGACATCCAGGTTATCTTCGGTAAAGGTTGTCCAGGGTAAATCGAGAATCCAGTCAATGTAAGTGCGGATGATGCCGACTTCGGGCGCCATGGGCGGCATTTGGTTGAGGCGCTCGATTTCTTTCAATGCCACTTTTTTCGGTTCCTCTGGCAGGTTGGCCGCCTCTACGCGCTGCTTCAATTCATTCACATCGCGCGTCCAAACGTCGCCTTCGCCCAATTCGGTTTGGATGGCTTTCATTTGCTCGCGCAGATAGAATTCGCGCTGGCTGCGGTCCACCTCCGATTGCACCTTGTTGTGGATGTCCTCTTCCAGTTCCAAAACGTCCAGTTCCTCGGCCAGCAGACGGTTGATGCGCTGGAGGCGTTTTATGGGGTTGGTTTGGAGCAGCAATTCTTGTTTCTCAACATAATTGAGGGACAGGGCGGTGGCTATCATGTCTGCCAGCCAGCCTGGCTCAGTGATGTTGAGCGCAAACAAGTGCGCTTCTTCGGGAATGGAACGATCCAACTGCACGCAGCGTTCGAACAGGTTTACGACCGAACGCATCAGCGCTTCTACCTGCCGCTCCACTTTTTGCGGCTCCAAGATGGGGCGCGCGCGCACGACCATGTAAGGCCGAGTGCGCACGAACTTGACGATTTCCACACGGCGGCGCCCCTGCACCAACGCCGAATGAGCCCCATCGGGCATCGAAAGCAATCGCCCTACGGCCATTTCGACCCCTACGGGCAGGAAATCGTCTGTGCCTGGCTCTTCGATTTCAGGGTCGCGCTGGGTGAGGCCAATGACAGTTTGGTCTTTCATTTGCGCCTCTTGGATGGCTAATAGCGAGGCTTCGCGCCCGATGAAGATCGGCGAAACCATGCGTGGAAAGACCACCAAATCGCGCAAAGGTAGCACAATGGCCGTAATCAGGCCGTCTGCGTCTGGCGTCAAGTTGGGGATGCGGTAGAGTTCCTCGGTGCGTTGTGAAAGCGCCAGGTTGAAATCGTCTTCCTCGTCGTCCCAATCGGTGTAATTGTTCATGCGTTATCCATCACTCAATGTAGATTCGTTCTTCCATCGTTCCCATGCCGTCATCACTTCGGCGGTGACGAACATCGAACCGGCAGATAAGACAATGCTACCATCTTTTTCGGATAATTCCAACGCCCGGCGAAAAGCTGCCTCTACCGGCTGTGCCGCTTCGAACTCCAGCCCAGCCTGCTCGGCGATCTGACAGATTTTCTCTGGCTCGAGCGCGCGCGGGTGGTCGGCGCGCGTCACGATCAATTTTTTGATTTTCGATTTCATCTCGGCAAACATCCCGGCCAGGTTCTTGTCCTCCGAGGCGCCCAGCACGAGGTAGACCGGGCGGCCTGGAAAGTAGGTTTCGAGCGTTTGATACAAGCGGGCAAACGAATCCTGATTGTGAGCCGATTCAAAGATGACTGGCGGTTCGCGGCGGGCGATTTCGAAGCGCGAGCGCCACTTCACCTGAGCAAACCCTTTTTGGATGGCCTCGTCTGGCACGTTCAAGCCGCTGACGCGCAGAGCGGCGTAGGCGGTGGCGGCGTTCTCGACCTGGTGGCTGCCGAGGAGAGGAATCGTGAGAGATAACGGAGGCAGGTTGCGGGTCCAGACCCGAAGCGTTTGTCCGTCCAGCGAATGGGAGAGCGGTTCGAAGTGGACCTCCCGTCCAACCAATGTAAAATCACAGCCGCGTTCTCGCACTGCCTCGACCAGCACTTTTAGCGCCTCTTCCTTTTGTGGCGAGGAGACGGTCGGTATAGCGGGTTTGATGATGCCGGCTTTTTCGGCGGCAATCTTGTCGAGGGTATCGCCCAGCACCAGGGTATGGTCGAGCGAGAGTGAGGTGATGACGGCTACGCGCGGTGTAACGATGTTGGTGGCGTCCAGCCGCCCACCCAGGCCGACTTCGATGATGGCGGCAGTGCAGCCCTGGCGTGCAAAGTGGAGGAAACCCAGGGCGGTGGTCATTTCGAAGGTGGTCAAATAGGGGATGCGCTCCACAGCCGGTTTGATTTCTTCGACCAGGGCAGCCAGGTCGGCGTGTGAAATGGGCTGGCCATCTATCTGGATGCGCTCGGCGTAATCTTGCAAGTGCGGGGAGGTGTACAGGCCGGTCTTGTAGCCTGCGGCTTGGAGCGCAGAAGCGCACAGCGCGCTGACCGAGCCTTTGCCTTTCGTCCCGGCCACGTGGATGATGGGATACTTGTCCTGCGGTTTGCCGAGCAAGTCCATCAGCGCAACCATACGGTCGAGGTTGAAGTCGGCTTTGGCTAAGTCGGAGGCGTGTTTGAGGCTATAATCTACGAAAGAGTAGAGGTAGTCGAGGGCGAGGTTGTAAGCGATTTCGGTATTCATCGAGGGCGATTGTAAAGCGTAATTCGTAAATTGTAAAACGTATGTGCGCAGGCGCGAAGTCGGAAGTCTCTCGAAAACGTAGCCGGTTTGACATCTTTTTGTATGAAACGTAAAATTTGTACAAAGTCAGTGGAGACACGCACTGGCTAAATTTGAGAGAATATCGAGGCGTTGCTTTTCTCACCCTCTACTCCTTCCTGGCATTTCTAGACCAGGACCTGAAGCCTGAAACCTGATGATTGGCCTGCTCACCATCCATCTGCGCCTGCCCGCCTGCGCTTCGCTGAAAGAAAAGCGCGGCCGTATCAAGCCACTGATGGCGCGTTTGCGGCGCGAATTCAACGTCTCGGTGGCAGAGATGGACTACCAAGATAAATGGAATCAGGCTGTCATTGCCTGCGCAATGGTCAATTCTGACGCGGTGACGTTACGCCAGTCGCTGCAAAGGGTGGCAAAATGGGTGCAAGCCAATTGGACGGATGGCGATGTGCTAGAGGAAAGAATCGAGGTGGGGTGAAGAGGGGAGGAATTGTACACACATGTAAGCGTATCACCAGGCTCTGCCTGGCCGCACCGGCCCAACAGCGTATCCCCAGGCTCTGCCTGGTCGAACCGGCCCAACAGCGTATCCCCAGGCTCTGCCTGGCCGAACCGGCCCAACAGCGTATCACCAGGCTCTGCCTGGTCAGGCCGACCCAAGGTCGGTGGTACGAGATGACGGCAAGAATTTGTTAAACTTCATCAACTGCAGTGCAACGCCAGTTCGATTGCGGCAGGAGGCTGCGCTATGCACAACGGAAGCGAGATTTGCGTGTTTTTATAGATAAATCTTTACTCTTGCCAGGAGAAGGCAATGAAAATCATGATTATGGGAAGCGGCGGCGTGGGGGCCTATTACGGCGGCCTGCTGGCAAAACAAGGTAACGAGGTCACGTTCATTGCGCGCGGCGCGCACTTGCAAGCCCTGCGGACGAGCGGTTTGCAGGTCAAGAGCGTTCACGGCGACTTTATCGTTCAGCCGGCGCGCGCTACCGATAAGCCAGCCGAGGCCGGGGCGGTGGATTTGATTCTGTTTTGTGTCAAAACGTATAGCACTGATGAGGCGGCTGCTTTGATTCGTCCGGCTGTTGGCCCACATACAGCGGTCATCAGCCTGCAAAATGGCGTAGACGCGGCGGAACGAATTGGGAAGATCATCGGCAGCGAACACGTTTTGGGCGGCGTCACCCAGATCTCGTCTGCGATCGAAGCGCCGGGCGTCGTCAAGCAGGTTTCCCAGTTCCGACGCATCATCTTTGGAGAAATGGACGGTCGCATATCCGAGCGCGCCCGCGCGATCGAGGCCGTGCTGAAAGAGGCGGGAATCACCGTCGAAATCTCAACAGACATCCAAAAAGCACTGTGGACCAAACTGGTCTTCATTGCTGCCGCCAGCAGCATGGGGGCGTTGACGCGCCTGCCGATAGGCGACTGGCGGGAGGTGCCACAGACGCGGGCGCTGGTTATTGCCCTGATGCAGGAAGTGGAATCAGTAGCGCGTGCCCAGGGTGTGAACTTGGATACAGATGTCGTTCAAAAATCGTTGGATTTCATTGATAATGCTTCGCCGACCATCAAAGCCTCCATGCAGCTGGACGTAGGGGCAGGCCGCCCGTCCGAGATCGAAGCGATGATTGGTGTCGTTGGGCGCAAGGGACGCGAATTAGGCATTGCCACCCCCGTAGCAGACTTCGTCTACGCCTCCTTACTCCCGATTGAATTGAAAGCGCAAAAAGAGCGTCTTGCTGGCTGAGGCCGAATGAGGAAAATTTTTATTAAAAATTTATTGACTTTGAGACGGTAAATTTGTACAATAAACGTGTTAGGGCATATTTTCTTAAGAGGTAGATGTGTTTTCGCTTCCCACACCCCGCAAAAGAATTATGACGTTTTTTCGGCTGACTGGCGCTTGTGGCGTTGTTGCTCCAAAGCGATTTCTGCGCGGCGGGCATATTCTGAAGCGGGCCAGGTGTCTATGACGGTATTGAAGGCGATGGAAGCATCTGAGTACATTTTCTTGCGCAGGTAAGCGACGCCCAGATTGTAACGGGCGGCGGCCTCGTATTTGACGCCCAGGTAACCTTGTTTGGCCTGCGCAAGGATGTCATGGAAAGCAGTAATCGCCTCATCGAGTTTTTGCTGTTGCAGTAAGGAGGTGGCCTGGTTGACTTGGACAATCAAGCGAGCAGCCTCGTCTGGCCACAAAGCAGCCGCCAGGGCATACAATCTATCGGCCAGGCCGAAGCGAGCGCGTTGGGCAAAGAGACTGCCCGCATCAACCAGGATGCGTACCCGCATGGTCGCCAGATAGAGAAACACCAAGAACAAGACCGGATGCACTTGAACATCCACCAGGTATACCGCTCCGCTGACCAGCACAGTCAACAAGACGGCCTCGATAGCAAAACGCCAGGAAAGCCCCTCACGCTTTAGCAAGGAGACCACGCCAAACAGAACGACAAAGGAAAAGCCTTCGAGCAATAAAATTATCGGTAATGTCAACATGATTTTCTCACCAATTGAAATGATACCGGATAGTATACCTTTCTTACTGGTTGTGTCAATGAGAATCCAGCAT
>DAOUCM010000046.1:0-1744 GCA_034431895.1 Anaerolineales bacterium
CATGAAACTGGCGAAAGCGAGCGGAAATTCACCGAGGCAGATGAGCGCCTGCTCTCCCTGTTTGCCGTCCAGACCGCCGCCGCCATCCAAAACGCCCGCCTGTTCGAGGAGACGCGCCGCCGCGCCGAAGAGACCGCCTCGCTGCTGAATGCCTCTCTCTCGCTCTCCAGCCTCGACCTGCAGGAGACCCTGCAAACCATCGGTGAGCGCGCCCGCCATCTGTTCGCCGCCGATGGCTGCCGCATCTTCCTGCTCGAACCTGATAACAAGACCTTGCGCTGCGTTTTGGCGCTGGCCGAAAGCGAAGTTGCCTTTGCCGATCTCACCATCCCCCTGGGCTACGGCGTCACCGGTCACGTGGCGCTGACGGGTGAAGCGGAAATCGTCAACGACATGCTCAACGACCCGCGCGCCCAAACCGTGCCAGGCACCGAGGAAGAACCCGAAGCCCTCATGTTCGCTCCGCTCAAAAGCGGCGAAAAGACCATCGGCGTCATCAGCATCCGCCGCGTGGGCAGCGGGCGGCCCTTCCAGCCGAACGACCTCGACCTGCTCCAGGCCTTCGCTTCGCTGGCTGCTTCCGCCGTCTCCAATGCCCGCCTGTTCGAAGATATGAAAAAGAGATTGGCAGAGTTGGACGCGCTTCATCGCTCCAGCCAGAATTTACTGGTAGCCGGCTTCGATCCTCAAAAAACCTACGCCAGTTTGCACGAGGCAGTACAAAGCGTCATGCCAAGCGATGCATTTGTCATTGTGTTGGAGGACGAAAAGGGCGGCAATTATCATGCTGTTTATCGCTACGACAGTGGAAAACTGTATCCGCCCACCCGAGTCCCGCGCGGGCAGGGACTGAGTGGGCAGGTCATCGAACAAGGGATAACCCTGCTAGTTGAGGATTACCCTGCCCACAGCGATGTTCGGGCAGTCCATTTTGGACGTCCGGAGCACGTTCGCTCGATTCTCGCCATCCCTTTGAAACGCGGCAATCGCACCTTTGGGATGATCTCAACGCAGTCCTATCAACCACACATATACACGGACAATCATCGCGCTGTATTAGAGACGATTGCCGCCCAATTTTCCGCCTCCGTCGAAAACGCCCGCTTATTCGAGGACATTCAACAGCGTTTGTACGAACTGGAAATTCTCCAATCCCTCTCATCGGCCTTGCGTCAGGCGCACACAGCGGAAGAAATGCTGCCGCTCTTCATTCAGCGCGCAGCGCAGGCGGTGAGCGCCGCGTCCGGCTCCATTTACCTGTGGGAGGAAGCCAGCAGCGAGTGGGTCTCACACGGCTGGATAACCGCCGACGGACGCTGGCAGACCGACACCGCCGGCCTGCGCCACCGCCCCGGCCAGGGCGTCACCGGCTGGGTGGGTGAGCGCGGCGAAATCTACATAACGACTGACTGGCGCGCCGACCCCACCAACCAGCCCCTGCCGCACGAGGTGGAATTTATGCAGCGCCTCACCAGCGGCATCTCCCTGCCGCTCAAGGCTGAAGCGCGCGTCATCGGCATCATGCACCTGTGGTATGCCGAACGCCACGATTTCAGCGACGAAGAAAAACGCCTGCTCACCGCCATCGCCGACATGGCCGGCAACGCCATCCAGCGCGCCCGCTTGCACGAAGAAACGCAACGCCACCTCGAACAACTCCAATCGCTGCAAACCATTGACCAGGCCATCACGTCCAGCCTCGATCCGCGCGTCTCTTTGAACATCTTGCTCGAACACACTTTCC
>DAOUCM010000047.1:0-8327 GCA_034431895.1 Anaerolineales bacterium
ATGCGGCGCACAGCAGGAACGCGCACAATCAGCAGGATCAAGACCAGCAATCCATAGACGAGAGGCCGGGTCACGTCGCCCTGCAATTGCAGAAAATCCCCCTTTTTCGAGAGTCCATAATGCAATACCGCCAGCGGAGCAATCAAATACACCAGGCGGTGCAGACGTTTCCAATTCTTTTTCAGGCGTCTCTTCCAAACGTCGAAAGAGGTCACTGCCAGTGGGACGAGCAGCAAGAAAGTGACCGCCCCCACCAGCACAAAAGGCTTTTCGATGACGTTCTGGAGCAGGCGGCTCCAGGCCAGTGCGTAATCCAGGTCCAGGTAAATGAGCATGTGGAGCGCGGCATACAGGAAAGCATATAAACCCAACGCGCGGCGGCGTTCGAGAGGTTCTTTCCAACCCAAGAGGCTATCGAGCGGCGTACACAACAGCGAAAGCACCAGCAAGGTGATGGCATGACGACCGGTGCGCT
Organism: Anaerolineales bacterium; assembly: GCA_034431895.1. Lineage (GTDB taxonomy): Bacteria > Chloroflexota > Anaerolineae > Anaerolineales > Villigracilaceae > JAABUE01. The sequence continues at coordinate 476 of DAOUCM010000047.1, forward strand.
GTTCGAGGTCTTGAATGGGATTGGGAGATAGGTTGCCCAACGCAAAATCGAACATCAGGTGGGCGATGGCGCTCCAGGCGTAGAGATGCACCAGGATTTGCAGGGGTGTAAAGCGCGCTTTCATCAATAATACTTAGCCAGGTCCATCCCTTGGTACAACGCGGCCACCTGTTCGGCGTAGCCGTTGAACATCAAGGTCGGGCGGCGTCCCAACTCACCGATGCGCCGTTCAGTGGCTTGCGACCAGCGCGGATGCGGCACCTGCGGGTTGACGTTTGAATAGAAGCCGTATTCTTGCGGCGCCACACTGTTCCACAGCGTGGCCGGCTGCTCGGCCACCAATTCGATTTTGACGATGGATTTGATGGACTTGAAGCCATACTTCCACGGCACCACCAGGCGGATAGGCGCGCCGTTCTGGGCCGGCATCAAATCACCGTACAGCCCAGTTGCCAAAATGGTCAGGTCGTGCAGGGCTTCGTCCAGGCGCAACCCCTCCTGATACGGCCAGGGATAGAAAGGACTGCTTTGTCCAGGGAATTCCTGCGGGTCATACAGCGCCTCGAAACGCACATAGCGGGCGTCGCTGAGCGGCTGCGCCTCTTTCAACAACTGCGCCAGCGGGAAGCCGTTCCACGGAATGACCATGCTCCAACCCTCTACACAACGCATCCGATAGATGCGCTCCTCTTGCGGGAACAACCTGAGCAGGTCTTCGACGCCGTAGGTCTTGGGATTAGACACCAACCCGCCCACTTCCAGCGTCCACGGGCTGGTTTGGAAATCTTTGGACAGCGCGGCCACGGCCTGCTTGTCGGTGCTGAACTCGTAGAAATTGTTGTAATGGGTGATGTCATCATACGAGTTGACGGCATCGCCCAACTCATCCGTTTTGCCCGCAGGCGAAGGAACGCCCGCTTCGTTCTCTGGACCCTGGGCCTGCTGGCCGGCCTTCGGCGTTCCCCCGGCCTCGACGCTGCACGCTGCCAGCAATGCCCCGCCGGTGAGGATGCCGGCCGCCTTGAGAAAATCGCGCCGAGAGAGATACGCTGATTTGGGCGTAATTTCAGACGGCAGTACAGGAACGGATTTGAATGGATGGGTCATCGCGATTGCCTCTCACATGAAGATTCTGTAGGACAAGCCCGAGACTCGTCCTACAGACAAAAAAAAAGATGAAGCGGATAAACATTATCTTTGATGATACCAGAAGGAAAAATCTTTCCCCTGCCCTGTGGCTTTCGACCAGGCTCGGCGGGTGACTGGGATAGAACGCCGCCGTCAGACCACCTTGATTTGCGAGCCGCGTTCGGTCTTCTCTACCTCGATACGGTGGGGAAAGGCGTCTTTCAGTTCGTCCAAATGGGTGATGACCAGGATTTTGGCGAAATCGTCCTTTACCAGGTTGATGGCCTCTACCAGACGCTGACGTCCCTGCGCATCTTGTGAACCAAAGCCCTCGTCTATCACCAAGGTCTGCAAGCGCGCCCCTTTGCGCTGGGCCAGCACTTCAGACAAAGCCAGGCGGATGGCAAAATCCACGCGAAAACGCTCGCCGCCCGAATACATCTCATACTCGCGCAGGCCGGCGCCATCGCTGATGAGAATATCGAGCGTCTCTTTCAAGTCATCGCGTTTCTTGTCTTTATAAGCGGCCTGGGTTGCAAAGCGGATGCTCATCGTCCCGCCGCTCAGGTGGTCGAGCAAGTCGTTGGCGCGCGCCTCGATTTGCGGCAAGGCTTGTTCGATGAGCAGGGCCGGCACGCCATCCTTGCCAAAAGCGCGTTCCAAGGTCTTGTGACGCGCCACCAGAAGCAATTTCTCGTCGCGGGCGGCAATGAGCGTTTGCCGGCGCTGCCTCAACGTTTTCAACACTTCTACCAATTGACGAGCCGCGCCCACCTCTTGATTCTTGGCGTTCTCTTGTTCCTGCAATTGGAGCAAAGCGCGTTCGGCCTGCGCCAGGCTGCCCGCCGGCGGCTGGGCTTCGAACGCAAATTTTTGGCTGGCGAGTAATGCCTGCACTGCTTGTAAGCGTTTGGCGCCCGCCGCCTCCCACTCTTTGGCGGCATTTTGGGCTTTTTCGATTTGGTCCATCCACTGAGCAAGGGAATTGGAGAGCGCTAAACGCTGTCTCTCGGCGTTGGCGGCTCGGGCTATTTGCGTCTCATGGTTAGCAATTTGTTGGACAAGTTCGTCTATGCGGGCTTTATTGGCGCGATAACGGTCGCCTTTTTGACGGCCTTCGTCTTGTAGACGTTGCAGCGTAGAGCGGCGGTGCGCCTCGCTGAGCGTCTGCCCGCACAAGGGACAGGTTGCCCCCTGAGCCGCCGACAGCCGGTCTATGCGCGCCTTCAACTCGTCCATCTCCCGTTTTCGCAGGTCGTTCTCGGCTTTCAAGCGAGCCAATTCCTCGCGCGCCGCGTTGTTTCGTTCTTCCAAGGCGCTACGTTCGGCAATCTGCGCTTCGGCCTCTGCCAGCGCCTTTTGTGTCCCTTCGATTTTGGCCGTCAACTCATCCGCTGCCGCCAATTGATGACGGATGGCCGCTTCTTGCTCGGTCAACCCTCTGCGTTCTTCTTCCAACCTGGCCTTTTCTGCTGCCAAGTCGCGGTCCAGCCGGGCCAGCGCCTGCCGCAAGTCTTCCAAGGCGCTCTCCTGCGCCTGGCGTGCCTGCTGGAGTTGTTTCAAGTCAGATTCCAATTCCCTGAGACGGCGCTTGCGCGCCTCCTCTTCTGCCAGTTCGGAATCGATATCAGCAATGGAATGTTCCAGACCGGCAATTTGCCTCTCGATCTCTTTACGTCGGGCAGCGGTCCGCTCGCGGTAGGTCTCCCAGATTTCGAGGCCTAGAACGCTGCTCAGCACTTCTTTGCGCCGAGCGGCATTCTGCTGGCTGAATTGGTCGGCTTTGCCCTGCAAGAAAAAGGAGGCATTGACGAAAGTTTCGTAATCCAAGCGCAGGGTAGATTCGATGCGCGCCTGGGTCTCTCGCAGCGTCCGTTCGGTCAAGGGCCGCCAGGACAGGGATTGGAGGGCTGCGCTTCTCTCGCCGCTGTCCTTTCCTTTTTCTTTCTCGGCAATCTGGAATTCCAGCAAGGCGCTCTTTCCCCTTGGCAGGCTGCGGATGACGCGATAGATATTCCCTTCATAAGCAAAGGTCAACGTGACCTCGGCGGCTTTGACCTGAGGGTGCAAGTGGATGACCTGGTCGCTTCGTCCACGCGCTTGCCCAAAGAGCGCCCAGGTCAAAGCGTCGAGCAGCGAAGATTTTCCGGCGCCGTTGGATCCGGCAATGCAGGCCAGGCTAAAGGCCGTGAAATCCACCTCGACCGCTTCGCGGTAAGAAAGGAATCCAGAGAGACGCAAGCGTAAAGGAATCATACGCCGCACAGAAAGGGTCTTCGATGCCTCACCCTACCCCTCTTCCGGCGGGAGAAGGAGTAGGGTGAGGAGGGTGCAAGGGGAGTAGCCAGTTACAAAAATCCTTACATCTGGTCTCGATATGCCTCCATCGCCTCCAGGAGCCGTTCGATGTCGCTCATCTGGATTTCGCCCATGTGAGCGATACGGAAGGTGACGTTCTTGAGCGGGCCGTAGCCGTTGGCAATTCTCATGCCGCGTTCTTTCAAGAAGGCATTCAGAGCCGCCACATCCCAGCCGCGCTCGTTTTTGATGGTCGTAACGGTCTGAGAACGGTAGCCTTCGGGCGCATAGACAGCCAACCCATTCGCCGTGGCCCAATCCTGCACACGCCGGGCCATAGCAGAATGCCGCGCAAAGCGCGCCTCCAGCCCTTCGGCCAGGATACGGTCGAGTTGGGCATCGAGCGCAAAAATGAGCGACATGGCCGGGGTAGCCGGAGAGGAATCTTTCAGGCGATGCTTTTCCATGCGCAACAAGTCGAAATACCAGCCGCGATTTTGTACTTTTTCGGCCTTTTTCATGGCGCGGTCGCTGACTGCCCCCAGCGCCAGGCCAGGCGGCAGGGCAATGGCCTTTTGGGAGGAGGTCAACACCATATCGAGACCCCAGGCGTCCATCTCGATTTTCGCCCCTCCCAGAGAAGAGACTGCATCTACCAGGATGAGCGTATCGGGCGCGGCAGCGCGCACCGCCTCGGCCACCTCTCGTACCGGGTTTTGCAAGCCGGTGGAGGTCTCGTTGTGAACGATGGTCAGGGCCTCGAATCCGCCTTTTTTGACGGCAGCCGCCACACGGTCCGGATCGACCGGCTGGTCCCATTCGAAGGTCAGTTTTTCCGCTTCTTTGCCGTTGGTCACAGCCACTTCGTACCAACGGTCGGCAAAAGCGCCGTTGACGCAAGAAAGCACTTTCCTCTCGACAAAATTACGGATGGCGGCTTCCTGTAAGCCGGTTCCCGAGGAGGCGGTCAAGAAGACGCGGTAACGGGTGAAGAACAGTTGGCGCGCCTTTTCGGATGCGCGGCGAAAAACATCCTCGAATTCCTTGCTGCGATGCGGCAACATGGGTTGCGCCTGCGCGTTCAGGATGGTTTCGTCCACATCTACCGGGCCAGGGACAAACATGCGAGTCATAGAGATTACCGCAAGAAAAAGGATAGCACAATCAAGACAAGAATGAAGAAGCCCGCTAACGAACCGATGGTCTTCAAGTCTTTCTTGACGGCGCTGTAATCGGGGTTGAAGCCGCTCTGCGGCGCCGGTGTGACAACCGCCGTCTGACGGCTGCCAACAGGTCGTTTGCTTTTCTTTGCCATGCTCTACTCCTACGGTATCTTCTCTAGTAAATGGGAGCGTATTGGCTTTCCCACTTTATGGAGAAGATACCCTAATTTTGCAACCGCGCAAATACAACAATGCGCTGGCTGTCTACCAGATAAGGATAACACGAAATCAATGTAACGGTAGGGCTGCCGGTAGAAGCCATCACTTCCACCGCGGTCGGCTCCACAATGGCCGTTCGCTCTACCACATAGACAAATTGCCTCTGCTGTGTGTACACGATGATGTTGTCGCCGGGCTGCAATTGATCGAGGTCGCGGAACAACTCACCGTACACGTCATTGTGCGCCGTCAGCACCACGTTGCCGTTCTGTCCGGGGTTGGCAGAGCCGATATGTTGCCCCACGCCCTTCTTCAACTGTTCCCAGCCATCGCCCTGCACCACCGGCGCATCCAACTTCAGACGCGGGATTTGCAGACGCACAGCCTGGTCGGGCGCAGGCGTTGGCGGAGGCATGTTCGCCAGCGACTGCACCAACGGGCGCAGATGTTCTGGAATCTCGGCCTCGTTGGGGCGGGTATTGCCCTGCGCATCGGGCGGCATATGCCCAGAGGGCAGCACCACGGCCATCACCAGCGGAGTAGGCGTAGGCGTTTCGGGGTTGAGCGCCGCTGCCACTTCCCGATTCAAGTTGCGCAGTAAGCCAAAGACAGCCAGCAGAATGCCGACCAGCCCCACAACAGCCAGGACCTCCACCATCAGCAGGGCGCGATCCACAAATCCGCGCCGCCTCGCAGCCGAAACCCGCCCGGCCCCCGTTTCGGAGGCGCTTCCGGTCTTGTTGGGCGCTGCCGTTTCGTCTATGGTATCTACCACCGCCGCCGGGACAGGCGACTCTGTCCATTGAACGGGCAGGGGAGGAGCCACATCAATGACCCGCCCCGTGCGGCGAAAATGCTCCAACCGTTCACGGCGCACACCCCGCCGCTTTTCGATGAGCAGGCGGCGCAATTCTTCTACAGACAAATCTTCGGGCGCTTTACGGCGTGGCATAACACGGGCATTATACCGCAGGGAAGCGGTCAGGTGGGTTGCTTTATTGGGAGTGGATGAAAAGTAAGTGACCACTACCATTCAGGAAACACCTGCGTTACCTGCGAAATCTGCAGATTTTTTACGCACACACCGTTGGTGCATTCGGCCTTACTTTGTGGTATCCTTAATCCATTCTACCTGCCGGAGCCTGCCCATGTACGTAGCCATCGAAGGGGTGATCGGCGTAGGCAAGACCACCCTGGCCCGCCTGCTGCAACCCCGTTTCGACGCCGAACTCTTGCTCGAAATCTTCGAAGAAAACCCGTTCCTATCCGACTTCTACGCCGACCGGGCACGCTATGCCTTCCAGACGCAAATCTTCTTCCTGCTCAGCCGCTACCGTCAGCAGAACAGCACCGTGCCGCAAATCTTATCCGCCGGCAAGAACCTGCTGGCCGATTACACCTTTGCCAAAGATGCGCTCTTTGCAGGCATCAACCTGAGCGGCGATGAACTCGAAATGTATCACAAAGTGCATGAGGCGCTGGGAGAAAAAATCCCCAAGCCCGACCTGATTGTGTACTTGCAAGCCAGCACCGACGTGCTGATGGGGCGCATTGCCCTGCGCGACCGCCCCTACGAGCGGCAAATGGAACGCGCCTACATTGACGAATTGAACCTGGCCTATGAGGACTTCTTTTCCCGCCCGTATGACCATGTGCCGGTGCTGAAAATAGACACGAACCACCTGAACATCGTCCAAAATGCGGAACATTTGGCGCTGATCGAGAACCGCATCAAACAAAGCCTGGGCCTGTCTCCGTTTCAACCGCGGCTGCCCCTGCCCGAAAATTCTCCCGCACCCCCGCCGCCCGCTTCGAGCGCCAAATCAGATTAGAGAGCCTTTCACATGCGCGTCACACGAGAAACCCTCATCCGCCTTGCCAAAGAGACTGCCCAAGCGCGCGCCTTCGCAGACAAGTCCATCATCGCCGCTTACCTGACCGGCTCGCTGCTGACCGAGCAGCCCTTCCTGGGAGGCGTGACCGATATTGACCTGGTGCTGGTAACGGCCACGAAACCGCCCCGCTTGCGAGAGATCGTGCCGCTCACGCCAGACTTTCACATAGACATTTCCTATCGCTGCAAGGCCGATTACCAGCCGCCGCGCGAATTGCGGGTCAACCCCTGGCTGGGGTACGAGATTTACGATCCCATGTTGCTGTTCGAAAGCCAGCATTTCTTCGAGTTTACGCAGGCAGCAGTGCGGGCGGGCTTCGAGTTCCACGAACCGGCGCTGGTGCTGACGCGCTGCCGTAAACTGCTCGACCATGGACGCCAAATCTGGTTCGACCTGATGGACGTGGGCGAGAACGCCGGGCCAAAGGAGGTGGCCAAATACCTCAAGTCGCTCTACCACGCCGCCAACGCCATTGCCGAACTGCACGGCCCGCCGCTGCCAGAACGCCGTCTGCTGCTGCTGTTCCCAGGGCTGGCCGAGCAGGCTGGGCGTCCGGGCATGAGCGCCGGGCTGCTCGGCTTGCTGGGCGGCGCCGCTTTGCAGGCCTCCACGCTGGAAGGCTGGCTGCCCGGCTGGGCTGCTATGTTCGAAGCGGCCTTCGAGAGCGGCAAAGCCGATCCGCGCATTCACACGGCGCGCTCGAACTATTACCAGAAATGCTTCACAGCCATGTTGGGCGGAGACGAACCGGCTGCAATGCTCTGGCCACTGCTCAATACCTGGACGTTTGCCGCCCTCACCCTGCCCGATGCAGACATTCGTCCCTGGCGCGAGGCCTGCGCGCAACTGGGACTGGCGGGGGTCCATTTTGCCGAGCGCGTACAGGGATTGGACCATTTCCTGGACGAAATCGAAATCCTGCTAGACGAAATTGCCGACGCGCATGGGTTGGAAACTTCCAACAGCCTGTAATGCCGCGCAGGGAGAGTAGAGCCAGGCGCGCAGGGGCATCCCTATCTACTTTGACAATGTCACATTTTCGCATAGTTGTCATTGCGAGGAGCGTTCTTTGCGACGAAGCAATCTCCTGGCAGACCGGGAGACTGCTTCGCTATCGCTCGCAGTGACAAAAAACATAGCGTTTTTAGA
>DAOUCM010000048.1:0-21897 GCA_034431895.1 Anaerolineales bacterium
AGCCTTGGCGACCAAATCCTCGAGCATTTTGGTCGTAACAGACTTGGGACGCTCGATAGGCTGGCCGAGCGCGCGCGCCCACACGTAGTTGGCTGTAACGCCCAAAGCGCGGCCCACGCCAAACAAGACCGTGTAAAAGTCGAACTCGCGCACGCCATAATGGTATTGCAGGGCGCCGGAGATGGCGTCTACGTTGGGCGCCGGATTCTTGGCCTTACCCTGCTCCTTCAGCACCGTCGGGACGACATCGAAGACCAAATCGGCCAAGCGGATGAGATCGTCCTGCGGGAAACGCGCTTTGGCAAATTCCATCTGGGCGGTAAAACGAGGGTCAGGGACACGCAAGACGGCGTGGCCGTAGCCAGGGATGACCTTGCCGCTGTCGAGCGTATTCCAAGCAAATTTGTACAAGTCGTCACGCGAAGGCACTCCGCCGAACTGTTTCAACACGTCCAGCAGCCAGCCCAGACACTCCTGATTGGCCAATCCGTGCAGCGGACCGGCCAGGGCGTTCAAGCCGGCCGAAAAGGCGTAGTAAATGTCCGAGAGCGTGGAAGCAGCCAAATGGGTGGCATGAGCCGAGGCGTTCCCCGATTCGTGGTCAGAGTGCAGGATGAAATATAGGCGCGCCAGGTCGGCGTAGCCCTGTGGGTCGTCCACGCCCATCATGCGGGCAAAGTTGGCGCCGTAGTCCAGATTAGGGTCGAGGCGCGGTTCGACATCATGCTTGTACTTCAAGTTATAGATGAAAGCAGCCAATAAGGGTAGTTTGGCAGTCAGGTTGAGGGAATCTTCCAGCGCGGGTTCCCAGTAGACATCTTTCTTCATGCCTTCTTTGTAACGGCGGGCAAATTCCGACTGCGGCTGCAAAGCCTGGACGCCCAGCGTAAAGAGCGTCATGGGGTGCGTGTCGCGCGGCATGTTGCGCAGCATCTGGTAGACGTGCGGAGGGATAGCGCTGCGCCTTTGCCATTCGGATTCCACTGCTAGCGCCTGCTCACGGGTAGGGACAGCGCCGATCAGGAGCAGGTAATACAGCCCGCCCACGTAGGGCATATCGGCGCCTTCGGGTTTGGGCAGCGCGGCCAGCACTTCGGGGATGGACATACCGCGAAAGCGAATGCCCTCGGCCGGGTCTACGAATGAAATATCAGTAAGCAGAGATTTGATGTCGCGCATCCCACCCACGATTTGCCCCACCGTGACCTGCGCAACCACTACATCGGCATGGTCTTTGGCTAGAGCCTTGTAGCGCTCTCGCCAGGCAGGAAGTTGAGCAGCAATTTGATCGTGCAAAAGCATGAGATTACCTCCAAAATTAGAACTTGACCAGGCTGCGCAAAGCGTCATGCGTCTCGCGAACGAACGCGGCAGATTTATCCAAAGCGGCTTTTTCGTCCGCATCCAGGCTGTACTCGATGATTTTTTCCATACCGTTTGCCCCTAGCACCACCGGCACGCCGAAGAACATATCGTTCAAGCCGTATTCGCCCTGCATATAAGCCGAGGCCGGAACGATGAGTTTCTTGTCTTTCAAGATGGCTTCGGCCATTTGGGCGCAAGCGGCCGCCGGCGCATAGTAGGCTGAAGTCTTCAACAGGTTGACAATTTCGCCGCCGCCCTTTCGGGTGCGGTTGACAATGGCTTCCAGTTTGTCGGCGGGAAGGTATTCACGCAGCGGGATGCCGGCCACGTTGGAATGACGGGTGAGCGGCACCATTTCGTCGCCATGCCCGCCCAGCACATAACAGGCGATATTTTCCACGCTGATGCCGGTTTCCAGGGCCACGAAAGCGCGCATGCGTGCCGAATCGAGAATGCCTGCCTGCCCCACCACGCGGTTGCGCGGCAGGCCGGTGCGCTTCAGGGTCAGGTAGGCCATGGTATCGAGCGGATTGGTTAGCACGATGAAATAGGCTTGCGGCGAATATTTCAACGTCTCGGTAGCAGCGGTGCCGACGATTTCGGCATTGGCGGTGAGCAAATCTTCACGCGACATACCGGGCTTACGCGCCAGTCCGGCCGTGATGATGATAATGTCTGAGCCTTGCGTGGCGGCATAGTCGTTGGAACCGACGATGGCGACATCCTTACCGAGGATGGGCATGGCTTGCAACAGGTCGAGGCTCTTGCCCTGCGGCATCCCCTCCACCACATCAACCAACACCAAATCGGCCAATTCGCGCGCCGACAACCAGACGGCCGTCGAGGCGCCGGTCATCCCAGCGCCGATAATCGAAATCTTTTTTGTCATACTACCTCCAAGAAAAGAGAATAAAAAGGAGACCGCCATGCGCTGGCAAAGTCTCCTAAACGCTTCATGCCGGACCCGCGACCTGCTCCCGTTCTTCGAGATACCGCGCCGCCTGAATAGCAGCCGCCGCCCCCATGCCTGCCGAGGTGACGACCTGCCGAAAATGCGGATCGGCCGCCTCGCCCGCCGCAAAGACGCCCGGCACGCTGGTCTCCATGCGCTCATTGACCTGGATGTAGCCGCGCGCGTCCAACTCCAATTGCCCGGCAAAGATCTGCGTGTTGGGTGTGTGGCCGACGAAGATGAACACACCATCGGTAGCGAGGACCGTTTCCTCGTGGGTCTGAACGTTCTGTAATCGGACGGCTTCCACTTTGTCGCTGCCGACCACTTCCGTCACCACGCTATTCCAAATGAAATCAATCTTTTCATGCGCTTTGGCACGTTTTTGCAAAATGGCGCCGGCCCGTAACTCGTCGCGACGATGGACGATGGTCACTTTGCTGGCATAACGGGTGAGGAACAGGGCCTCCTCGAGGGCGCTGTCGCCGCCGCCAACGACCACAACGCGCTTGTCCTTGAAAAACCACCCGTCACAGGTGGCGCAGTAAGAGACGCCCCGGCCGGTCAATTCGACTTCGCCTGGCACGCCCAAATGCACCGAACTGGCGCCGGTGCTGATGATGACGGTTTCGGCCAGATACAAACCGTTGTCGGTGGTGACGCGAAAGGGCTGCTGTGAAAAGTCCACTGCATTCGCTGTATCGAATTCTGTAACAGCGCCAAAACGCTCCGCTTGTTTCTGAAAGAGTTCGCCCAACTCGGCCCCGCCCACGCCCTGTGGAAAGCCGGGGTAGTTTTCGATGGTGTGGGTCAGCGCAGCCTGACCGCCCAACTGCGTGCCGGTCAGCACCACAGGAGCCAGTTCGGCGCGCGCAGCATACAGCGCGGCAGCATAACCGGCCGGGCCGGAGCCAAGCACCAGCACTTTGACATGCCGCGGTGCATCGTCATGGGTGGATGGAGCAGAAATGTTTCCCAAATTGAACATCTTTGATTTACCTCAAGCGAAATCCTTTGATTTTCAGTAACGACCTACCCATTCATCAAGAATGGTTGAGTCCACTGCAAAAAGTTGAAAAATCGAACCACTGAGACACCGAATGTACATGGATGCTATCTGCAAGCCGGCCTTACGGTTCCCATTGTATCAGATGCAAGCCAAGAGGAAAAGTTGCGCCAACGACAGGATAAATGCTGTAAAATACAAGGGCAAAGGTCGAACAGGTCTACGACTATGCCAAAACGAGATTTCCTCATCCAACCCAAGTGGATTTTGCTCACAGGATTGCTTTTGCAGGCCTGCTCGGCCATGCAATTCCTTTACACGCCCACTCCTTCGCCCACCAGCAGCCCCCCTCCCAGCCCCACCGCCACTCGAACGCCAACCAGTACGATGACGCTCACGCCCTCCAAGACGCCTGTTCCGCGCGATACCTTCACGCCCATTCCCGGCTTCGAAGCCCCCACGCCGGTTCTCCTGCCCAGGCCAGAGGAAGAGACCACGGTCATACCCGTCTTTCAAGCCACCGCCGATGTGCCAGGGGAGGGCTTTATCTCCGTCGAATTGACACGCACCAACCTCTTTTGGGGAACGTGTAAAAAGAATTATACCAAAATGACGGTCGTGGTGGAACATCCTCTGGAAGTCCATCGCGTATACCTGTTTGCGCGCCTGGAATCGTTCAAGAGACCTGGCGAAATGACGCCATGGTTCGGCACGGTGATGGACAACGACGGCAGCGGCGTTTTCCTTTACACTTTGCGGGCAAACAACATCCCAGAGCGCCAAAATTTCCTCAAAGCCTGGGTACATTATCAGTTCGTTGCCGAAGATGAAAATAAGAACATCATCGGCCGCACGCATATCTATACGAATAACTTGACGCTCGAACCTTGTCCATAAGGCCGCTAACCATTGAATAACAACCTTCAAAACATCATGTGAAAACGATTATCTTATTCCCTTTTCAGATGAAATTGCTGCATGTGTACGATGAATGCATGTAGCGCAGGATGATGAAGTTCAACAAACGCCAATTCGGGATAACCGTCTCGAAGGCTTTTTAGAGCAATTGTATAGGCAAAACCGAGCCTTCACCCTGCGGGTACTTCGCGGGACGGTTCGAAGGCTTATCCCAAATTCAGGTTGACAAATTTATTGCCGTAATCTCGACCCCCTTCTCAGGCACAATTAATCTACATGTGTACAATGAATACCGCGTAATGCGGAATTTATTCCACAGCCGAAAGTGGAGCCGCGTTGCTACAGTTGCTGTCCTGCGCCTGCCCAGGGAACTGCGGCACGCATCGAGATTTGCGCGAACGACGCAAAGCATATACAGCAATGCTATACTACCCTTTAACAACCCTTTTGGAGGTATCTTCATGCAGCGGACGAAATTTTTACTGGGTGGCTTCCTCATCCTGGCGGCGGTCGTTTATTTGATTGTCTCTTCTACGCAGGCCAGCGCCGAGTACTTCATGACCATCGAAGAACTCAACGCCAAAGGCCAGACAGTAGCAGGCAAGAACTTGCGCATTTCTGGTGCAGTGATTGGCGATTCGATTCAGTACGACCCGCAGACCTTGACGCTGTCCTTTACTGTGGCGCATGTCCCTGGAGATAATGCAGATATCGAAGCCCAGGGCGGCCTGGCCGAAGTCTTGCATCAGGCTGTGGTAGATCCCAACCGCGCCCGATTGGAAGTGGTGTACCACGGTCCGATGCCGGACCTGTTGCGCAATGAAGCCCAGGCCATTATGACCGGTCATCTTGGGGAGGACGGCGTGTTCTATGCCGATGAACTGCTGCTCAAATGCCCAACCAAGTATGAAGAGGCCGTACCGGACCAGGCAGAAGGATAAGACGAAAGATGACCAACGGACAGGAAACGGATAAGCGGATGAACGCAGCGAAATCGGGAGATTTTGCACTCCGCAAGGACTCCGATACGAGACAATCGAGCGAATTCTACAAGGAGAACCCATGCTGGCAGATTTTGGCTATGGCATTTTATTGGTAACGTTCATCCTGGCGCTGTATAGCGTGATGGCTGCGATTCTGGGCGAGAGACGACACTTGGCGGCTTGGGTAGAAAGCGCCCGGCGCGCGCAACTGCTCACTTTTCCCCTGCTGACGCTCTCAGCGGGGGTTTTGCTTTGGCTGCTGGTCAACGATCGTTACGACGTATCTTTTGTGTACGAAGTGACCAGCCGTTCCATGCCCACGTATTTGAAAATCACCGCCTGGTGGGGTGGACAGTCTGGCTCGCTGCTCTTTTGGGGTTGGCTGCTTTCAGCATTTACTTCTGCTGTCACCTTGCGCAAGTGGGAACGCGACCGCGAGTTTCTGCCCTGGGTCATCGTGGTCTCCTCCATCACGCTGGCCTTCTTCCTTTCGATGAATCTTTTCTTCGAGAACCCATTTGCGCGATTCTTCCAAACATCAGAAGGAGTAAATGCTTATACTTTCCGCCCGCAGGGCAGCATTCCCTTCACGCCGCAGGATGGGCGCGGCCTCAATCCGCTTTTGCGTCACCCTGGCATGGTCATCCATCCGCCCATGTTGTATCTGGGCTTCGTTTCATTCGTCATTCCATTTGCCTTTGCCATTGCAGCGCTGGTCACCGGCCGCACGGATGACCGCTGGACGCACATCACGCGCCGGTGGACGCTGTGGGCCTGGTTGTTCCTCTCGCTTGGCCTGGTATTGGGCGGACGCTGGGCTTACGATGTGTTGGGTTGGGGCGGCTATTGGGGCTGGGACCCGGTTGAAATTGCAGCCTTCATGCCGTGGCTGACCGGCACCGCCTTCTTGCACTCGGTCATGATTCAAGAAAAGCGCGGCTTGCTCAAGCATTGGAACATGATTCTCATCATCCTGACCTACGCGCTGGTCATCTTCGGCACCTTCCTGACCCGTTCTGGCGTGCTTTCTTCGGTACATGCCTTTGCGCAGAGCGCCATCGGCCCGATGTTCTTTACCTTCATTGGATTGACCTTCATCGCCTCGATGGGATTGCTTCTTTGGCGCTGGCCGGAATTGAAGTCTGAGACCGAGATGAAGTCTATGCTCTCGCGCGAGGCCCTCTTCTTGCTCAACAACCTGCTCTTCATAAGCGTATTGGTGGTATGCTTTTGGGGCGTCATCTTTCCGCTCATCTCCGAACTATTTACAGGGCAAAAAGTGACGGTGGGCCCGCCCTTCTACGAGCGCGCCAATGCGCCCCTCTTCGGCGCCTTGATGGCCTTGATGGGCATTGCCCCGCTATCGGCCTGGGGCAAATCTACGGCAGCGACGCTTGGCCGCGCGCTGTGGAAACCGACCCTACTAGCGTTTTTGGCGCCTGTGCTGGCGTACATGACCGGCTTTGAAAATGGGATTGCCCTGGTCGGCTTCTTCCTGGTGGCCTTTGTGATCTTCGTTACTCTCTACGATACCTACCGCGGCGCACGCGCCCGCCAGCGCGCCCAGAAAGAAAATTTCTTCGTGGCGCTTGGACGTTTAGCCAGTCGAAACCGGCGGCGTTATGGCGGTTACCTCATCCACATCAGCATGATGTTGATGGCGATTGGCATCTTGGGCCTGGAAATCTTCCAAACCGAAACGCAAGGCACCATTGCGCAAGGCGGCACCCTGCAACTCGCCGGTTACACCGTCGAATATAAAGAAGTAGCCTCATGGGACGACCTGCCGGCAGGCGTCAATTACACCCGCGCAGTCGTAAACATTTACAAAGATGGCCGCTATCTCGGCCAATTGACGCCGCGCATTGACTATTATTACGACACACAACAGCGCATGACCATCCCTGGCCAGCGCAGCACCCTGCAAGACGACCTCTACATCCTGCTGGTAGACTGGCAGCCGGTTTCGGCGATGGGCGCTACCTTCAAGATCTATCACAATCCGTTGGTCAATTGGCTATGGATTGGGAGTTTGGTTTTCATTGCAGGCATGTTATTTACCGCCTGGCCCGACCGCGACCCTCAACCGGCCTCGCAGCAAGAAGGCAAGCGCGCCTACCAGCCCAGCGCCGCCGATTGACGACCAGGCAGACAGGATGGCTAATATGAACTTACACTCGATGTACATAACGCCAGTTCGGGATAACCGTCCCGAAGGCTTTTCAGATCAATTGTATGGGCAAAATCGAGCCTTCACCCTGCGGGTACTTCGCGGGACGGTTCGAAGGCTTATCCCGAATTCAGGTTACATAGGTACACAAGTAGACAGACATACAGGTACACGTAGAGCGCGTATGACGTTTCATGCTTTACGTTTTACGCTTTACGCTTTACGAATTCACCTCTACGCCTGCCTCTTTGCTCTCGTTCTCTCTACGCTGACGAGTGCCGCCGTTTCTGCGCAGGAATCCACCCCCACCGACGACGAAGTCAATGCCATTGCCAGGCAACTCTATTGCCCGGTATGCGAGAACACGCCGCTGGATGTGTGTCCTACCCAGGCTTGCCACGAGTGGAGAGAAGAAATCCGCAAAATGCTAGCCGAGGGCAAGAGCGAAGCAGAAATCAAACAGCATTTCGTAGACTACTACGGCGCGCGCGTGCTCGCCGAACCGCCGCGCACGGGTTTCAACTGGCTGGCATACGTAGTGCCGCCGGTCGTCATTTTAGTCGGCGTCTTCGTGCTGGTGAGGTCCCTGCGAGCCTGGAAGCAGGCATCCATAACGGAAGCCGAGAGGGGGGAGAAAGAAGCGCAGCCCTCGTCTCAAGATGAGTATATCGCCCGCCTGGAAGAAGAGTTGAAGAAAAGAAAATCATGATGAGCCATTCATCCACCCTCACGCCCCCTCAGCGGCGCAACATCCCGCTATGGGTTCAAATCGTCATTTGGTCAGCGTTGGTCGCCTTGCTCGCCCTGATTGGGCTGGGGCTGCGCAAAGCCCAAAATCCCATTCTCAGCGCCGGTTCGACCGTGCCAGATTTTACCTTAACCCTGTTCGAGGGCTATTCGTATCAAGGGTCTTCGCAGGTGAGTCTTTCTGACTTGCGAGGCAAGGTGGTCGTCATCAATTTTTGGGCCTCATGGTGCGGCCCCTGCGAAGAGGAAGCCGCCGATTTGGAAGAAGCCTGGCGCGCCTATGCCGAGGATGGTCAAACGGTCTTTCTGGGCATCGCCTGGACCGACACACCCGACAACGCCAAAGCCTACCTGGAACGCTTCGACATCACCTACCCCAACGGCCCCGACCTGGGAACGCGCATCTCAGCCATCTTCAACCGCAACCTGGGCGTGCCAGAGACCTACTTCATAGACAAAGCCGGCCTCCTTCGCTACATCAAAATCGGTCCGTTTGCTTCGGCGCAAGAGATTCAGGCCATCATCGAGCCGCTGCTGACAGAATAGGGAAGAAGAGAGCAGAGAGTAGAGAGTAGAGAGTAGAGAGCAGAGAATAGGAAGAGTGGAAAGTGGACATTGGAGCAATCTTTTTCGTACTAACCGTGTTGACGCTGGTGGGCATGTACGTAGGCCAGCCTCTGATGCGCCGTTACGCCCGCCAACCGCTGCAAGAAAATCATGCGTATTCTGCTTTGATGGCAGAATATGAACGAGCCATTGATACCTTGCAAGAATTGGAATTCGATTATTTGCTAGGGAAGATCCCAGCCGAGGATTACCCCACTCAGCGCGCAGCGTTATTGAGCCAGGGAGCCGACCTGTTGCGGCGGTTGGACGAATTCAACATGAACAAAGAAGCCGGCCAAGATGCCCAAGCGCGCCTAGAGGCCGCTGTGGCTGCCCGCCGTGCCGACGCCGCGACCGAAAAGCCTGCCGTCGAACTCAGCGACGAGGAATTGGAAGCCCGTATTGCCGCCCGCCGCAAAGCCCGAAACGCCGCACAGTGGCACAAAGAAAAAGCAGCCGGTTTTTGCCCAAAATGCGGCAAAGCCATCCTGGTTTCGGACCGCTTCTGTCCATCTTGCGGAAAAGCGGTAAATTAATCTACGAAGTTTTACGCACTACGCACTACGTTCTACGCACTACGTTCTACGCCTTACACTCTTCAAGGACTCCTGATGAAATTTCACCTCGCCCTTTTTTTACTTACCGCCCTCCTGCTCACCGCCTGCAATATGACGCTGGCGCAGGACGTCACCCCGCCGCCGGGCGCCGTTCAACCGCCAGCGCCTCAGGCTACCCATGGCCCACTCTACCCTCAAAAAACGCCAGACCTGCAAAATGGCGCGGCCCTCTATGCCGAGAAATGCGCCGCCTGTCACGGCGAAACCGGTCAGGGTGACGGCACGATGAGCGCCCAACTTGCCGGTCAGGGCGTCACCGTCCCGGCGCTTGGCTCGCCCGAACTCGCCCGCCAGGCCTCGCTTGCCGACTGGTACCTGGTCGTCACGGTGGGCAACATGCAAAAATTCATGCCGGCTTTCACCAGTTTGGATGAGCAGCAACGCTGGGACGTGGTGGCTTATGCGCAATCGCTGAGCATCCCCACAGAGCAAATCAGTCTGGGCGCCCAACTTTTCGAGGAGAACTGCGCTGACTGCCCAACCGAGGCTTTCCGCGACCCGCAAAAGATGGCCGCCCTCTCTACAGCAGACCTGGTCGAACTGTTGGCCGCAGGCGGGCAAGACATTCCGGCGTTGGGCGAAACCTTGTCGCAAGACGAATTGAATGCGGTAGCCGCCTATCTGCGCAGTCTGACTCTGGGCGCCTCTTCTCCCACGCCCGCGCTTGCTACCGTTACCGTAACTGCCGAGGCCGCTGCCAGCCTTCCCCCCTCCCCTGCCGAGGCGAGCGGGACCCCGTCAGCAGAGGAGACGCCGCTCGAAGGCGGGGAGCAAGCCCAGGCGAGTCCCGAAGCGACCGTCCAATCAGAAGGAACGAGCGCCGTCAGCGGGAAAGTGGTCAACGGCAGCGGCGGCAATCTGCCGGCCGGCCTGTCTGTCACCTTGCACGGCTTCGATCATGCCATGCAAGCCAACACCGAACCGCAGGAGGTGATCCGCGAGAGTACGACGACCGATCGAGACGCCTCTTTCCGCTTCGAGGGCATCGAGATGCCCGCAGAGCGCGTCTTCGTAGTGGAAGTAGAATATCAGGGTGTCTTTTACCAATCCGAACCGGTCTTTGGTGAGGCGGGAAAAGGCGAGATCACCCTGTCGGATGTGACGGTGTACGAAAGCACCCCCAAGACGAGCGCGCTGGTGATTGACGAACTGTTCATTTTTACAGAGTTCAACCCCGATGGCACGGTGCGCGTGTTCGAGCAATTTTACATTACCAACCAGGGCAGCCAAACCGTGACCGTAGAAAGCGACGGTTCATCCGTTCCCTTCCTGCCCATGCCCAAGCAAGCCACGCAGATAGATTTCCAATTGACCCAAGACAGCGCGCCCTTATTGTCCTTCGACAAAGGCTTTGCCCTGCCGCCAAGCAGCGAACGCTACGGCATCATTGCATTCTATGTCTTCCCTTACGAGAAAAAACTGGAACTGGCGCTGCCATTTGCCCTGCCGGTTTCTTCGGCAAAAGTAGTCGTCCCAGAAGGCATCAAAGCACAGAGCAAGCAATTGACCGACGAGGGCGTGAAGGAAATGCAGCCGGGGGCGCGTTTTCAGGTCTATTCGGCAAGCGGGCTGCAAAACGGCGAAACGCTGGAGATGACCCTGTCGGGCAAGGTCAAGTCGGCTTCTGCGACAAGCGAGTTGCTGCAAAATCAGTCCCTGCTGATAGGCATTGGCGCCTTTGGCCTGGTATTGATCTTGGCCGGCGTATGGCTATATGTGCGCGACCGCAACCAGGAAGAGGAGTTCTTCACGGAAAGGGAAGGCGATGCCTTCGAGAGCGAAGAGGAAATTTTGGATGCGATCATTGCCCTGGATGACCTGCATCGCGCCGGCAAAATCCCCGACGAAGCCTACCAGGAACGGCGCACAGCGTTGAAAGAGCGTTTGAAAGAGTTGTCCTGATGTACCTGTGTACCTGTGTACTTGTATACCTGTGTACGTAAAACGTAATGCGTAAAACGTAATGCATAATGCGTAAAATGATCGAAGTACGTAAACTCACCAAACGTTTCGGGCTGAAGACCGTGCTGCGGGGATTGGATTTCGAAGTGCAGGCGGGCGAGTTCGTGGCACTGTTGGGCCCCAACGGCGCCGGCAAGACCACCTTCCTGCGCATCCTGGCTTCGCTCTCGCGCCCAAGCATGGGGAAAGTGAAAATTGCCGGCTATGAGTTGCCGGGTCAGGCGGCGGCTGTCCGCGCGCGGCTGGGTGTGGTCTCTCACTTGCCGCTGCTCTACCCTGACCTGACCGCCCAGGAAAATCTGGAGTTCTACGCGCGCATGTACGGCATTCGGCATCATGCCTCACGCATTACGCAGGTCCTCGAAATGGTTGGTTTGCAAGCACGCCGACACGACCTGGTGCGCACTTTCTCGCGCGGCATGCAGCAGCGCCTGGCCATCGGACGCGCCGTCCTGCACGACCCAGACGTGATGCTCTTCGACGAGCCGTACACGGGCCTCGACCAGGACGCTTCGGCCATGCTGGACGATGTTTTGAAAACAGTTGCCGCCCAGGGCCGCACCGTGGTGATGACCTCGCACGACCTGGCGCGCGCCGAAGACCTGGCGACCCGCTTCGACATCCTCTCGCGCGGCGCCATTGCGGCCTCGATTACACGCGACAGTTTAGGAAAAGACAACCTGCTTTCCTTCTACAAGCAGGCGCTGGCGGCGTAGTCACGCACGCAGGTATACAGATACAAAGGTACGCTGGTCACTGATCACAGACTACTGAACACTGATAACTGATGAATCCCCGCTCCTCCTTCCTCCGGGCGGTTGCCGCCGTAGCCTGGAAAGACCTGGCCGCCGAACTGCGCTCGCGCGAACTGCTTTCGGCTATGCTGGTCTTTTCCCTGCTCGTCATCCTCATCTTCAATTTTGCCCTCGAGCTGGACATTGCCACACGCCGCTCGGTAACGTCCGGTGTGTTGTGGACGACCTTTGCCTTTGCTGGCACGCTTGGCTTGAACCGCTCGCTGGCAGTGGAAAAGGATCGTGGCTGCCTGGACGGCTTGCTGCTTGCGCCGGTAGACCGTTCTGCCATCTACTTTGGCAAGGTCATCAGTAACCTGGCCTTCATGCTGATTGTCGAGGCGATTGTCTTGCCGGTGTACAGCCTGCTCTACAACACCAACCTGTTCCATCCTGGCTTGCTGGCGGTCATTTTGCTCGGCTCAATTGGGTATACGGCCGTTGGCACGCTCCTGTCCAGCATGGCCGTGCAGACGCGCACGCGGGATGTCATGCTGCCCATCCTGCTCTTCCCGGTGGCCGTGCCGGTTCTGATTTCAGCCGTCAAAGCCAGCAGCGGCTATCTGAGCGGCGCAGCATGGGAAGAAATTTTGCCCTGGCTCAACCTGCTGATTGCCTATGATGTGATTTTTACGGCGATTGCTTTCATGGTATTCGATTACGTTGTGGAGGAATAAAGAGCAGAGAACAGTCCTTGCGCGCCGCTTGCCTCTACCCTCTACTCTCTACTCTCTACTTTCTACTTTCTACTCTCTACTCTCCTATCCAAGGAACATTATGAAATCCAAACCCTTTACCCTTACAATTTTAGATATCGTCTCTCTCATCTTACTGGGCATATCCACCTATCTAGCCCTGGTCTTTGCCCCTACGGAAGCCGTCATGGGACAGGTGCAGCGCGTGTTCTACTTTCACGTCGCCACTGCCTGGGTAGGGATGCTTGGCTTCATTGCGGCGGGCCTCACGGGCATTGCCTACCTGCGCAGCGGCAACTTGAAATGGGACCACATCGAGGTTGCGGCTGTTGAAATCAGCCTGGTCTTCTTCTTCCTGGCCATCGTTCTGGGCGCCATCTGGGCGCGCCCGGTCTGGAACACCTGGTGGACGTGGGACCCGCGCCTGACCACCGCCGCCATCACAGAACTCATCTACATCGCCTACTTCATGCTGCGCCAGGGCATCGAAGACCCCGAGCGCCGCGCCCGCTTTGGAGCCGTGTACACCCTCATTGGCGCCGTCAGCGTTCCGATTACGTTCATGGCTATTCGCCTGTTCCGCACCATCCACCCGGTGGTCATTGGCACCCCCAGCGCCGAAGCCCAGGGCGGCTTCAACATGACCGGCGACATGAAAACAGCCTTCTTCTTTGCCCTGTTTGCCTTCACCATCATTTTCATAGACCTGTTCTGGAACCGCATCCGCTTGGGCGAACTGGCCGACCAGGTGGAACAACTCAAACTCAAAATCATGAGGTAAGCATGTCCTTTCTCACCCCTCCGCCCGACACTTCTGGCTACATGATTGCCGGCTATGCTATTGCCTTTGGCGTCATGCTGCTTTACGTCATCAGCCTGGCCGTGCGTTTCCGCAGTCTACAACAAGACCTGATGACGCTTCAAGATTTAGATGAAACAAAGTCGTAATTGAAATTTCCTCAGAGTCCGCTATAATAAAAGTGGACTTTTTTATGAAAGGGAAACCACGTCAGCCCGGACTCGGCCTCTTGACGGTGAGCCTGCTCATCATCCTGATAGGAAGCGCGTTCGCCTCTTATCCAAGCCGCGGCTTGCTTGCGCTGCCCGGCCTCCGTCACGCCGACGAAACGCCTCCCGGCCCAGATCGCTTTGCCTCCATTTTTGTCGAGTACACTCAATACACCTGGTGGATGGCGCGCTGGAAGAACGACAGCGTGGTTTGCAAACTTGCCATAGACCATGAGGGATACCCCACCTACGAGGAAGTCTACGCCAACTGTCCTGAAGAGGTGGCCGACATGTGGTGGGCACAAGACTTGTGCGTGAAAAGCAACCCCAAAGAATGCAAAGGATATTACATCTACCTGGTAGATTCCAAAACGGCAGAGCGCGAGATTACAGTCGAACTGCCACCGGCTGTGGCCTGGATAGCCTTGGAAGACTGCCAAGTCGTCTCCACCGCCTCCACGACCCTGTGCGAATACCTGCCCACGCTGGTCATTACAGGGGAAGAACCGCTTCCCAACGAAAAAATCACCGCCATTGGCGGAACCATTGACGGCGAACCCTTTACCTGCGATTCGCCCTGTCGAATCCGCCTTGCGCCCACCGATGAAGAGGGCGTTAGCGTAGCATTCTGGGCTTTCTCCAGTTATGGCGATAGCAGTGCAATCTTCGACGCCCAGGTGCGCGCTGTCGAAACCGACCTGGGAGATCCCGACCAAACCTATTGGTATGTAGATGTATTGAGCGACCGCTGGATGGGCGTCCCCCTCGCCAGTTGCGCCGATTCGTGGGAAGCCTTCCCACCGGTTGGCGGTCCGCCGGCCTGGCTCACCACCCCGAAACGCCCCAAAGACCTGTTGACCGAAATCCCCTACAACTACCTGGCGGCTAATTTAATTCAGGCTGGCGTGGTAAATGCTTCTGCCTGCCCCAATGGCGGCTTGCTAGAAGAAACGTATGGCTATGGCGCCAACACCTGCGGGCTCGAGGCGGCTCAAGAGGCTGTGACTAGTTGGCAAAACCAGTTCGACACCCTGATTCTAGAAATTGCCCAAGAGACAAGCGTGCCGGCCCAGTTATTGAAGCGGTTGTTTGCCCGCGAAAGCCAATTCTGGCCGGCGCTCTACGAAGGCAGCGATATAGGCCTGGGTCAACTGACTGCCGATGGCGCCGACACCACCCTGCTATGGAATCCCGCTTTCTACGACCAATTCTGCCCCTTGGTGCTGGACGCAGAACGCTGCAACGAAGGCTACCTGCACCTGGACGAAGAAGAACGCTCGCTGTTGCGGTTGGCGCTGGTCCATACGGTGAATGCAGCCTGCGCCAATTGTCCACTAGGCATAGACCTTTCACGCGCCGATTTCAGCGTCAAGGTGTTTGGTCATGCTTTGCAAGCCAATTGTGAACAGGCTGGCCGGCTGGTGCGCAACATCAGCGGCGAAACGCCCGGAAAAGTTGCCTCCTATGAGGACATGTGGAAGTTTACGCTGGTCAATTACAATGCCGGGCCAGGCTGTTTGGGAGATGCGCTGCAAGCCACATACGACCAGGGAAAGTCTTTTGAATGGGATAATGTGGCGTCTAACTTGTATGGAGTCTGCGCACTGGCAATTGACTATGTAGAAGACATCAGCCGATAAAGCAAGGGGGCTGAAGTCCTATCCCCTCGAAGACAATCCAATTTGGATGTGTTTCGACTGCGAGCAAACCTGATTGGAGGGAAATCCGCAGATTTTACAGATTAAGCAGAAAAATCTGGGCTCTCTGGGAATCGCCGTGATTGTTGCGCCAGCAGCCAGCCGCAAACAGCGTATCCCCAGGCTCTGTATCCCCAGGCTTTGTATCACCAGGCTCTGCCTGGTCAAACCGACCAAAGGTCGGTGGTACGAGATGACGGCAACAAGCGGAAGCCGACTCCAGGCGCAAACAGCGTATCCCCAGGCTCTGTATCACCAGGCTCTGTATCACCAGGCTCTGCCTGGTCGCACTGACCAAAGGTCGGTGGTACAACGGCTGATAGCCGCATCTTGTCAGATTAGTTGCAGCGCAGGCCGCGCTATGTTAAACTTGGGCAACTGCCTGCCTTGGCGCCTGTCCCGGGTCTGGCCGGTCTTCGGTATTCCAGCGCAAAGTTGCTCTTTTCACCCGATTTTGGATGCAGTTGAACTGCGAGCCAGTCAGCAATGCAACGGCGGACAAAATAGGGCGCCTATTTTTACATAGTTGTTCATAGGAGAGTCCATGCTTACCGTCATCGAGAAAATCATTTTCGTTGTCTTCACTCTGGCGTCCTTGACGCTCACTTGGATGGGCGTCTGGCGCATCATTCGCATCATTGGGCGCGGACGAGGGCAACCCGACTGGTCGCTGCTGTGGAAACGCGCCTGGCAAGTGACTCTCAAAGTGGGGACTTTCCGCCCGGTCTTTCGCTTCAGACTTGCCCCCAGCCTGTTTCATGGCCTGATTGGGTGGGGTTTCCTTTTCTTCTTACTCGTCAATGTGGCGGAACTTTTACAGGGCTTCCTGCCGGGCTATCGCTTCTTGCAAGGCAGCGGCTGGCTGCGCAATGGATACGCTTTGCTAGCCGACCTTTCGACTTTGGCGGTCCTGATCGGTATCCTGGCAATGGGACTGCGCCGCTTCTTGCTGCGACCCTCGAACCTGTCTACACGCGAAACGACTTTCCTCGATCCAAGCGCCCGCACGGGTATTCGCCGCGATTCCGCTATCGTAGGGACGTTCATTTTCACCCACGTCAGCGCACGCCTGTTGGCCGAGTCCGTATTTTTGGCGGGACACGGCCCGGATGTGTGGCAACCGTTTGCTACAACGGTAGCAGGCCTGTGGTCCGGGATGAGCGCGGGGACGAGAATCGCGCTGGAGCATGTCGGCTTTTGGCTGTCGCTGGGGTCCATCGTCGCCTTTTTACCGTATTTCCCTTATTCCAAGCACATCCACTTCTTCTTTGCGCCGCTCAATTTTGCACTCAAGCCAGAGCGCAAATCCATCGGCCAGCTGAATGCCATTGACTTCGACGACGAAAGCATCGAACAATTTGGCGCCACCAACCCCGAGCATTTAGGTTGGGAACAGTTGATGGACGCTTACGCCTGTATCATGTGCTTCCGCTGCCAAGAGGTTTGCCCGGCCTACAACACAGGCAAGGTGCTTTCTCCAGCGGCGTTGGAAATCAATAAACGTTACTATTTCAATAAGGAAGGGACAAAGTTTGCAAACGGCGGCGAGGGCAAGCCTTTGTTGGAATTTGCCATCAATGAAGAAGCGGTGTGGGCTTGTACTTCCTGTGGAGCGTGCATAGACATCTGCCCGGTAGGGAACGAACCCATGCGCGACATCCTGGATATCCGCCGCTCGTTGGTGCTGATGGAAAACAATTTCCCCAAGCAGTGGGAAAATGCTTTCAAAGGTATGGAACGCAACGCCAACCCCTGGAACGTATCGCAAGCCGAACGCATGAAATGGGCCGAGGGGGTGAACGTGCCAACCATCGAGCAAAATCCACAACCAGATATCTTGTGGTGGGTGGGTTGCGCCCCTGCCACCGACGCGCGCGCCCAAAAGACCGCCCAGGCTTTTGCCAAAATCCTAAACGCGGCCGGCCTCAACTATGCCGTGTTGGGGCAAAGCGAACAATGCACCGGCGACTCTGCCCGCCGCGCCGGTAACGAATACCTGTTCTTCCAACTGGCGACTGCGAATGTGGAAGTTTTGAACGAAGTTGCCCCAAAGCGCATTGTGACTACCTGTCCGCATTGTCTCCACACTTTGAAAAACGAATATCCTGCCTTTGGCGGGAACTACGAGGTCATCCATCACACCCAGTTGATCAATGAGTTGGTTGGCGCAGGGAAAATCCAGTTATCCGTGAGCGGTGATCAGTATTCGGTGACGTTCCATGATCCGTGTTATCTGGGTCGTCACAACAAAGTTCTCGATGCGCCGCGCACGGCTTTGAAGAACGCCGGGCTGGTCACAATCGAGATGCCGCGTCACGGCGAAAAGTCATTCTGCTGCGGCGCAGGCGGCGCGCAGATGTGGAAGGAAGAGGAGCATGGCACGGCCAACGTCAACCGCACGCGCTTTGCAGAGGCTAAGTCCACCGGCGTGAAGACGTTGGCGGTCGGTTGTCCGTTTTGCATGACGATGTTGAACGATGCCTCCAAGGCCGACGGCGGCGAGGTGACAGTCAAAGACATTGCAGAAATTGTGGCGGAGAGGTTAAAGTAACGCCCGTTCGGGATAATCGTCCCAAAGGCTTTTTTAGAGCAATTGTATGGGCAAAATCGAGCCTTCACCCTGCGGGTACTTCGCGGGACGGTTCGAAGGCTTATCCCGAATTCAGGTTAAAGGAGCCAGCCACCCACTTTGTCGAACAGTCTATTGGCCCTCTGCCCGCACCGGGTTGCTTAATTGTCCTAGCCCTTCGATTTCTACCTCCACCACATCGCCGTCTTTGAGTTGCCCAATGCCAGAGGGGGTGCCGGTGAAGAGCAAGTCGCCCGGCTCCAGCGTCATCACGGAGGAGATGTAAGCGACCAGTACGCCCACGTTGAAGACCATGTCGCGCGTGGAAGCCATTTGGCGCATCTGCCCGTTGACACGGCAAGTCAGCACGGCGTCAGAGGGATCGAAGTCGGTATCAATCCACGGACCAAAAACGCAGAAGGTATCGAAGCCTTTGGCGCGTGTCCACTGGTCATCTATGCGCTGCAAGTCGCGGGCAGTGACATCATTCCCAACGGTATAGCCAAGAATGTACTGGGCTGCCTCTTCGGCAAGGATGTGCCGTCCGCGCTTGCCGATGACCGCCACCAATTCACCTTCGTGATCCACTTGCTGAGACTGCGGAGGCAAAATAATGGTATCGCCATTGCCAATAATGGAAGAGGGCGGTTTCATGAAGATGAGGGGCACTTTAGGCACTTCGTTGCCCAACTCGCGGGCATGTTCTACATAATTGCGGCCCACACATAAGATTTTGCTCGGTTGCGATGGCGGAAGCAAGCGGACATCTGCGAGAGGCGTGCTTGCCTCCTTACGCTTGTAGGTGCCAAACAAGTCCCCTTCGATTTCGCCAATCTTATCCTCCAGCAGCCATCCGTATTTTGGCGCTCCATCCTTTGTTTGATAACGGACAATTCGCATGACTTCTCCCTTTCGAAGATCAAGAATCGATGAAAATAAGTTTAACCTGTAACTTGCCAACCTGCAACCTTCAATTTATAATTGCAAGCAAGGGCGCATAGCTCAGTTGGTCAGAGCGCTTCGCTTACACCGAAGAGGTCAGGGGTTCGAGTCCCTTTGCGCCCACTCTTTGTCCCTACGCCAATCAAATGGTCAGGGGTTTCCCTTACAGGGACGATGCGAGTCCCTTTGCGCCCACTCTTTGTCCCTACGCCAATCAAAAGGTCAGGGGTTTCCCTTACAGGGACGATGCGAGTCCCTTTGCGCCCACTCTTTGTCCCTACGCCAATCAAAAGTCAGGGGTTTCCTCCCTCACCCTACCCCTCTCCCAAAGGGAGAGGAATGAATCGAGCCTTCGGGACGGTTCGAAGGCTTATCCCGAATTCAGGTTAATATTACAGTCCAAACTCGCAAGTCTTTCCTTCATGGGCAATGATCAACGGATGGGCAGCGCCTCATCCGCTTGTCCGTTTCGTATCCGCCGGTCACTTTCAACCTTGCACTGAAATACTCTTCAATAGATTTCATTCCAATTTGCTTGCAATTTTTCTGTCCTGCCCAACTTGCCCGGTTGTATGTATAATAATACTGTAATTATTTTCACAGATACAAAGGTATTCTTTTGTGAGCATTCGTGTCAAAGTCATCCTGCCTTACCTGCTCTTGACGTTAATTGTGGCTGCACTGGGGACATACTGGGTTACGAAATATTTGACGAATTCGCTGCAAGAACGTTTGCACAATCAATTATTGGAATCGGGACGGATAGTATCGGATACATTCGTTAAGCAACACAAAAGCCAAATTGACAATACACACCTGCTCATTCACACAAAAGGCGCGAGAGAAGCCATTTCCCAAAAAGACGCCGACGCCCTTTACACGCTTCTTTTGCCGATGGCTGGCGGGCTAAAAATCGAAAACTTGCTCATTTTCGACGCACAGGGACAGGAATTACTCCACTTGCGGTTGCAAGAAGGACAAATGATGAATGTCACTCAAGGCGGGCAAAGCGATCAGCCGCCAATAGTACAACTCCTATTAGAAAGTAACAACATAAACGCCCCCCCTCGCTCTGGGCTCGACCAAGATACAAATGGAAAGTGGTATTACTTTTCGGCCACGCCCATTGTCTTTCAAAGCCGCATGATCGGCGTGGCTGTCATCGGCATCTCGCTGGATACCTTCATGCCTACTGTGAAGAATACGGCGTTGGCGCATGTCGTACTCTATGCTCCCGATGGGATGGCAATTGCTTCTACGCTTCAATCCCCAGACGAAAAAAATATCCATCTGGCGACCCTGTCGCTCCCACCCGGTCTTTACCAGCAAATCATGGAACAGGGAGAATTGGTCATAGGGGAAAATTTCGAGTTCACCAACAGACGCTCATACAGTATTGCGCGCGGCGTATTGCAAGTAGTAAACGATCCATTGGCTGTGTTTGCTGTCGTGCTGCCGGCGAACTACATTACCCAATTCATCGCCACCAATCGTAATCAATACATTCTTCTGTTTTTCTTGGCAGCGGTCTTTGTGATCGTATTAGGATTTTACATTGCCCATCGCATTACAAAGCCCATTTTTTCCTTAGTGCGCACCTCAGAGGTCATTGCAAGCGGCAACCTTTCCCAAAGAACAGGCATTCGCAGCGAGGACGAAATCGGGACACTGGCGCAATCCTTCGACGAGATGACCGAACGCCTGCAACAACGCACCCTGGAACTCGAGAAATCGAACCGCATCCTGGAACAAATGGACCGCACCAAAACCAGTTTCATCAGCATCTCGGCCCACGAATTGCGCACTCCCTTGACCTTGATTCAAGGGTATGCCTACATGATTGAACAGATGGCGGAGAAGGGCTCGGAATTACAGACGCTGGCAAAAGGCATCATGGAAGGTTTCAATCGTATGGAGGCAGTCGTCAACGACATGCTGGATGTGTCGAAAATTGACAGCCAGGCGCTCCAAGTATCCAGGTCCAAGCAAAAAATGGACTTAATCATAGGAAAAGTACAACGATTTTTCAAGACCGCTTTGAAAGAGCGCAACCTGAACCTCTCTGTACAGGGATTGGAAACCTTGCCAGCCGTACACGTTGACCCAGAACTGATCTACAAAGTCTTTTATCACCTGGTGATGAACGCCATCAAATACACTCCCGATGGCGGCAGTATCACCATCCAGGGGCGAACAGTGACCGAGAATCCGCAAGGCCAGGAAATCGAAATTTCCATCCACGACACCGGCATAGGCATCGCCCCGCAGGATCAACAACTGGTTTTCGAAAAATTCTACCAAACGGGCGAGATATTGTCCCACTCCTCTGGAAAGACTAAATTCAAAGGCGGCGGCCCAGGGTTGGGATTGGCCATTGCGCGCGGTATCGTGCAAGCGCACGGAGGCCGCATCTGGCTGGAAAGCCCCGGCTACGACGAAAAAGCCTGCCCCGGCACGGTTGTCTACGTGCGGCTGCCACTCGACAAGCAAACTCAATGAAAACGCAAGAAAGCAACCGCCGCGACCTGAGAATCTTGTTGCTCATCCTTCTGTTAGGCATCGTGCTGATGTTCCTGGCAGGACAATGGGCCGCCAAACTTACCCCAGCCTGGCGCATACAAACCAACATGCGCTCTAATTTGATCCCCGCCTATTCGGAGATTACAGAAGAAATTCCTGCCCTTTCGGCAGACATCCTGACCCTGCCCCCCTGGTATGATTTCTTCTTGACCCCAAATGTAACTCTCTTGCCCGCCACGCCGCTGCCCAACATACCCACACTCATTCCCTCCTCCATCCCTCCAACTAGCCTTCCGACCAGCATTGCTACGCCCATCCCGACTTCCATACCCACCCGCCCTCCCCC
>DAOUCM010000049.1:0-3993 GCA_034431895.1 Anaerolineales bacterium
CAATTTTTTACTCATAGGCTTCTCCTCGTGTAGAAATGGGAATTCTCTCCCGCAACCGTTCCAGCAGAACCTCGAGCGGAAGTTCATACGCCGCAGCCACTTCGGCCAGGGTGCAAAATCTATCCAACGCGCAGCCCGCGCAATCGGTCTTGAGCGTCAAAAAGACGCTTGCCAGGTGCGGGTAAGCCGCCAGCGTCTGCTCCACTGTCCAGGTTGAGTCGAGTTTCATGGATACACTGTATCCCATCCCCAAAAAATCTTCTTTGCGCAAGCGCAAGTAGGACAGGTCTCTGACCTGTCCCCAAAAAACAGACCAGAGGTCTGTTCCACGGCAAGTCTTTGGCTGTCTCTACGGTGGCACAGGTCTCTGACCTGTCCCAAAAAACAGACCAAAGGTCTGTTCCACAACAAGTCTTTGGCTGTCTCTACGGTGGCACAGGTCTCTGACCTGTCCCAAAAAACAGACCAAAGGTCTGTTCCACAACAAGTCTTTGACCTGTCAAAAAAACAGGCCAGAGGTCTGTTCCACAACAAGTCTTTGACCTGTCAAAAAAAACAGGCCAGAGGTCTGTTCCACAACAAGTCTTTGACCTGTCAAAAAAACAGACCAAAGGTCTGTTTCACAATAAAAAATCGTATAGAATTACTGGCATGACAGACATGTTTTACCGCTACCTGCCTCACTTGCATCCCCCAAATGCCACCTTTTTCATCACGTTTCGATTGGCAGGCAGCCTGCCCACCGAAGTCGTGAAACAATTACGAGAAGAACAGGAGCGCGAACTGCGTAGGTTGGCAGAGCAATATCAGGGCGGGGAATTTCAACAAGAGAAGTACAAACTCTTCAAGAAAATGTTTGCGCGGTATGACGACTACCTTGACCACAGCGCTGGCCCCCGCTGGCTAGCCGAACCGCAAATTGCCGAAGTCGTCAAGCAAGAACTTCACCACCTTCACCCAGAGTTTTATCACCTGCACGCTTACTGCCTCATGCCCACACATGTCCACTTGCTGATAGATTTGCAAGACATCCCCGAACCCCCAAAGCCAAAATCAGGGCAACATTACACCGCGCTCAGTCATGCTATGAAGTTGCTCAAGGGACGAACGGGCCACACCAGCCGTAAACTCTTGGGTGGAACGGGCGCATTCTGGCAGGACGAGAGTTATGACCACGTTGTGCGTGATGAGCGGGAATTCAAGCGCATTGTAGGCTATATTCTCAACAATCCAGTCAAAGCAGGATTAGTGAAGAACTGGCAAGATTGGCCGCACACGTTTATTTCAGAAAATTTGCTCCTGTAGGACAGGTCTCCGACCTGTCCACACAAAAAGACAGACCGGAGGTCTGTGCTACAGCAAGGTCTCCGACCTGTCCACACAAAAAGACAGACCGGAGGTCTGTCCCACAACAAGTCTCTGACCTAGACAGACCAAAGGTCTGTTCTACAGCCCTTCTGCGATTTTCATCACCCCGTGCGGATTGGTCAGCGTCACCCGCTCGCGCCCGGTGGAAATCAGTCCCTGCTTTTCCCAGGCGCTCAAGATGCGGCTGACGGTGTAGAGCGTCGTCCCGGCCATTTCAGCCAGGTTCTGGCGCGAGAACGGCAATTCGATGAGAACCCCATCTTCCACGCGCACCCCCGATTGTCCCGCCAGGCGCAGCAGAACGCGGGCGATGCGTTGTTCCACCTTTTCGGTCACGCTTTCACGGTAGCGATTCTGCATTTCCTGGATGTAGGCGGTCATCAACTGCATCAGACCAAAGGACAGGTGGGGATGCTGTTCAAGAAAACGATGAAAATCTTGGCTGCGAATGGCAAGCGCGGAACTGTCCTCCAGCGCCTGGGCGCAGGCCGGGTAAACCGCGCCGGGTTGCACGGCGCCAATTGCGCCAAAAAGTTGATGCTCCCCAATCGTGCGCAGATTGACTTGCTGCCCATCGGGAGCAATCTGGCATAGTTTGGCGCGTCCCCGCAGCAAAATGTAGAGATGCTCCGCCGGGTCGCCCTGAAAGAAAAAGAAGCCCCCCTCTTCTACCGGACGCTCGATACCCATTTGGGCAATCAGGCGCACTTCTTCATCGCTGGCGTTTTTCAAAACCGCTACGCTGCGAATGGCTGCTTCGAAAAGGGATGACTGGCTCATCCTTTTAACTATACTGCAAATGTCTTAAATCAGGTTATTCGAAATTCAGGGGGTACATGCGCGGTCAGGCCAAATGTTCATTTTTCTTTGCGCCCTTGCCAGAGGGCAAACATCGTCATTCCCAAAAAGAGTAGAATGGCGACTTCGTTGAGCAGTCCGCCCCATTTGCGCAGTTCATACAGGTTGAATACGTCGCCTGCGATGCGCAAAACCAGGGAGGCGTGCAGCAGGACAAGGTGAGCGTAAAAAACTGGATAGAACCGGATGTTCGCGCCCAGGATGGCGGGGAAGATGATGGGCGCGTGGCCGAAAATCATGGCGATGACAAATCCAACGAACAGGGAGTGCAGGGCGGCGTCGTAAACCGGCCCGGCATAGAGCGCGCCAAAGTATAGAAAGAATCCGCCTGAAATTCCGAGCCAGAAAAAGCCGCTGAACAGACAAATGGCAATGTAACGGGTCAGCGGATTGGGGTGGCGCAGGTTGCGGCGGGCAAGGTCAACGCTCATGAACCAGAGCGAAAGCCCCAGCAAGGCGAAGCCGCTCAACCTGGAGCCGAGATTCAACTCAAAAGCGGCGAGAATGGCTCCAGCCAGCAGCGCCGCGACGAGCAGGCTGAAGAGACGAATCTGATTGGGCGTGGGACGCAGCACCCGGCTGAGTTCGAGCCGCTCTCCGCCAATCGTCAGGGTCAGAAAGGTCATCCACCAGAACACAATCTGGAAGAGGGGCATGCCCAACGTCCACAAGAGATTGCCCGCCAGCCAGGCCAGGGCGCCCAACGCCATGACGATGGTGTGGGGATGCGGTTCGCGGCGCACCATTACGCCGAGGATGGCGAGGTTGCCCAAACTGCCAACCGTCAGCAGCGCGGCAGCGAGCGGAAGGGCAAAAAACAGGCTGACCCAGCCCACTCCAACCAGCAGAGGGACGGCAAACATCCATTTCTGGCGGATGGCGACGGCGCGTTCGAGCGGAATGAGAACGCCCAAAAAGCCGGAAACCATGAGCGGGCCGTGCGCCATTGCCAGCCCGTCAAAGGTGGGAAAATTCCAGCCCAGGCGCAGCAACCCCGCCCAAAGCGCAAACAGCAGGGACAGGATTGCCAGAGCAATGAAGGGGAGAAAACGGAGTTGGAGTTTCATGCGTCCATTCTAACAAGAATGCCCCCCGTTTCTTTGCGCTGGCGCAAAAATCTGTCTTCCCCTCTTGCTTGGAGTAACCCCAACTACTCTACGATCAAACCGAGAAGAGGATTTTCATCCTTAAACCATCGTAGAACGTGATGTTGTTCGAGCCTTTGCAATGCAAAGCTCAACAAAAAGCTAAATATTGGTGACTGTTCCGATATTGGCAAAAAGAGTTAAAAACGGTAGTAGAGCAGACAAGCGGCTACGCCAATAGCAATAAAAACAAGCGAGTTTATTATATGCGTCTCGAACTGTTTGTGCCAGAAGTCAGACCAGAGCACATTGTGCTTCCATTGAAAGCCTGGCTCGAAGCCTGATTGCTTATGCTGGCAATCATTTGGCTCGTAGGCTCAACCTTGCCTGTTCGATGGCATAAAAGCCCCCTCAAGTTTCAGCCTTTCCCTGCCATTTTGCGTTCTAT
This sequence comes from Anaerolineales bacterium, assembly GCA_034431895.1. Classification (GTDB taxonomy): domain Bacteria; phylum Chloroflexota; class Anaerolineae; order Anaerolineales; family Villigracilaceae; genus JAABUE01. Next base: position 3,760 of record DAOUCM010000049.1, read on the forward strand.
AGTATTGCTCTTGAGAATCGATCACGATCGTAAAGATTTTGCACGATGTTCGACCGTTCTCGGTTCGCTCCGCAGTTCCCTGGGCGAACCGTCAACGAATGGGGGTCACGAATACATCAAGGAAATAAACGACCCATACGAGTCAATGCACTTTGAAAATCGAATAAAGCTTCCTGAACGGAAGAGCAGGCCAGCGCATAGAAACGGATAAATACGATAGGCTAGTCCTCCATC
>DAOUCM010000050.1:0-8255 GCA_034431895.1 Anaerolineales bacterium
TACGAAACATTCAACGAGTTTGCGGCTGCCCATACGTAGCAAATTTCTTTGTGATGATTTCCATTTCTTCATCTGGAAGAATGCGCGGCTTGCCAATACACATGCTCTGATAATACAAACGCGCTACCAATTCCAACTCTTCCGCCACATTGAACGCAGCCAAAAGGGTGGCGCCTACGGCAACGATGCCGTGATTTGCCATCAAACAGGCATTGTAATGGCCTATAGATTGGACAACATTTCGCGCCAATTCAGGTGTGCCATAGGTGGCATACGGCGCCAGCGGCACCTTGTTGCCGCAAAAACCCACCAGATAATGCACCGCCGGAATTTCCCAATTCAAGCAAGCCAGGGTAGTCGCATACACCTGATGCGTATGAATCACAGCGTGGATGTCTGGACGCGCTTTGAGCAGTTCCAGATGCAAACTCAGTTCGCTGGAAGGCTTCAGCCGCCCTTCGATCACTTCGCCTTCCAGGTTGACGACCACCACATCTTCAGGGCGCATCTCCGAATAATCAACGCCCGTAGGCTTGATGGCAACATAGCCGCTCTCGCGCTGGAGAACGCTCAAATTGCCCCCCGAGCCGGTGGTGAGGTGAGAGGTGATCAGTTTACGCCCAAAAAATACGATCTCTTCGCGTTCTTGTTGTAACAACATGCCAAGCGCCTCCTGCATGATAGGGCATCGTTTGCATGGACGATAACCCAAACAAAATTTCAATATTGCCTGCAGCGGGATGAATCATTTCCATCCCAAAGTGCTATAATTTTATCAACATTGCTCAAATGAGACAGAATTCCCAAATGACCATGCCTCACCCTCTCGGCTTCCTCTCCCTCGAAAGCCGCAAACCGCTCTTCTTTGCGCTTCTTCTCTGGACCCTGGGCCTGTTCGCCGTTTTCCAAGTTCTGAACGCGCCCTTGACCACTACCGCTGCCCCTGAGGGCATTGTCTCTTTCGAACTGGCCGGCAGCCCCTCGAAGAGCGCTGCCATTCTGGCCTCGTGGGATGAAAGTGCCCGTCTATTTGCCGCCTTCGGCCTGGGGCTGGACTATCTCTTCATGCCGTCTTATGCGCTGACCCTATCACTGGGAACGCTGCTGGCGGCTGGACGGCGCCGCGGTTGGCTCAACGCCCTGGGCGCGCTGGCAGGCTGGGGAGCGTTGGCTGCGGCGCTGTTCGACGCTGTGGAAAACTTCGCTCTCTGGAAAATCCTGCTGGGCGCGCTCACCAGTCCCTGGCCCGAACTAACCGCCGTCTGCGCGCAGGCCAAATTTGGGCTGCTGTTGCTGGGACTGCTCTACGCCCTGGCAGGCTGGCTGCTCCCCAAGCCATCAGGCTGAAGCGCTGTTCTTTGGTAGATTTTGGCTTTCTGGATGAAAATCCTTCCTGAGACACTCTCTCGCTGGAGGAACACATGTCGAACCGAAAAAAGAAACTTGAAAAGCCAACAGTCCCCCACACAAACGAGCAGATCGGTAAAACAGAGCGCAAAACACTCGACAAGAAATTCTATGAACGGGAACTAAAGCGTCTGCAAATCGAATTGGTCAAACTACAAGAGTGGGTCAAGTTCAAAGGCCTGAAAGTAGTTGTCCTATTCGAGGGTCGAGACGCGGCCGGCAAAGGAGGCGTCATCAAGCGCATTACCGAATGCCTCAACCCACGCATCTGCCGTGTGGCCGCCCTGCCAGCCCCTACCGACCGCGAAAAAACCCAGTGGTATTTTCAACGTTATGTAGCGCATCTGCCCGCCGCCGGGGAGATTGTGCTTTTCGACCGCAGTTGGTACAACCGCGCTGGCGTAGAACGGGTCATGGGCTTTTGCACAGAAGAAGAATACCAGGAATTCCTGCGTTCCTGCCCAGACTTCGAACGGATGTTGCTTCGTTCGGGCATTATCCTCATCAAGTACTGGTTCTCGGTCAGCGACGAGGAACAGGAACGCCGCTTCCAGGCGCGCATCGCAGACCCCACCAAACGCTGGAAACTCAGCCCAATGGACTTGGAATCGCGCACCCGCTGGGTAGAATATTCGATGGCCAAAGACGAGATGTTCAAGTACACCGACACCAAACAAGCCCCCTGGTACGTGGTCAACTCAGATGACAAACGCCGCGCCCGCTTGAACTGCATCAGCCATCTACTTTCGCTCATCCCCTACGAAGACCTGACGCCCGAAAAGATCAAACTACCTCCACGCCAGAAAGATACCGGTTATGTCCGTCCGCCTATCAGCGACCAAACCTTCGTGCCAGCGAAATACTAAACGCCCTCATGACAGAAGAAACCACACACCCACCGAAAGTCCCTCATCGCCCCATCAACTTGCTATGTGGCCGCCCCATGAGCGGTGACCCGGCCTACTATCCGCGAGCCGAATATCGGGGGCATCTCATTTACTTCTGTACCGAATCCTGCCTGGGCGCCTTCTATGCCGACCCAGACGCTTTCTACACTGCTCACAGCCGCACAGCCCCACCCCAACCGTAATAGAAATGAGTCCACGGCAAAAAGGCGAAAATCGAATCACAGCCCCCTTCACCCTGTGGGTCCTTGGCAGGGATGATAAGACACGGAGACACCGAGGTTGAACGAAAACTCCGTGACACCGTGTCTTTGTGGTGAAACTTCAAGGGTGATGAACCCTTTTTACGGGGGGAGCATCACAATATGAGTAGGCGTAATCTTGATCGTCCACTTATCGGTATTATTTGCGCACAAACCATATCCCGCTACATTGAGAGGCTTTTTGGGGTCGGTGCTCCATGCCCAGACAGAATAGCATCCAAGCGGCAATTCGAGAACAATGCTGCCGTTCTTGGGTATAGAAAAGCCCCGATAACCACATTCCCCGTGCGGCGTCTTGTTCAGGTACAAGGAGCCATTTACAGGGACATTGGAGTCGTTCCAAATGCGGTAGTTAGTCTTAGGTCCATCCACGCCGGGGATGATGTGTTTGGGGTCATTACAAATATCGGCCGCGGTGGGCTGGACAGGCGGCAGGGTAGTAGGCAGTTCGAGCGCCTGCGTAGGCAGGAGGATAGAAGTAGCCGTCGGCAGAGGTGTGGGAGAGGCCGTTTCTGTGGGAGGAATGGGTGTCGCGGTTGGGATAGCGGCCTGCGTTTCGGCAATCATCGTTTGAGCGGCGGCCAGAGCGGTGGCTTGCACATCAGCCGCACTCAAGGTAGGTTCGGGTTCTGGACCGCAGGCGCCCACCAGAAAGGCGACAGCCAAAGCCAGGATGAACATTCTCTTCATAGCGATATTCTCCTCGAAACGTTCAGTTAGCAATTCGGCGCGCAGCCAGCCCGCAGGATGATGCTGTCATTCTCGATCCACAGGCTCCAATTCCCCGGTTTGTTGATGACGCCGCCGCCAAAGACTTTGAAGTCTTTTTTGCCGTCCACGAACGCCCCAGCAGAAAACGTACCCAGCGGGACGGTGATTTTGGCCACACTATCGAACTGGCGGCCAATGTAACCGCATTGACCCAATTCTGTAGTGAAGAACAGGGAAATCGTGACCACACCCTTGGGCTTGGTGTTGTTTTGAAGCGTCAATTGAGCGCTTTGACCATCCCACTTCGTCAAAGGTTGATTACAAGTGGCAGCGCCGGCTGGAGCGGGCGGCGTGCTGGTAGGCGGGATGACCACCGGGCTCGTTGGAGAGAGCAAGTCGCCGCCCATGGGCGTGGGTGGGAGCAAGGGAATCTCTGCGGTGGGCGTCAAGGTAGGCGGAGGGGTATCGGTAGGCGGGAGGGGCGTAGGCAGAATAGCAGCCTGAGTTTCGGCCACCATAGACATGGCCGCAGCCACGGCTGTCGCTTGTACGTCTGCGGCACTCAAAGTAGGTTCTGGCTCCGGGCCGCAAGCCGTGAGCGCCAGCGCGCCAACCAACAAAAATATCCATATTTGTTTCATTTTCAACTATTCATCTCCATAAGACAAAATGCTTGTCAGAATGTATTGCGCCTGCAAGGATTCTGCGCTACGAATTTTATCGTTCAATGAACTTTTACTTTGTTCTTTTCGAAAGTCATACTGATTTCGCCGTTCTTGGCCAAGTTGAACCAGCCTTCGAACTTGCGGCCACCCACCCAGGCAACGTAAACGTAGTGCCCGGCCGGCGCCGAAATACGCATCTTGCCTCCTACAGGGTATTCGAGGATAGATTTGTTGCCATCTAAGGTCGTACATTGCAGCGAAACGTAGACTTCCCGCTTAGACTTGTTGAGCAGCACAATCTTCCCATAGGGGATAGCCGGTGCTTGTGTGCCATAGAAGCGCGGGTGCAACGTCTCCGTAGCGGTGGGCGAGGCCGGGGTTCCAGAAGCAGGCGTCGCCGTAGGAGGAAGCGTACCGGTAACGGTGACGGTCACCGTGTCGGTGGCCGGCGTTCCAGAAGGCGTAGCGCTGATAGTCGGCGTCTGCGATAAGGTCGGCGCAGGAGTGACCGTCTTCGTCAGGGTGACAGTCGGAACAGGCGTATCGGCAAGCGGCTGAGTGGCAGTCGGCAGCGCCTTCAGGGTTTCCACAGCCAGCGTAGCGGCCAAAACGGATTGTGTTGCCTGGGCATCGGGAGAGGGATTCCCCGTAAAACTAGGCAGGGATACGTCCGGAATGCAGGCGCTCAAGAAAAGCGCCATTGCCCACGTAAGGCCAACTATCCTACTCATGCCTGGCTCCTTGATCAATCAGCGCTTGGGTATCCTCTCAAGCCCCCTGCCCTCTTGCTTTTCGAGAAGATACGCGCTTGACATGGAATGCGCCTGCTTTGGGCAACGGAACGACTTCCGCGCTATGCCTGCTGCGCGACTTCAAGAAATTGACTGACCACGTCGCGTAACATGCGTTCTGGCAGAGCGCCAACCTGGCGATGCAAAACCTTGCCGCCCGCCACGAACAACATCGTGGGAATGCCCTGTATACCAAACTTGCTGGCCCATTCGGGATTCTCGTCGGTATTTACTTTGGCAACCAGTATTTTCCCAGCATATTCTTTGGCCAGTTTGTCCAACGTGGGCGCCACCATTTTACAGGGGCCGCACCAGGGCGCCCAAAAATCTACGATGACCGGAATCTGCGACTCAAGAACGGTCTTCTCGAAGGCTGCATCGGTTACATGGATGGGTTCTTCTACCATTTTTGGATAAATACCTTTCTGGGATTCGATCCCTACGCCTCGGTTTGGCCGGGCGCTAAAATTTTATAACTGGAATGGATGCTGGCGGTTTTAGCCAGCATGATGCTGACCGAACAATATTTTTCTTCCGAGAGGGCAATGGCCTGTTCCACATCTCTGGCCTTCAGGTCGTTTCCCCACAGCAAGTATTCCACCTCGATATGGGTATAGACCATCGGGTAATCTGCGGCGCGTTTGCCGCGCACCTTGACTTCGAAGTCGGTCAACGGGGCGCGTTTTTTCTGAAGGATAGACACAATATCCATACCGGTGCAGCCGGCCAGCCCTACCAGCACCAGTTCCATCGGCCCAATGCCGGGCTTGCCATCCAGACTACCCATTTGAACCATGCCTCCCTGGGCATTTTTGCCGATGAAAGTCATGTCGCCTTTCCAGACAGCGGATACTTCTTTCCAATCTTCGGACATTTCTCTACTCCTGGAGTGCGAGTATAACACAAAACATTCGACCTCCCATGTTATAATGACTTGTTATGGTTGATCTTCTTTCCCGCTGGCGCAGCGGCCTGTCCAAAACCAGTAAGGCTGCCTTTGGACGGTTGGCCGGTCTGCTGGGCGCCACCGAAATCACCGCCGAAACCTGGGAGGATTTGGAGGCCGCCCTCATCCAGGCCGACATGGGAATCGACACCGCCGGTGACGTGATTCGATCCTTGCAGCGCTTCGTGCGGACCGAGGGCCTGCTCCGCTCCGAGGAACTCTGGTTGGCCCTGCGAGCGGAACTGCGCGCCCGCCTGGATGCGCCGCCTCCCATACAATGGCCGGCGCAGCCCTCTGTGCTGCTGGTCGTGGGCGTGAACGGTTCTGGCAAGACCACGACCATTGCAAAACTGGGGCAGCGCTTCCAGAAGGAAGGCAAATCCATCCTGTTTGGCGCAGCCGACACCTTCCGCGCCGCAGCCGTGGACCAACTTCAGATATGGGGCGACAGGCTGGGAGTCGACGTGATTGCCGGCGCGCCCGAGAGCGATCCCGGCGCAGTTGCCTTCAACGCCGTCCAGGCTGGCCTGGCCCGCAAAGTAGACCTGGTCATTGTGGATACCGCCGGGCGGCTGCACACACGCTTCAACTTAATGGAAGAGTTGAAGAAAGTGCATCGTGTCATCGGCAAGGCGCTGCCTGGAGCGCCCCACGCCGTCTGGCTGGTGCTGGATGCCACCACCGGGCAGAATGCCCTGCAACAAGCGCGCGCCTTCCAAGCGGCCGTCAACGTGACCGGCGTCATTCTGGCAAAACTGGATTCCTCGGCGCGCGGCGGCATGGCCTTTGCCATCCAGCGCCAACTTGGCCTGCCCATCCTGTTTGCCGGCCTGGGCGAAAAACCAGAAGATTTGCAGCCTTTCGACCCAGATGCGTTTGTGGAAGGAGTTTTGGGGGTAGGGGAAAGTGCGAGCCATAAAACGTAAGACCTAATGATTTGGAGGAACAATGCAAGACTTGATCGAACGCTTACAGCACGCGGGGGAACAAACTCAGCACCTCATGGTGCGTCTTTGACTTGGCAGCCAAAGAACAAAAACTCACAGAACTCGACAAGAAAATAGAGTCCCCTGATTTTTGGGATGACTCCTCTCAGGCGCAGCGCATCATCCGCGAGGCCAACGCCCTGCGCGAGGTGGTCGATTCCTGGCGCACCTTTGCGGAGCGCATTCGCGACGCTACCGAATTGGCGCAACTGGACGAAGAAAGTCTTCGGCCCGACCTGGAACAAGAAGTGCAGGCTATCGAAGACGAACTCGAAAAGCGCACTTTTACGGCCATGTTTTCTGGGCGCTACGACCGCGATGACGCGCTGTTGGCCATCCACGCCGGGGCAGGCGGCACCGACTCGCAAGATTGGGCCGCCATGCTGGAACGCATGTATCTGCGCTGGGCCGAAGCGCACGGCTTCGAGACCGAAATCCTCGACCTGACCGAAGGCGAAGAGGCGGGTATCAAATCGGTGACGATAGCCGTCAACGGCCAATATGCTTACGGCTATCTGCGCTCCGAAAAGGGTGTGCATCGCCTGGTGCGCCTCTCTCCTTTCGACGCTGCACACCGCCGCCACACTTCTTTTGCTTTGGTCGAGGTCTTACCACAAATCGCTATGGACGACCCCGAAGTGGAAATAGACCCCGCCGAATTGAAAATAGACGTGTTCAAATCTTCTGGCGCGGGCGGACAGAACGTGCAAAAGAACGCCACTGCTATTCGCATCACCCACCTGCCCACTGGCATCGTGGTCACCTGCCAAAACGAACGTTCGCAATTGCAAAACCGTGAGAACGCTATGCGCGTTCTGCGCTCGCGTCTGCTGGAAATCAAACAGGCAGAAAAAGAAGAAGAAGTAGCCATCTTGCGCGGCGAATACACCAAGGCCGAATGGGGCAGCCAGATTCGTTCCTACGTGCTGCATCCCTACCAGATGGTCAAAGATCATCGCACCGACCATGAACGCGGCAACGCCCAGGCTGTGCTGGACGGCGACCTGGATGACTTCATGGAAGCGTTCTTGAAACAGATTGGCTAAGGCCAATCTGTTTCGCTAAAGGACTCGGTAGTCTTCCTCTTGAGAGCAGGTGTGAAAAAGACCTGGCTTATTGTCGCACCGTCGCCATCTGGGACATGTCCTACAATCTCGTCAAACCTCACAAGAGCCTGCGCCTGCCAGTAGGGAGACCATCTACTATCTCCACCAGCCAGAAACCCACCGCAACAACGAAGCCCGCATCTACGACGCTGCCTCCTTCCTGTTCGCCATGCCAAGTTTGCAGCCGTGACCCGTTGGAGATTCCCATGACCCGCCTCACACGGACCCTCAGCCTGCTCCTCACCCTCAGCCTCTTCCTCGCCGCCTGCCTCCCACAGACCCCAGACAGCACATCCCCGCCCCCCTATTTGACTAACGACTATTCAACTACCGCCTCTCCGGCTACCGCCTATTCGACGAGCGCCTATCCGACTAACGACTATTCGACCATTCACTTCCTCCCCTCCTCCGCCAACATCCCCAACCCGGAGCGCGGCATCTACAACTGGCCCGACGACTTTACCCCCTCGGCGCT
>DAOUCM010000051.1:0-5203 GCA_034431895.1 Anaerolineales bacterium
GTTGAACAGGGCTTCCATGTAGATTGGGGTGCTGTCGCTGGCGAACCATTCAGTCCAGTTGGGGATGTCGGTGCGGTCGCCGATTTCGTTCGGGCCCCAACCGTAGTTGGTGTCGCTGACGAAGTAGTTGTTCTGGCCGAGGGTTTGGCCCAGGTCGCCGTAGCCGTCGGTCAGCCAGTTTTCGCCGGTGGAGTGGTGGATGAAGATGAGTTTGACGATGTGATCGGGCGGGTTGGGGTTATCGGCCTGATAGAGTGGCGCAGGCAAGGCTGACGCCGCGCTCAGGAAAACTACGGCCAGCAATGCGCCGAGCGCTTTTAGGATGAAAGCAATGGTATGTTGTGACATCTTTTTTCTCCTTGTCTTTATGATGCGGCCTCCAGCCTGTCCTGGCGTCAGGCCAGGGCCGCATCCAAAACGTACCGCAACGTTCATGTTGCCTTGCCAGCCGGCAGCGATATAAATCTCGCGGTACAGAATCTTCGTGATCGTGATAGTTCCTCGCAGGGGGCGGTGGCCTCGATTCTGCGCTACGAAGAGCGCTGATATACAGTCTTCCCGCCCACCAGGGTCAGGTCAACCGTCAGTTCAAGGAGATCGGCTGGGTCGGCAAACGTGTAGGGATTGTCGTGCCAGACGACCAGGTCGGCAAACTTGCCCGGCTCCAGCGAGCCTTTGACGTTCTCGGCAAAATCGGCGTAGGCGCTGCCCATGGTGTGGGCGTACATGGCCTCTTCAATGGTCATTGCTTGCTCGGGGCTGACCGGCTTCTTCGAGAGCGTAGCGCGCACAAGACTGGCAAACAAGGTGGCCTGCGGATCCCACCTGGGCATGGAGGGTGCATCCGAACTGAGGCAAATAGGAATGCCCATATCCAGCCAGGTGCGCAGCGGAATCATGCGCTGCAAGCGTTCCTCGCCCCAAATTCTCTCGACCGCATCGCCGAAAGCCCAAATGAGCGTGGGCTGGGTGGAGATGACCACACCCAAGTCCTTTTGGCGCTGCAGCGCCTGTTCGCTATTCAAGGGGGAATGTTCGATGCGGTGGCGTGGATCGGGACGCGGGTTCTTGCGCATGGCGTTCTCGATGGCGTCCAGCGCCAGGTCAACGGCGGCGTCGCCGGCGGTGTGCAAGGCCACCTGATAGCCAGCGTCATGGAAGGCGCGCACGGCCTCCTTCAAGTCGTTGGGCTTCCAAATGGTGATGTTCCAGGCAATGCCATTATGCGGCTCGTTGGTGTATGAGGCTTCCAACGCCCCATCCACCTGGAATTTGGCGCCGGCAAAGTGCATGTACTCGCTCTCATAGCGCATGGCCTCGATGGCTGGGATGCGCCCATCCAGTTCCTGGATGTATTCGAGGACATTCATCACCTGCCCGCGGATGGTCATCTCGCCACGGCGGGCAACGTTGAAATACGCCTGCATCCGGTCGAGGTCGCGGGCATAGACATCCTGGAAACTGGTGACCCCCATGGAGGCAAATTTAACCTGCGGGTTGATGATGCTGGTCTCGTAGGCTTGCACGTTGAACAGGTCGGCAGGCCACAAGCGGCGGAACATATCCATGGCCGGATGATTCATGACCAGACCGCTGGGTTCGCCGTTGGCCTCGCGTAGGAAACGGCCATTGCCTGGATCTTTCGTGTTGGCGTTCACGCCGGCCATTTCCAACGCCAGGCTGTTGACAACGGCCATATGCCCGCCCTGGTTGATGAGCATGACAGGGTGATTGGGAGAGACCGGGTCGAGGTCATGTTTGGAGGGGTAATTTCCGCCAAACGTCACCCAGCCAGAGCCAACCACCCATTCGCCTTTGGGGGTGGAGGCAATCTTTTGGGCAATCTTTTCCTGTAACTGCTCGACGGTGCTGACAGCCGGCCAACTGACATCCACGTAGACCGTCCCCAACAGGCCGCAGGCGCTCAGGTGACAGTGGGCGTCGTTCAGGCCGGGCGTCACGGTGCGTCCCATCAGGTCAATGACCTGTGCTTGCGGGCCGGCCAGGGCGCGCATGGCCTCGTTCGAACCGGTCGCCAAAACCTGACTGCCGCTGATAGCAACCGCCTGAGCAATCGTCTTGGCCTTGTCCATGACCACCACGTTGCCGTTGACCAGGAGGAGGTCGGCGGTGGCGCCAGGGGGAAGGGAAGGAACAGCGCGGGTTGTTGCCGTTGCAACCGGCACAGCGGTCAACTCGACGCCGCGTCCGCAGGCCAGCGCCGCGCCGCCCAGCGCGACCCCGGCCATCTTGAGGAAATCACGGCGGGACAGATGGGAATGGTTGTGTGACATTTGTAGTTCCTTTCTTTACAAAACAAAAACAACATGGCAACAACTCATGGCATGGGATGAGCCAGGAAGAACTCCCATATCAGGGCTGTGGCGGAGATTTCCATATTCGGCTCGCCCATGCGCCGACTGACGGCTTCACCGCCGGGCCAGGCATGTTCCCCGCCCGTGATGGTGTATAACTCGACCGACGCTCCCGCCTGGCAGGGCGCGTACACGTCATGGATGATGCTGCCCGATTGGCTGCGCGTCGCTTCGGAGGGGCAGCCGTCGAAGTCCACCCAGAAGCGGATGGCTTCTTCCACAGAAACGAACTGCACCCCGCCGGGCGTCACGCCGCCCTCATAGGGATTCGGCTCGTCCGCCGTGCCGTGAAAATGGATGACCGGCAGCGGGCGCGACGGCTGGCAGGCTTCCCAATCTTCCCTGGCCGGCGTCGCGCTGACCGGGGCAATGGCGGCAATCTGGTCGGCCATTTCGCAGCCCAGGCGATAGGTCAGGATGGCGCCGTTCGAGAAACCGGTGGCGTAGATGCGTTTGGGGTCAATGTTGAGGGAGGCAGAAAGTTCTTCGATGACGGCGCGCACGAAACCCAAGTCATCCACGTTATCCCGCGCCGCCTGACCGCAGCAGTGACCGCCGTTCCATGATTTCTGCTCGCCTGAGGCATTCGGGTAAGCGACGATGAAACCGGCGGCGTCAGACTGTGCATCGAAGCCGCTGATGCGCATCATTTCATAGGCGTCCAGGGTGATGCCGTGAAAAGCCAGCACCAGCGCGGCAGGGTGGGTTGAGTCGTAGCCCGGCGGGATGTGGAGGACATAGGAACGTTCCAGGCCAGCGTAGGTCAGCGTATGTTCTGAGTCGCCGGCGGGCCAGGAGTCGCCTGTGGGGGGAGGGGAAGAGGGCGGCGGAGCAGCGGGTGTCTTGCCGCAGGCTAACGCCGCCAGAAAGAGCATCCCCCATAGAAAGACAATCCTCCGTAAATTCGATTTCATTTTGCCGCCTTTGGCTACTACAGCCCAGCCTGGTCTTGCAGAAGCCAGGAGCATACGGCTTGGCAACGCCAGATGAATCGCTACTTACCGAAATTCGATGGCCGCACGGTGTTACGCGCCCAGGCCTCCTGGTAGGTTTGCAGCAAGGCGTTTGGGACCTCGTTCAGGTTAGAAGGGTCAGGGCCAAAGAGGAAGTTGAAAGAATTGTCGCCCTCCGCCAGCGGCGGCCAGGAGGCGTGCCATTGCCAGACGGCATAATTCCAACCGTATTGCTCGAAGAGCGCCATCTGGTCGCGGACGTACTCGGCGCCGCCCGAGGCCCAGCGTTCCAGGCCGTACTCGTTCACGGCCAGCACGGCTTGATGGCTGGACTGAAACTCCGCAGCGATGGAAAGCAGACCTTCCAGCCAGGCGCGGTCGAAGGTTTCTGGCTGGCCGTCGTAATCGGTGTCGAAATAGCCGGGATAGGCGCGCGCCGAATCGGGCGGCTCCTGATGAGTGTATTCGTGCGGCGAATACTGGTGAATGGCGTAGACGATGTAAGGGGCGTCCACCGGCTGGATGTAAGGCAGCCATTCCACGCCGCTGTAATTGTTCCCGCCGACCAGGATGGGCGTGGAGGCGTCCACTTCACGGATGGCCGACACCAGGCTCGGATACCAGGCGTTCCAGTCATAACCGCTGCCGGTATATTGGTCGTAGAAGGTCTCCGCCTCCCAAATATCGAGGCCGGCGTTGGCGTTCGGCTCGCACATCAAATCATAGCCGACGACGATGGGATGGTCGCTGTAACGCTCGGCGGTATAGCGCCACATCTCGGCCCAGGCGGCGCGGGCTTCGGCATCCTGCCAGACGGATTCGATGATGTAGCCATCTGGCAGCCAGTCGCCGCCGCCGATGATGGCAAATTCGCTGCGCCCCGGGCCGCTGCGGAAGGTGATGACCGCGAACATATCGGCCTGAGCAATCATCTCCAGCAGACGGTCCAGGTTGGCAACCGCCTCCTCGTCCACCTGATAGGGCGGCTCGACGGTGAACAGCCCGGCGTGCGAGATATTGACATAGTTCGCCCCCAACGCGGCCAGGCGATCGAAATCGGCCTGGGTATAGGGCGGGCCGAACGGGCCTGGGCCTAAGAACTCGGTGCCATCGAACTCAGGATAGACACGCCGCTGGTAGATGTTTGCCCCGCGCAGTTGCGTGCCATTCGTCCACAGCGACCACTTGTCGAAGACAGGCGGCGCCTCGAAAGGCGTGGCAAGCGCCTCGGGCAGAGATTCCGCTGTGATAACGGTAGCCGGCGGCGGGGGGACAGAGACGTTCTGCGGTTGAAACAATCCACAGGCCAGCAGGAACAAGACCAACATGAAAATCCCCAACACCCTCCTCATGGCTTCCTCCTTTGAGCAACAACGTTCCCAAGGTCCGAGCGATTGAAAGACGCTCTTCGACGAAACCCTGGGGCGTTTTCCCTTTCGATGAAAGGGAAAAATTCCTATTTACATTATACAAACTGGTGCAGAAAATTCAATAGAATATTGGTGATTGCCCACATCTCTATTCTCTTGCTGTGCTAACGTACCGCCGACCTGTGGTCGGCTTTGCCAGACCAGGCAGAGCCTGGTGATACGCTGTTTGCACCTGCCCGCCGGCGCCTGGAGTGAGATTCCAGCCTCCTGATACGAATATGTGGGCAAATCACCAGCTATTTTGCTGCGCGGTATATCGGCATGAGCGGGCAAAGCCCGCTGTTACGCACTCGCTGGGCTTATAATTGCGGTATGACTGAACAGGCCATCCGCGTTTGGGAACTCGTTTCTGGCCGGGCAGATGAATTGCATTTGCCCGACTTGTCTAGTTTGGACGCCGTTACGCGCCAATTACCAGACGGCTTTTACAGCACCTTTCGCACCT
>DAOUCM010000052.1:0-16009 GCA_034431895.1 Anaerolineales bacterium
CCCGCCAGCACGCCGCGCAGAACGGGATCGCTGACGTGGGCATTGATGAGGTCGGCGCCGGTGGCGCGCACCCACTTGAGTAGATTGCCCATCCCCTTCGCGGCTTCGAGGGGGCTCTCCAGCCTGCCGAGGTTGCGCAGACCTTCCATCATGGCGGTCAGGTCGCGGAAGTAGCCGTCAATTCCCTCCGCCTCGTGCGGAAAGTGACTCTTCAGCCGCGCGATGAGATTCTCTTTGCCCTTGGGGAAATCCACCCGCTTCTCGCCGACGACGATGTGATCGTACCCATCGGGATTCAACTCCACGAACGCCAAATCCTGCGAGACGCCCAGCCCGTCGTAAATGCGGCGCAGACCGCCGCCCCCCTGCAAATCGCCGATGTAATGCACGCCGGGGCTGAAGCGATACCCATTCAATGTGAACGAATGTGTCCAGCCGCCGGGACGGTCGTGCTGTTCCAGCACCAGCACCTTCTTGCCGGCCTGCGCCAGGGCGACAGCGGCGGTCAACCCGCCCGCACCCGAACCGATGACGATGATGTCGTAGTCCATTATTTTCGCCTCCAAAGCAACGCTGCCGCCAACGCGGCAGGATGAAAGCCGACCCGCACAACGGCAGGGATGGCTTCGACGGCACGGGTGTGGCTGAAGGCAGCACACGCGCCGGTCTTTCCTGCGTGGAGAGTGACCAACGGATGTCGAAGCGGATGAACGGATGGGAGCGCCTTATCCGCTTATCCGTTTCCTATCCGCTGGTCGCTACGGAGTTTTACCTTCTTTACGACTTTTGCAATACCGCTATTCTTCATAGGTCAAGTATACACCAGCGTTCGTCAGATCGCTCGTACTTTCTGAAGTCGCTGCGTTTGTCAGGGACGGAGTCAAAAGTCTCCCGATCTTCGCTCCTCGCGGCAGGTTGATATTTTGTCATTTGGTCGGCCTTGCCGGGCAGAGCCCGGCGGTACAAAAGGTAACCCGACATTGAATCTTTGAAAAGCCCTAACCCAGACAAGCCGGAAAAGTTCACCACAACCCCCATGCGAGGGCATAGGCGCAAAGTTCACGAAGAAATCCTTTGTGGTCACAAAGAAAACCTTTGTGTTCTTTGCCCATACAATTGCTCCAAAAAGCCTTCGAGACGGTTATGCCGAATTTTTGACAAATACATGTAGCCAATGAGTTCCTCCAGCCGCCCAAAAGTACCGCATAGACCCTCTAGCGTCTATTTTGCAATATAATTCCGCGCATGGAATCGCGCGCCGCATGGCAAAAGATTTCTACTCACACGGCGCAAAATCTGCGCAACGTCGCCTACTCGGTCGCCTCGCAGGAGTTGGCAAAACTCTCCCTGCCCGAACTGGATGCGATCGTAGACCTGATTGCCAAAGTCGTGCCGGCCGGGAACGTCCCCGGCATGATTTTGAGCGGCCTGGCGCGTTTGCCCGAAAAAACGCCCTCCCCCCAGCAAGTGCGGCAAGATATTCGCGCCCTCTTCAAAGGCGTAGAGCCGCTGATGCAGCGCGCCGTGTATGGCGCTTTCTTTGCCGGGCCGGCGGCGGTGCTATGGGGCTATCAAAATTTGCTCAAACTAGCCGGCAAAGACCCCGAATCGGCCTTTCCCGAAGGCGTTTGGCAATTTTATGTGGATTATGCCCTGCGTGAAGATACCGCACGGCACACCAACGAAACGGACGGCTTCGACCGTCTGTTGGCGGCGCACGGCATTCATTTGAGCCCAGTAGACCGCGTCACTGCCTGGGTGATGGCCGCCATGACCTGCCTGCATCAATACGACGCCTTGCTAGCCAACGAATGGTACGAGCGCGTCGCCATTGCGCTTTTACAAGAAACGGCGCGCGCGCAGGCAGGCGAAACGAGGGTATCCCGCCTGTATCGCGAATGGGAAAGAGTGCGCCCCTATCGGCGCGAGGAAGACGCCGCTTCTCTCCCTTACCCGGCCTATCGCCGCGCCAAATTCGAGCAATTCCTGGAACAAGCCAGCGTCAACCTGTCCAAGCAAGCGCGTGAAAACTGGCAGGCAGCCCTGCAAGGAAAAATGGCCGCCGAATTGCCCGCCTATCAACGGCAAATGTCCATCCTGGCTTATCTCGAACCTGGTCCCTACGGCGAAACGCGCACCCCTTACCCCCTGGAACAAGCCCAGGTGGGCCTCATCCTGCATGGCGCGTATTTCCTGCTCCCTGTCTGCCGCCATGGTTCATCGGCCATGTCCGACGTATATCAAGTGCGCGCCCAAATAGCCATGCTGTTCGATCTCCCCTCCCCTGCGCCGGGGCAACTCTCTACGCTGGCAGGGATACGCCGCGCCGACTTTTCGACTATACGAAAATCGTTGAATCGCAAACTGGCGCAAGAACTGGAACGCCTGCGCTTCGCTCCCATCTTGCTCAACTGTGACCTGCGCAGCCGCGCTCTGCCGTTGGCCCTCGTGCGTCAGGCCGAACGCGGCATAGGCGACCACGCTTTGACCATTTTCGATACCGGCGAGACCTTCGTATTCGATCAGTCGCACATCTTCTTCGATGGCGCCTGGGGGGCGGCCTTGGCCGAAATGATGACCAACGAAGCCCTGTCTTGGGCTAACTATTTGAGCCGCCTCCCCCCGCCCCGCGCCGCCGAAAAACCAGCCTTCACGCAACTGTCTCTGCTGCTCTTGTCGTCCGACCAGAGACTGTTGCGCCGCGCCCGCCGCACCTTGCCCGAAGCCGCCGCCGAAACCAGCGCTGTCCATCTCAAAGCCTGTCAATCCCTGCGCAAATTGTTCAAGCAGCGCAGCGACTTGCTGCAATTGACCATCAACGATTTATTGGTGTTATACCGCGCCATCCATGCCCTTCTTTACCAACCCTCCCCTGCCCTGCAGGCGCGCCTGAAAGAGTTAGCCAAACGCCGCCCCGACCTCTCTGCCCTGGTCGAAAAGGCATTTCGAGAAGCGCGCACCGAGCGGCTGTATATCCTGATTCCGCTGGATGCCAGCCGCCGTTCACCGCGCGACCGCCTGTATCCGGTCAACGTTGAAGTGCCGCTCGACAAACTCGACCTGCTCGACCTGCACCGTCGAACGCTGGCAGCCCTGCAAACCTACGAAACCGCCTCCAAAGAGCGCGCCGCCGCCTACGCACGCTTCGACCAATTGCAGCGCCATTACCTTTCCCTGCTGGCGGGCATCGGCGCTTACTTGGGCAAGATCAAACAAATGGCCGTGCAAGGCGAAAGTGTCGGGGTGGGCGCCATCCGCTTGTTGGCCCACCTGCCGCCCGCCCTCCAACGCCTGCTGGACGAATTACCCCAACGCATTGACCTGCTCAACAACCTGCTCAAAGGGCAAGAAGTCTTCTCGAACCTGGGCCGCGTGGCGCCCGGCAGTTCATTGACGCGCTTCATCACCGCCAAAGACGACAACGACCAAAAACAATTGGCCTGGGGCGCGTTGACAGACGACAACGACATACTTCACCTGACGCTGCGCGATTTTCGTCCCCACGTAGCCGCCCTGCAAGCCGCCGGCCTGGCAGATCTGGCCAATCACATCGCCCAAGACTACCTCGAAGCCTACGCGGCCGGGCTGAATGGGTACATCCAGGAACTGCACCGCATCACCTTGGCCAGCCGCGAAACCCAACAAACCCTACCGCAAAACAAGAGGCCGGCATGAAAGATCCCCTCCTCGGCCAACAACTTGCCAACTTCCGCATCGAACGCCTGCTTGGTTCCGGCGGCATGGCGCAGGTCTATTTGGGACGCGATGTCATCCTCCAGCGGCCGGTTGCCATCAAAGTCATCCACACCGCCCAGCGCGGAAAGTCGTCGGTCTCCAAACGTTTCGTCCAAGAAGCGCGCATGATGGCAAAATGGCGGCATGACAACATTGTCCAGATTTACTACGCCGACCATCACCAAGACGGGTTTTTCTACTACGTCATGGAATATGTGGACGGCAGCGACCTGGCATCCATCCTGTCCTATTACGCCGAGACCGGCGAATTGATGCCCATCGCCGACGTATTGCACATTACCCGCTCGGTGGCCAGCGCCCTCGACTACGCTCATCGCCAGGGCGTCATCCATCGCGATGTCAAACCTTCCAACATCCTGATAGCCGATCACGGCCGCGTCCTGCTGGGAGATTTTGGCCTGGCGCTCGACACGCGCGACAAATCACAAGGCGAAGCCTTTGGCACGCCGCATTACATCTCGCCCGAACAAGCGCGCCGTTCCACCGACGCCCTGCCGCAATCTGACCTATACTCGCTTGGCGTCTTGCTCTACGAAATGTTGACCGGCGTCGTGCCGTTCGACGACGCTTCCTCAGCGGCGTTGGCCTTACAGCATCTCAGTCAACCGCCGCCGCCCCCGCGCAGCCTCAACCCCAATCTCTCGCTGGCTGTCGAAGCCGTCTTACTCAAAGCCCTGGAAAAAGACCCGCGCAAACGCTATCAAAGCGGCGCCGAATTGGTTGCCGCCCTGGAAAAGGCTCTGTACAGCAAACCGCCCCGCCCTGCCAACGGCAAAAAGCCCTTGCCCCCCATTCCGGCCGGCGTCCCTACTATCCGGCGCAGCACGCTCACGCTGGCCGAAGTCTCGAAACTGAAAAAGCGCGAAAAAGCCCGCAGAAAGCCCCCTCCGCCGCCTCCCCCACCGCCGGTCAAAACTGGACGGCTACGCTACGTTCCAGCGGTGATCATGCTGGGTTTATTGCTATTCTTTCTTGGCTGGTTGACGGGTCAAGGAATCCTCTTCTCGAACGGACGATGGCCCTCTGTCCCTGCCATCTTGACGACGCCCACCTCCTTGCCGACGTTCACGCCGAGCGGGACGGCTACCTCCCTGCCGCCGACCGAAACCGCGACCCTTCCGCCTCCCTCCCCGCCGCCCACGGCTACCGTTACCTCGACCCTGTCGCCTACCCCGACGCCCTCCGTTTCCCCCTCGCCCGACACGACCGCAACCAGCCCGGCAGCCTTGCCCACCGTGCGCTACCCCGGCGGCAACCTGTTCACCCTCTTTTACAACGACAGCAGTTTCTACCTGCTCAACCGTTCCAAAGTCTCACGCAGCGCTTCTGGGTTTACCTTCGAGCGCATCAACGACGACGGCCAATTCGTCAACACCTTTGGCGGCTGGAAGTGGCAAAAATACTACGACAACAGCCTCCCCAATCGCTGCCTGCGCATCGAAATCTACCAGAGCAAGATTCCCTACTTGCTACCAGAGGAATGCCAAAATCGCTTTCTTAGCACCCTCCAACCGCTCGAAACCGACCCCACCCTGTTTTGGACCTCCCAGCCCGGCAGTCAACAATTCCGTGTTCTGTGGATGGGTGAAGAAGTTGCCCGCTGCGAGATTGCGGCTGGTAGGTGTGATGTTTATGTTCCGTGAGCGGTTTCTCTGCCGTACCTTTCCTCGACGCCAATACTCATGCGGGTACGATGTGCTGCAAATAAACAAATGAAAGTAACAAATCCGTTTTCCTCTCCCTTTAGGAGAGGTTAAGGCGGGATAACCATCCCGAAGGCTTTTTAGAGCAATTGTATGGGCAAAATCGAGCCTTCAGGACGGTTCAAAGGCTTATAAGGAACTCTCATGCCACTTCTCTTCCTCGTCCGACACGGCGAAAACGATTATGTCAAAAACAGAAAACTGGCTGGGCGCCTCCCCGGTGTCCATTTGAACGAACATGGACACGAACAAGCAGAAACGCTAGGAAAAATGTTCGCCAATGTACCGCTCAAGGCCATCTATTCCAGCCCGCTAGAAAGGGCGCTGGAAACTGCCAGGCCAATTGCCGAGATGCATCACCTGCCCATTATCGAAAATCCAAATTTGCTGGAAAGTGATGTAGGCAAGTGGCAAGGTAGGGGATGGAAAGGACTGATGAGAACCAAAGCCTGGGACCTTGTCCAGCAATCGCCTTCGCGGTTTCGCTTCCCTGGAGGAGAATCGTTTCTCGAAATGCAAACGCGAGTGGTCAAGGCGCTGGAAGAAATTTGCGCTCGGCATAAAAAACCCCACGAGGCCGTTGCCGTTGTCTTTCATGCCGACCCCATCAAATTAGCAGTGGCACATTTTATCGGCCTGCCTCTGGATTACTTTCAACGGCTGTCTTGCGATACAGGCTCTGTGACCCTGCTTGCCGTTGGTAAAGACCGAGCGCGCTTGATGTGGATGAACCGAAAGCCGCCATGCGATCTTAATTTTTAGTCGGCCGCCCAAGACGATTGCTAAAGTCCTTCGAACAAGTCTCTTGCTTTTTTGGCTCTGGCAGGGAAGGGTGGCCAGGCGCGCATGTAATCTTCATGTTCGCCAAAGACCCGCGAGAGGAAACCCATGAGCCCCCGTCGCATCTGAATGCCGCCTTGTGAGGCATGACAAGCGCCTGCCTTGCGTTTGACTTCACTGACATTGTGTATGTTGATGCGAACATGAGTGGGAAAATCCACCTCTGCCAGCGATCGCAAGTCAATATCCTTGTTGCGGCCCCACTTGCGTGGATTGACGCCAAAAAGCGGCATGAGGCGTGTCATCACACGCAAGAACCAGCGGGGGAAAACATGGTAGTAGAGAGCCTTCGGTTGAAACGGTGGACCCGCCTCGGGGTAGAAAGAAGCGTCCGATGACCGCTCGAAGGCCAGAGTCGTGGCTTGTTGAATGTGAATATGATCGGGGTGACGATAACCGCCAATTGGATCGAACGTCAACACGATGTCTGGCTTAAGAGTCCGGATGTGCTTGACCACTTGCCCGGCCACTTCCTCCACAGAATGATTGATTTGGGCTTGTGGATGTTTGTTTTCCTCCGAGCCAGGCATTCCCGAATCGCGATAGTCCAGGAAAAAGACACCGGCCAGTCCCAAAATCTGGGCAGCACAGCGCAATTCAGCCTCTCGCAAGTCGGCAACGTTGTCGAAGCCTTGCAAATGTTCCTCGTCTACCATGCCAGCCTCGCCGCGCGTCGCGCAAACAAGATAGACATGACAACCTTGTTGGGCATAATACGCCAACGTACCGCCCATGCCAAACGACTCATCGTCTGGATGGGCCAAAACAGCCAGGATGGTATTCGTCATTGGGACCTCAAATCCATCACTTCTTTACCGGCTAGTTTATCCTGGATGCGCTCCACAACCGTCTCGAGATGACCAGGCTGGTGAACATAGTCCAAGTCATCCGTACGGATGGTCAATACAGGACACAAATCAAAAGAGGTCAACCATTCGTCATAGAACGAGTCCAATAGAGACAGGTATTCAATGGTGATGCCTGTTTCGATGTTTCTGGCGCGTCGGCGAATGCGCTCCATCAACACCTCTACTGGGGCCTTGAGATAGATCAATAAGCCAGGGCGCGGTAAGCCATCTACCACCAAATCGAACAAGCGGCGATAAGCCAGGTAATCACGCTCAGCCACATTACCCATATGATGCAATGCCCGCGCAAAGATATGGAAATCCTCATAGATGCTGCGGTCCAGAATGGCCGAGCGGGTGTCACGAGCAGCCTCCAGGTATTGTTCGGCGCGATGTCCGAGGAAAAAGATTTGCAGATGAAAAGCCCAGGCACGCATATCGGCATAGAAATCAGAGAGATAGGGATTGTCCGCCACAGATTCGTAGCCGGTGCGCCAACCCAAACGCGCGCCAATGCGCTCAGTGAGGGAGGTTTTGCCGGCTCCAATATTACCCGCAACGACAACCAGGTGTTTGGTCATAGGATTTTTCCTTCCAAGTGATTTTCGCTAATTGTACAACGAATTGTGTGGCGTTCAATACAAGCCAAAGTATCCATTCAGCCATGGCTGGTAAGAGCAGGGCTAAAGCCACCTGTTAAACTCGACCATGCTCGATCCGCTGGCTCGACAACCGCTCAGGACACGGAAATCCGCTCACCCTTAAGGGTGCTTTGCAAAGCGGTCTCGGAACCGGCTTCCAACCGACCTCCATATGCTGAGGCGGGGGGGTGATTCCTCCGCCAGAGCCGAAGCAACAGCAAGCAAGACTTCAAGAAAGCCCTGTCATACAAGCGCAAAGCGTTGACATTCTATGGCTTTTCAATTAAACTATACGAAAAGGCTACACGCTTACCAAGGAGGCGTGACAATGACTCCTCAACCTCTGACCCATATCACTCCCCAGTCTGGGCTGATGCCAGCCATCCGAGCCTGGGAGATGTATTTGAACGATCAGGGCAGATCACCCAACACCCTCAAAGCATTTCTTTCAGATGTACGCTTACTGACTCAGTTTTTGGCTCCTGACCGTTCTCTGGAATCCATCACAACTGAAGATTTGAATCGTTATTTCAATTGGATGGAAAAAGAACGTCCCGTCCCTTGCAGCCCTAAAACGCTGGCGCGGCGCATCACTTCCACCAAGTCTTTCTTCCGCTGGCTGCATCAATACGGCATACTCTCGATTGACCCGGCCGAAAAAGTGATGCAAAGATCAGTGATGAGCCCACTACCGGTCACACTGACCGAAGAAGAGACACGAGCCGTGTTGCAAGTCGCTGACAGTCACCGCCGCGATCGAAAACCCGATGCGCGTCCTTATACTTTGCTCTCTTTATTGCTGGCTACCGGCGTGAAGAAGAGCGAGTGTATCGGGATTCACCTCAACCACATTGACCTGGATGCTCCCGAAGGGCCGTTCGTCTTCATCCGCTATGTCAGCCCGGCCAATCGCTACAAGGAACGCAAATTGGCCCTGCCAGAAGACTGGTTGACGCCTTATAAAGAATACCTATCGCAATACAAACCCACCGATCAATTGTTCCCGTGGTCGCCCCGCAGACTCGAATACCTGCTGGAAGACATTGGCGAAGAGGCCGGTTTGAGCGGGAAGCATCTTTCTTTCGATATGTGTCGCTGGACCAGCGCCTTGCTCGATTATCGCGCCGGCATGGAGACCGAAAAACTGCGCCAAAAATTGGGAATATCCAAAATCCAATGGCGCGAAATCAATTTGAAACTCCGCCAACTCAGCCGCTAAGGGAGCTTCACTTTCGCTTCAACGTAAAATATAAGACCTGGCGAGTTTCATCCTTCAAGGCAAAAGGATGCGCCAAACGATAACCAGGCACCCAAATCACGGTATCACCCGCGCACAGCAGGGGCCAGCCATCGCGCAATCGGTGGGGCAATTTCTCATTGATAAAGAAATCCGAGAGTTTCATCGAATGCCCATCCATACCCAGCGGCTTGAAGCGGTCGCCCGGCCGGCGTGTACGAATTTCCAAATTTTGTGGCAGATGGGAGGCATCTATCCACACCTGGAAAGGATCGTCGTTAGCCTGAGCCTGCTGCATTGCCAGTGAAGGTAAACGCCATTGTTCACAAGTCAGACGCCACCCATCAAAGTCGAGGTGACCTGGCACCGGCACTTCCAAAGAATTTACATTCTGTGGCATTTGCGGCCAGCGCTCGAAAGGTAAATCAACATCTTGTTGGGCAAGATAAATGCGGTTTTCCTCCCGAATTAAACGTGTCCCTCCCGTCAAATCTACCCTGCCGCTTTCTCGAGACGCCAAGAAATCAACAGCCCGATCCAACACCGAAAAACGAACATCCGTCAGCCCCGGCGTCACCCCTTCTAAAGCGCGGCGGAGCAGATTCCTTTGCAGGCTGGGAGCGTAAGAACAAAATAGTTCTGCATCGAAAGAAATCAATCCATCCTGTTCCTGCAAGACGCATTTCTGCCATGCGCCTTCCTGGAGTTCCATCAACAAAAGATAGTCGCCCTGCAAGGAAATCGAACTGCGCCAAACTGCCTCTCGAAAACGGGGATTATAACTTTCCAATTCTGGGATGAGCAAATGACGGATGCGGTTGCGTAGGAAATTCAACGAATCGTTGCTGGGATCGTGATAGGGGCGCAACCCATTGGCAGCGCAAAAGACTACCGTCTCTTCGCGCCACACGCCCAGCAACGGCCGCACTACCGGAATGTTGCGCTCGAAAGCCGGAAGGAACGAACGATAACTCATCCCTTTCAACCCCCTCAGACCGGCGCCGCGTAGAAAGTGCATCAATACCGTTTCCACCTGGTCATCGGCGGTGTGGCCCACCGCTACCGCCTGAGCCTTCAAGGAGCGGGCCTGCGCAAACAAAAACTGATAACGCAAGATGCGCGCTGCTTCTTCGAGCGTTACTTTATGGCTATCCGCATAACGACGCACATCTCCCTTGCCCATCACAGAAGGAATATTCTTGCGGGCGACAGTCTGTTCAAGCAGGTTGGCCTCTACATCGGCGTCAGGACGTAATTGATGGTTGAAATGCGCCACAACGATAGGGTAACCATTTTGACGCAAGACTTCCATCAAGCACAAACTATCTGCTCCCCCAGAGACGCCCACCAAAATAGGCTTGTCGGCAGATAGTTTGCATTTTTCCCGGCAGATGGCCTCGATATCGGTCAACATCCTTGACTTCCTGCGAATGACCTATTCGTACAATTCGACCAACACTCCGCCAGCACTTTCGGGATGGATAAAAGCATATTTCCTGCCGTCGGCTGTCGTGCGCGGCGTGTCGTTGATCAAGCGCACGCCTTGGCTTTTCAGACGCTCTAACATACCCGCCAAATCATCCACCTGCAAGCAAATGTGGTGCATCCCGGGGCCGCGCTTGGCAAGATATTTGGCAATGCCCGACTCGGCGCTGGTGGGCATGACCAATTCGACCTCTGTACCTTGCAGAGGCAAAAACGCCACCTGCGACTGTTCATTCGGCACGTCGCGTAATTCATGCAGCGAAATGCCCAATGCATCACGCCAAAAAGACAAAGCCTTTTCCATATCATCCACCACAACGGCTACGTGATGGATCCGTTCTATGCCCGACATACGCACTCCTTTTTTATCGCTAATAGACTATACAGACGTAATTCGCTTTTCCATGAGATCGATATAAGCGCCCTCGAGCAGCGCCTCTGCCCCGACCCCCAGCCTGCGCATCACATCCCAGGCAATCGCCTGTCCCTCATCTTCTCCTTGTCCTTCCCGCAAGACAACTTCCAATTCCAAAAAGTGACCCAGCCCCTCCACCTCATCGAGATGGATGCGCGTTTGCCCAACCAGGTACAGCAAGCGGGTTTTTCGCACCACGCCACGCACGCCCAAAGCCCGCGAAAGCATCTCTTTCAGCGCCGCCGGCTGTTCGGTGAGGAAGATGCTGTAGTCAGAGCGTTTGGGGCCGGTCGCGTCGGGGCGGGAGTAAAAAATCAATTGCGCGGGAGCAGGTCCAAGTTCACGGAGTTTGAGGCGTCCCCGCTGTGTGTAAAAGAAAGTATCCACCTGAGTCATGACCTCTACAGGCGAATCGCTCAATTGCTCAGCACGTTGGCGTAGGACAATCGGGTCCAAAACGCGGGCTTTGATTTCGATATTTGCAGGCATGATGGATAGTTTACCATACCGTTGCATTCAAGAAACAGATACTTGCGCCTGGTATCGCACCGTGAGCACCGGACATCCCGCCGCTTCGGCTACCTCAGCCGTCACGTTGGGGGCGTATAACTGGCGAAGGCCATGCGCACTGTAAAGTGAGCCCATGCACACCAGACCATATTTTTCCTGGTCCAATTCAGCCAGAATCTCTTCTACGACATTTCCCTGCCGCACTTTGAACGCGGCCTCCAGGCCAGCCTGCTGTGCCAATTGAAGCGCCTGCCGCAAAGTGCGACCCAGCAAAGTTTGCGTGTCTAGCAGGTGGTCCCAATTTTCACGCACAACGCGCGCTTCGGGGTAATCCAGGTCAATCGGCGGAACCACATGCAACAACGTCACCGGAATATTGATTTGGCCGGCAATCTGCAAACCCAGGCTTTCTGCGCGCAAGCCATACGCCAAGCCGCCCAAACAAATCAAGATGCGAGTCGGTGGGATACAAGCCGCCGGGACGTAGAAGAGCGGCCCACTGATGTCTGCCATCAACTGTCGAAAGGAACGCCCCAACAGCAAACGACGCAAGGGAGGTCTTCCCAAAGGGCTGAGAACGGTCAAGTAATTCTTCTCACGCGCTTTTTGCGGAATGACATCTTCGGCCTGACCCTCGACGACTTCCAAACGATAAACCAGGTGCTTCTCATCGAACAAAACGACAGCGCGGCTAAAAATATTCTCCAGCGGATGCGATTCATCGTCAATGTTCGGGCGTTCCCGTGGTTCGACGATTCCCAACAAGGTCAAGGGAAGGCACATGGCGCCCGCTAGCCAAGCAGCATATTCGATGGCCGGCCAGGTAACTTCGAACCCATTCGTGGCTACCAGTATTTCAAAGTCCATCGTTCATCTCTCCTGCTTATCGGAATAAAACGACTCCTAAGATTCCTGCTCCAAGCAAGACAAGGGGAGAAGGGAGGTCGAACCACAAAGCCAACGCACTCAAGGCGGCAATCAACAATGCGCGGCGTTTGATTGTCTTGGTATTCTCACTATAGAAAATATTCCAGGCAACGACAACAATCAGCATCGCCACCGCGGGACCAAGTCCCATCATGAAGCCCTGCATCCAGGCTTCGCCTTGTAACTTTTCGAGCAAGGCGGCAACGGCCAGCATAATCAACGTAGGCGGCAAAACAGAACCCAGCAAAGCAGCAATCGTGCCGGGAAAGCCGCCGGCGGCAAATCCCACAAACATTGCCAGTTTGAGCGCCTCACTGCCCGGCAGAAAATTCGAGAAGCCAACCGCCTCGACGAATTGCGCCTCGGTCATGATCTTGCCCACGGCTTCCTTGTAAAGCAACCCCACAGAAGCCGGGCCAGAAGTTGTCAGGATGTTGACCTTGATGAACATCCAGAACAATCGTCCCCAAACTATCAACTTAGAGCATTTCATCTGAAAAGGAAAATCCCTATCAGGCCGGCCAACAGCAACACCAAGGGGGTGGGCGCATCGAACCATAGAGCCGCCAAACTGACGGCCCCGATCAGCACCATTTGCCAGTTGACCGTCCCGCCATTGCTGTCTGTAAAGACCTTCCAGGCTACGAATAACATCAAAACCGCTACAGCGGGCGTCAATCCTTCTACGAAGCGGCTGACCCAGGCTTCACGCCGTAAGCGGTGCAAAATAGCAACCACGCCCAACATTAACACGGTAGGCGGCAAAACGGAGCCAAGCAACGCCACCAGCGCGCCCGCGCCACCCGCCGCCGCGTATCCCACAAACATTGCCAATTGCAATGCGTCGGAACCGGGCAATATGGACGAAAATCCCACCGCTTGCACGAATTGGGCCTCGGTCATGATCGTACCAACCGCCTCCTTATAGAGCAACCCCACCGAGGCCGGGCCAGAAGTACTCAGCAAATTGACTTTGATGAATAACCAGAAAAGTTGCAGAAGAGTATCCAAAACGCCTCACAGCGCGGCAGATTGTCGGTATCGTCTCAAGAAATCGGGAGACGGGGTGTTTCTCCACTTGTCCTTTCGAAGATACGCTGGCCGCACGTAAAGAAAAGGATGAAAATGGCCTCACGCTCGGCAACCAAATGCTTTTGGCTGTGGTTACTGCAAACGCTTGAGCAAGTACAATGCGCCCCGCTCGAAGCCGCGCTCGAGATAATATTGCCGTGTACCGACCGCCGAAATAACCGCTAAGCGCTCGAACCCATTTTGGCGGGCCAGCCTCTCGGCTGTTTCCAGCAACTGCGTGCCTAAGCCAGCGTGTTGCGCCGCACCCTCTTGTTCTGCGCCCACAGGTAAGGATTGGCCATAGACATGGAGTTCGCGCACCAGCGCCGCACCGCGTAAATCTTCCAGACCAGTTTGGGGAGAATTCGTCCG
The DNA here is from genome assembly GCA_034431895.1 of Anaerolineales bacterium. Taxonomy (GTDB): domain Bacteria; phylum Chloroflexota; class Anaerolineae; order Anaerolineales; family Villigracilaceae; genus JAABUE01. The sequence continues at coordinate 13,806 of DAOUCM010000052.1, forward strand.
CGGCAAAGACAAGCGCAGGAAACCTGCCAGATGATCGTCTGGCGTCACGAACGATAGGAAATGCTCCTCGGCGCCGTCAGCCGAGTAGACCAAGTCGTCCAGGCGCAGCGTCTCTGGTCGCACCGGCTTGCCACGCACTTCCCGACAACGCACACACTGACAAGCCATGCCACGCCGCCGCAACTCGCGCTGGACATCTTGCCGCAGCGAGGTACGCCGATTCCCTTGCACCACGCGCGTAGAGGGAATGTCACGGATGACGCGGTTGACACGGCAATAGCGCGGGATGGTTACTTTGATGTCTGCTATCAGGTCAATCAATTCCTGGGTGGTATAAGGCTGATATTCGCCGCGCTGCCAAAAAGCGTACAATTCGGCATTGGCAAGCAACTGGGTAGGGTAAATTTTGATCTCATCTGGGCAAAGTCCGTCCCACAGACGGCTGAAATCGGCGCGGTCAGAGTCGAGGGTCGCGCCAAGCAAATTGGGCATCCAATGAAGAACGATTTTGAACCCTGCCGCCCGCAACAAGGACACGGCCCGCCGCGTCGTTGCCACGTCATGCCCGCGCTGATTGAGCGCCAGAATACGGTCATCCAAACTCTGCGCCCCCATCTGCACCTTGGTCACGCCCAGGTGACGCAGCCAGCGCAACTCGTCTGGCGTGATCTCGTCGGGCCGCGTTTCGACGACCAGCCCAACGTTGCGGTGAGGCGCAGTTTCGTTCCACGCCTGGGCCTCCCTCACCCCCATCCCCTCTCGCTGGGGGAGAGGGGAGACGGTATCCCTCACCCCCTCCCCTCTCCCCCAGGGAGAGGGGCAAGGGGTGAGGGGAGCGTTCAACGCCTCGAAACAACGCCTGACAAACCATTCCTGATAATCGCGCCGGTAAGCCGACCAGGTACCGCCCAGGATGAGCAGTTCGATCTTATCGGTGGGATGCCCTACCGCCTCCAGTGCCTCGAGCCGCGAACGCACCTGTGCATAGGGATCAAAGTCATGTTCTAGCCCGCGCATGGCGCCCGGCTCGTCTGGCAGATACGACTTGGGCATGCGCGCGTCGGTGGGGCAAAAGACACATTTTCCAGGGCAGGGATACGGCTTGGTCAACACGGTCACGGTTGTCACGCCCGAAAGCGTGCGCACCGGCTTCAAACGGATGCGCTCCAACAGGCGCACATCTTCGCTCAGTTCGCCCTCCTGGACCATTTGTTGATAGGCGGCCACCAACGCATGTTTACCCAAATAGCCGCCGCCAGGCGCAGGATGACGGCGCAGACTGTCCATCACCGGCAGACCACGCCGTACATCGTCCAGCACCCGACGCGCCAGTGCCAGTTTTTCAGAAGTCAGAGAGTGGGCTTCGAGCCAATTTTCTTTCTTCGACACACTACCTCACAAGTTACAGATTATAACTCGATAGTATCATATCAATAAACGAAAGGGGGGTGTTCGATTGCTTCCCCCTTCTTCGAGAAGATGCCTCGATATATCCTGGAGGTATCATATAATAGATGTATGAAAGCCAAAATTGCTGAACGATTGCTGACCCTCAACCATCAATTCTACACCGATTTTGGCGACTCCTTTTCTGCCACGCGCAGCCGCCTCCAACCAGGCGTGCGCACGATTTTGGCCTCTTTGCGAGGAGATGAAACGATTCTCGACCTGGGTTGCGGTAATGGCGGACTGGCGCGGGCACTAGCGAGTCGCGGCCACCGCGGCGCGTATCTGGGCCTGGACTTCAGCCTGTCACTGCTCCGAGAGGCAAACTCTCTCCCTGAGGGATTCTCGGCAAAATTCGTAGAGATGGACATGACAAAGTTATCCATGAGCGCTCATCAGTTGCCCATCGCTAGCGGCGGCTCGACCCTCAACGAGCAATGGTCCCTGATTACTGCATTTGCTACCCTGCACCATATTCCCTCCCATACCCTGCGCCTGCAATTGCTACAAACCGTTCAAAGCCTGCTGGCGCCGCATGGACGTTTCATCCACTCGAACTGGCAATTCCTGAACAGCCCACGCTTAAGAGGGCGCATTCGGCCCTGGAGCGAAATTGGCCTGACGCAAGAAGATGTAGACCCAGGCGACTATCTGCTCGACTGGCGCGCCGGCGGTCACGGCCTGCGTTACGTCCATTACTTCGCTCAAGATGAACTGGCCGCGCTGGCCGCTTCGAGCGGCTTCGAAATCGTTGAGAC
>DAOUCM010000053.1:0-15920 GCA_034431895.1 Anaerolineales bacterium
ATCCCACCCCCCAACTTCAGCAGGAAGTGATTCGATTGTTGGTTGATCATGTAGTCGTTGGCAAAGACGAGATTGTTATCAAGCATATCGTCCCCGCCGATGATAATGGTCGTTTATTACCTGGACGTAAATGAACGAATGGCTGCGCGCGTAGCGCAAGTCTGTGACTTGCGTGGACAGGTCAGAGACCTGTCCCACAGTGCCGCGCGTGGCGCAAGTCTGTGACTTGCGTGGACAGGTCAGAGACCTGTCCCACAGCCCCGCTGCGAATCCCTGACCACAAAGAAGATACGGGCCGAGAATTTCACGTTTGCCAGGATGAGCAAAAAATCGAAAAAAGTGGTAAAACAGGCCTATGGCCGATTTCCCTTTGGCAATTGTCACCGGTGGCGCTTACCGTTTAGGCCGCGCTTTTTCCCTGACGCTGGCATACCGAGGCTATGCGGTGCTGCTGCATTACCACACTTCGGAGAAGGCGGCGCAAAAGACGGCCGGCGAAATCCGCTCCTTTGGCGTGCCGGCCTTTCCTGTGTCCGCAGATTTGACCCGCCCCGAGCAGGTGCGCTTGCTTTTCGATACCGTAGATACTTTGCTGGCTGACCCGGCTGCAAAAATCTCTCACCTGGCGGTGTTGGTCAATTCGGCGGCGGTCATGCCGCGCGGAGATGTGAAAACGCTCCCGCTGGACGAGTGGGACGCCGCCCTCGACCTGAATTCAAGGGCGCCCTTCTTGTGCGCTCAGCAGGCGGCCCAGAGAATGCGCCCTGGCGCGTTGATCGTCAATGTAAGCGACATCGGAGCGGGAAAAGCCTGGTCGGGCTTTCCCTCCTATACTGTCAGCAAGGCAGCCCTAGAGTCGCTTACGCGCGTGCTGGCGCGCGCGCTGGCGCCCTCCATTCGCGTCAATGCCATTGCGCCGGGCCTGGTATTGCCGCCCGAAGACCTCCCTGCCGAGGAATGGAACCGCCTGGTCGAGCGCCTGCCGCTCAAGCGTCCGGCCACGAGCGAGGAAATTGCCGCTGCGCTCGAATTTCTACTCCAAAACGAATACGTGACCGGCCAGACCATCGTGGTAGATGGCGGCTATTCATTGCTTTAGAGGAGATGCGCTATGCCCGAAACGCCTGCTTTTCTGTCTGAGCGCCTGAAATCCGAAGGCGAGAAATGCGCTGCTTTTTTTGCTGCCTTGCATCCCGAACAGTGGCAAATCGAAGTCTATGATGAAGGTGCGCGATGGACCGTGCGCAGCGTATTGGCGCATTTCGTCACTGCCGAGCGCGGCTTCCTCAAGTTATTCGAAAGCATCCGCTTAGGCGGGCCGGGGGCGCCGCAGGATTTTTCTGTTGACCGTTACAACGCCAGCCAGCAGGAAAAGACCCAAGATGTGCCGCCGGCCGAGTTGTTGGCGCAGTTCCACGCCGTGCGCGCGCAGATGACCGCCTGGGTGGCGGGGTTGAGCGAGGCTGACCTGTCCAAAGAGGGCCGTCACCCTTTCTTGGGGCAAACGACCTTGGCCGAGATGATCAAGATGGTATACCTTCATAATCAGATTCATCTGCGCGACCTGCGTAAACGGCTGGCCGAGACGCCTGTTTTATGAGTCTATCCGAAGTCCAAACCTCGTCTGCGCCCGCCCGCTTTGCCTGGGTAGATTTGATTCGCGTCGTGGCCGTCTTTCAGGTGGTGTTGGTGCATCTGTCTTACCCCATTTTCTATAAAGGCGATTTGCCGCCTTCGGCCTGGGCGGCGGCCAATTTTTACGATTCGCTGTCGCGCATGGGCGTGCCGCTGTTTTTCATGGTGAGCGGCGTTTTGTTGCTTGGCAAGCGCGAACCCATGGGCGCTTTCTTGTGGCGGCGCTTTGTCAAGGTAGGTCTCCCGGCCCTGTTTTGGTCGGTGTTCTACTTGCTCTGGTCGGTAGACGCCTACCGCAATGGCAGTATGACGCCGCTACATGTCGTCTTGTCTATCCTCAAGGCGATTTATCTGGGAGATGTCGAAATCCATTTGTGGTTTCTCTATGTGTTGGCTGGCATCTATTTGGTCACGCCTCTCCTGCGCTTGCTGGTGTCGGCTGCCTCCCGCCGCGACCTGGGATACTTCCTTTTGCTTTGGCTTCTTGGCACCTCGCTGCCCGAACTGTTCAAGCGCCTGACCGGTTTCCCCACCGCGCTGGAGATTCCGATGGTAAGCGGCTACATAGGCTATTTTCTGCTCGGTTATTGGCTGGCGGAGGTGCGCCTCACCCCGCGCGGGCGTCGGTTGGCCGCTTTGGGTGTGTTGGCGGCTGTGCTGGTGACCTTTTGGGGTACCGCCTGGCTCTCAGCCTCATCCGAGACAATTGACGCCTTCTTTTACAGTTATTTCAGCCTGCCCACTATTCTGGCCGCTGTTTGTGGCTTTTTGCTGTTCAAAGACCTGGGCGAGCGATTGCAGGGACGGGCGGCTGTTTGGCTGCGTTCTCTTGCGGCGGCGAGTTTTGGCGTTTACCTGGTGCATATTCTTGTGATAGACTTGCTGCGCCATGGCGTGCTGGGCTTTCGCTTATACAGTTGGATGAGCACCCCGCTGTGGTTCATTCCCCTGACAGCCCTGGTGGTGTGTGCGCTCTCCTATCTGCTTGTTCGCCTCTTGCGCGCTATTCCTTTCGTGAGCATGATTGTGCCTGCATGACATGATGACACCACGTTTTTTGACCTTGCTGCGTCTCTCGCGCCCGCTGAATTTGACTTTTGCGGCCCTGACGTATGTGTTGGGCGCCGGTATTGCGCGTTACCTGGGCATCCCCCACAGTCCGCTGGCTTTTTGGCTGGGATTGGCTGTTACGGCGCTCTTGCAAGTTGGCATGGGGCTGTTGGCCGAAGCCTTCCGCCCGCTGGCAGATGCGCTGGAAGAAGGCGAAACCCGCTCTCGAAGGCTGGCTCTGAAGAACGCCCTCTGGCTGACGGCCCTGGCTGCCCTGTCTCTTGCGGCGGTGATGGCCTGGATGCTGGCGCGGGCGAACGCGCTCTCGGCGGCGGCGTGGCTGTTTTTGACACTTTCCCTGGCCCTGGTATTGGCCTATGCCGTTCCTCCGCTTCGTCTGTTGAACGCTGGTTTTGGAGAATTGGCGCTGGCAGTGCAAATTTCCATGTTTGCGCCTGCGCTGGGTTTCGTGCTGCAAAATGGCTCTTACCATCGCCTGGCAGCCCTCATCTCCTTCCCGCTCACTTTATTGGCGCTGGCCTGCTTCGTGGCGCTCGACTTCCCCACCTATGCCGCCGACCAGAAATACGACCGTTGCACCCTGGTTCGACGCATGGGTTGGGAACGCGCTGTGCCGCTGCATCATGGCCTGGTGTTGGGCGCTTACCTTTTGCTGGCGGCTTTGCCGCTTGGGGGCATGGCGGGGGGATTGATTTGGCCGGCCTTCCTGACCTTCCCGTTTGCCCTGCTGCAAATCTACACCCTGCGCAGCGTGGCGGTGGGCGCCAAACCCAATTGGAAATTGCTGACCGTAGACGCCCTGGCCGTCTTTGGCCTGTGCGCTTATCTCTTGACCTTTGCTTTCTGGTTGCGTTGACCTATGCCCGAATTTTTGACTCTTCTCCCGCCCGACGAGGCCCGAGACCGCCTGCTCTCGCATCTTTCTACGCCTGAACCTGCTTCCGAGACGATAGAGGTTGCCTCGGCCCTGGGCCGCGTGTGCGCCGAAGACATCCGTGCTCCCCATCCGCTGCCGGCCTTCCCGCGCTCCAGCGTGGACGGTTACGCCGTGCGCGCCCGCGATACTTATGGCGCCAGCGAATCGCTGCCCGCTTATCTGATCTTGGCGGGCGAGGTGCCGATGGGCGCTGCGCCGCCGTTTGCTTTGCAGCCCGGCCAGGCCATGCTCATCCACACCGGCGGGATGCTGCCCGAAAACGCCGATGCAGTGGTCATGCTCGAATATACCCAGCAGACGCAGCCAGCCGAGGGTTTTGCGGCTGAAATCGAAATTCTGCGCGCGGTGGCCGAGGGAGAGAACGTCCTCCTCGTCGGGGAGGACGTGGCTCAGGGTCAGGTGGTGCAGGCCGCGGGGAGTCGGATGCGTCCGGCTGAGATGGGCGGGCTGATGGCGTTGGGCATCACCAGTTTGCGTGTAGTCAAAAAAGTGCGGGTAGGTCTCCTTTCCTCCGGCGATGAAGTTGTACCGCCCAGCGTCGAGCCTGGCCCCGGTCAGGTGCGCGACATCAACTCGTACACGCTGGCGGCGCTGGTGGAGCAGGTCGGCGGGCAGCCTGTCTTGTATGGCATTGTGGGCGATTCGTTTGCCGCTTTGCAGGCCGCGGCGGCGCGCGCGCTGGCGGAATGCGACTTGCTGGTCATCACCGCAGGTTCGTCGGCCAGCACCCGCGACATGACCGCCGAGGTGATTGACACGCTGGGGGCGCCGGGCGTATTGGTGCATGGCGTGAATACCCGCCCCGGCAAACCGACCATTTTGGGCGTGTGCGGCGGCAAGGCGGTCATTGGATTGCCAGGCAACCCCGTCAGCGCGCTGGTCAATGGGTATTTGTTTGTCGTGCCGGTCATCGAGAAACTGTTGGGCGTTTTGCCGCGCCCCCGGCCGGCGGTGCAGGCGCGCCTGACCGTCAACTTGCCTTCGCAGGCGGGGCGCGAAGATTGGTGGCCGGTGCGCTTGGAACCCCTGCCCACAGCCGGGCAAGGGGATGGACTAGCCTGGCTGGCTCATCCCATCTTTGGCAAATCCAACCTCATCTTTACCCTGGCGGCTGCCGATGGTCTACTGCGCATCCCACCGGATGCTACCGGCTTGAGCGCTGGCGAGAGGGTGGAAGTGGTCTTGTTGTAAGATGACCAAACTTTCCTTCCTTGGCCGCACCTCGTTGCTGGTCGGCTTCTTCTTCGGCCTCGACAAGGCGCTGGCCTTTGTGCGCTCGGTGCTTGTGGCGCGCCAGTTCCGCCTGTCTATGGAATTGGACGCCTTCAACGTCGCCAACAACCTGCCCGATTTGCTGTTCGCGCTCATCTCTGGCGGGGCGCTGGCCATGGCTTTCATCCCCATCTTGAGTGAAACGTTGACCCTGCATGGGCGCGCAGCGGCCTGGAATTTGTTTTCGCGCCTGGCCAATCTGGGTTTTTTGGCAACCGCCTCCGCTGCTCTATTGGTGGCGCTGTTCGCCGAACAGATCGTGCGGGCGCAATTTGGGATTGCCCCTGGTTTTGGAAGCGCACAACAAGCGCTGGTCGCTGAGTTGATGCGCCTGAATTTGATCGCCACGCTCATTTTTTCCTTGAGCGGCTTGGTGATGGCCGGTTTGCAGTCCAACCAGCATTTCCTGTTGCCGGCTTTGGCGCCGGCCCTCTACAATCTCGGTCAAATTGTGGGCGTGCTGGTCTTTTCTCCCGCTGAACCTTATGTGATTGGCGGTTTTGCCCTGCCAGCCTTGGGCCTGGGTGTGCATGGATTGGTCTATGGGGTGATCCTGGGCGCCAGCCTGCACTTGCTTATTCAGGTGCCGGGTCTCATCAAGTACCAGTTCCGCTGGACGCCCTCGCTCGATATTTACAACCCGGCCATGCTGGCTGTCTTGCGGATGGTAGGGCCGCGCCTGTTGACCATGTTGGGCATTCAGTTGATGTTCATAGCGCGGGATAATTTTGCCTCGCGCCTCGACCAGGTGGGCGCCGTCTCGGCGCTGACGTATGGCTGGATGATGATGCAGGTGCCAGAGACGTTGATTGGCACCGCGCTGGCCGTCACGCTGCTGCCGACGCTTTCCGAAATGGCTGCCCGGCAAGATTGGGGGGCTTTTTGCGCCGTCATCGAGAAGGCGTTGCGGGTGTTGATTGCCTTGACGCTGCCGGCTGCGGCCGTGATAGCCGCTGCTTTGCATCCGCTGGTGCGCGCCGTGTTTGGCTTCGACGCGGCGGGTAGCAGCCTGTTGACCTGGACAACGCGCGTCTTTTTGCTCACCTTGACGGGGTATGCCGTGCAGGAATTGATGGCGCGCGCTTTCTACGCCCGCAAGCAGCCCTGGTTCCCGTTTTTTGGCGTTGTAGTGCGGATGATTCTTTACATTTTGGTCGGTGCGCTGGCCGTGACGTATTTCCGCTCCGTTGGCGCGCCTGTGATTGCCGCCGCTGAACTTTCGCTCACTGTGGAGGCCGCTCTACTGTGTTTCTGGCTGGCGCGCCGCCTGCCTAAAAGACTCTACCTGTGGCCGGCAGCGTGGAAAGGCTTGTTGGCGGCATTGTTCGGCGGCGGGCTGACCTATGCGCTGGCGCTGTACCTGCCCGGCGGAGCAATTGTCACCGCTTTGTTTGGCCTGGCGGGCGGCGGTTTGCTGGCCCTGGTCATGGTTTGGAGGGAAGCGCGCTTGTTGCTGCGATTATAGGATTGCTGCTCGATATTTGCATCGTTCGCGCGCATCTGATTTGCATCGAATGACACGAATGGCTCGATGGTTTTCCCCCTGGTTGCGGCTAAAAGCCGCGCTATGCAAAACTTCCATGTGCTGAGGCAGGGGATTGATCCCCCCGCTGGGGGAATGGAAGATGGAAACCGCTGTCGTCAATCCTCCGTTTGCTCGGCCAGCAATTCTTTTACGCGCGGGTCTTCGCTGGGTTCGATGCGCCGCCCGAAGATCAGAAAGCCGGTGTGAGCCACCATGCGGTCGGTGGGGCGCAGGCGCGACGGCTCCGGCTTGTAATATCTCAGCAGCACCTCGCACACTTCCAGGAAGGCAAAACTATTGCGCCGCAGAGCGTACAGCAATTGCTCCACTTGATTGACGGTAGGAACCAGCCCGCAAAAGAAGCCGCCCGGTTTGAGCGCCGCGCGCACTTGGGGGATATAGTCATAGGGATTTGGCACATCCAGGAAGAAGGCATCCGCATCGGTTTCGTCCAACCCCTCTTGGATGTCGCGCAGTTTGAAGTCCACGCGCGAAGCCAGGCCCACCCGTTCCACGTTCTTACGCGCCAGTTTTTGCATCTCCTCTCGTTGCTCATAGGAGATGACCCGTCCCTCCGCGCCGACGGCGTAGGCCAACGCAATCGTCATGGATCCTGAACCTGTTCCCGCTTCGATGACTTTGATACCCGGCCCGATCCCCATCGTCACCAAGATGAAGCCGATGTCTTTGGGATACAGGATTTGAGTATTGCGCTTCAAATTGATGAGCAGGTCCGAAAGCGCCGGCTGTAGAATGAAGAACGGCGCGCCCAGGTGACTGTACACTTGACTGCCCCACGGCAGGCCAATCAAGTCGTTGTGATACAGGATGCCGCGATGGGTTTCGAACTTGCCGCCTTCGACCAAGGGGAAGAGGAAGTGTTTATGGCGCAACCCCACCAGCAGAGCCAGGTCGCCGGCCTTGGTGCGCGCAGAAGTTGTATTCCAAGCCATAGACCTATTGTACCGCAGCCTGCTTGCCAAAAATTGCTAAAATAACGCCAGTTCAGGGTAACTGCCCCAAAGGCCTTGTAGAGCAATTGTATGGGCAACATCGAGCCCAAAGACTTGTCCCGAATTCAGGTTAAAATAGGCTCATGCTCATTCACTCCTCCACCCAACTCCTCACCCTGGCTGGCGGCCCTCAGCGCGGGCGTGAACTTGGCAAATTGGGCCTCATCGAGAATGGCGCTGTGCTGGTACGCGACGAGAAGATTGTTGCGGTTGGCCCCAGCGACGAACTGCGCGCCGCTTATCCTGGCGAACCGGGCCTCGACGTTTCTGGCTGCGTCGTCATGCCTGGCTTCGTGGATCCGCATACCCATCTCATTTGGGGCGGCGACCGCGCCCGTGAGTTCGAGATGCGGCTCGAAGGCGCCAAATATCTCGACATCCTGGAGGCTGGCGGCGGCATCCTTTCGACCGTCCGCGCCACGCGCACTGCCAGCATCGAGTCGCTCATCGCCCAGGCTCGTCCGCGACTGTTGCGCATGTTTGCCACCGGCACCACCACCGCCGAAGCCAAGACCGGCTATGGCCTCCAAACCGCAACAGAATTGAGGCTGCTCAAGGCCCTGCTTGCGCTCGACGATGAAGGCCCCTTGGACTTGGCCATCACCTTCCTGGGCGCGCACGCCATTGCCCCCGAATATCAAGACGACCCCCAGGCCTACACTGACCTGGTTAGCGAGACCATGCTGCCCATCGTGCAGCAATGGTGGGAGACGCACGCCCCGCGCCTGCCCCTGCCCTTTGTGGATGTCTTTTGCGAGAACAAGGCCTTCACCCTCGAACAATCGCGTCAAATCTTGACGAAGGCCGGCTCGCTGGGATTCCCGCTCAAGATTCACGCCGACGAGTTCGACAACCTGGGCGGGGCGTCGCTGGCGGTCGAGTTGGGTGCCGTCTCGGCAGATCACCTGGTCAAGACCTCGGATGCAGACATCAAAGCGCTAGGCAAGTCCGACACAGTAGCCGTATCTCTACCTTGCACGCCGTTTGGATTGGCTGAATGCGAATACACCCCGGCGCAGAAGATTCTGGACGCGGGCGGCATCCTGGCGTTGGCCACCGATTGCAACCCCGGCACAGCCTGGAACGAGTCTATGCAGTTCGTCATTGCGCTGGCTTGCCGTTACATGAGACTGACCCCCGCCCAGGCCATTGCTGCTTCTACCATCAATTCTGCTCATGCCATTCGGCGGGCAGATTTGATTGGCTCCATCGAAGCCGGTAAACAAGCCGACCTGTTGGTCCTCTCTGTGCCAGATTACCGGCACTTGGGCTACCGTTTTGGCACCAACTTGGTCAAGCAGGTCATCAAGCGTGGACGGGTCTACTCGGTAGACGTAGGCTATTACCGCACGGCTTGATCCCTGCTCTTGACGGTACTCTCGTAACCTTGTTGTGAGCCTGGTTTGGAGTACAATACTCGTATGACGATTTCACGCGGTCCTCTTTTGGTTGTCGAAGATATTCCAAACGTCCTGGAATTGCTCGAGGTGACCCTCCGCTATCAGGGCTATCAGGTGTTGACAGCCCGCAATGGACAAGAAGCGCTCGAGATTCTCGAAACGCACATGCCGTCTTTGATCATTACCGACATCTTGATGCCCAAACTGGATGGCTTTGCGATGGTCCAAAAATTGCGCACCAATCCCAAAACGCAGGCCATTCCGGTCATTTTCCTCTCGGCCACCTATGTTACCCCCGAAGATCGGAATTTTGCCTTGAGCCTGGGCGCCTCGCGCTTCATCGAAAAGCCCATTGATACCGAAGAATTCCTGCTCACCATTGCCGAACTGCTCAATCAAGAACACATCACCATCCCGCAGCCGCTTCCTCCGCCCCAATTCTATGCCGGTTACCGCCAGCGCTTGGAAATGAAACTTCAGCACAAGAATCGACAAATTGCTCGTATCGAGCGTTTGCTTCCCACGCTGGAAGTGGAGCAGCGTTCCTCCTTTGCCACGCTGTATGAGCAGGCGGTTCGCGACCGAGACGAAATCCAAATGGAACTCGATCATCTCAAGCGTTCCATCGAGACTCTCTACAGCCAAAAAGACGAATGAAAGAGCCAACTCTTGAGTATGTCGAACGGCTGGCGCGCCAGGCCGGTGAAATTTTGCGCGCCGGTTATCACAAAGAACATCGAGTAGCCTACAAAGGCCTCATTGACCTGGTCACCGAAATAGACCATCAATCCGAAGAATATCTGCTGGGCGAAATTCGCAGCCGTTTTCCCCATCATCACATCATGGCCGAAGAAAGCGGCGGAACACAAGGGCAAGCGCATCAATGGTACATTGACCCTTTGGATGGCACGGTCAACTACGCTCATCGTATCCCCATCTTTTGCGTTTCGATTGCTTACGCCTCGAACGGAAGCCTCAGCCTGGCCGCCGTTTACGATCCGATGCGCGACGAGATGTTCACTGCCACGCGCGGCGGCGGCGCGTATTTGAATGGCCGCCCACTGCAGGTCTCGGCAGAACACGACTTGCAGCGCAGTTTGCTCGTCACCGGTTTCCCCTATGATGTGTGGAATACCGAATTCGACAATTTTGCCAATTTCGTCAGACTGAGCAAATTGAGCCAGGGCGTGCGCCGGCTTGGCTCGGCTGCCCTCGACCTGTGTTATGTAGCCGCCGGTCGCTTCGAGGGCTTTTGGGAACTGGCGCTCCACGCTTGGGACGTGGCCGCTGGCGGTTTGATTTGCCAGGAGGCCGGTGCAACGGTGACCAACGTCAGCGGTGAGCCCGATTTCATCTCCCCTCCACAATCCATTGTAGCCGCCGTGCCCGGCATCCATGCTCGTCTATTGGCGGAGTTGAAGCCCAACCATGCCAGCGGCGCGCGCCCAGCCGACTCATCGTCTCCCCAGGGGTTTTCAAAAATCTAATCTTTTGCGTGTTCCATTGTCCTTGTGACCCTTGAAAAGCCCTATCACCGGTACATGGTTTTCTCAAGAATGCTTGACAAAATAGCCATGTCGTTGCGAAGCGGCGGTTTGTGCCGCTGAAGCAATCTCTTCAAGGTCAGTTTTGTCCGTCAAACGGGAGACTGCTTCGCCAGAGGGCGGCTCGCAGCGACATTTTGAAAACAGTTGTGATCTATACATTTTCTTGAGCAAGCCATAATCACCCGTAACCGACATCTTGACTTCCTGATTCCTTTGTGATATTCTTTTGCGCCGAGTAGACCGACCAGTCGGTCTACAACTTCCTTCTATGAGCGATACTCCCCTCGACCCCACCCAAGAAACCCGCCAGCGCATCCTCGCAGCGGCAGTGAACGTGTTTGCCTCCAAAGGTTACCACGATACCAAAGTGGACGACATCGTGGCCGAGTCGAAAACCTCGAAAGGCGCGTTTTACTTCTACTTCCCCAGCAAGCAGGATATTTTCCTGGCGCTGGTGGACACCTTCGCTGACTTGCTCGAAGCGCGTCTGCGCGAGAGATTGGCCGCAGAGACCAGTGGAACCTCGCGCGTGGAGGCGGCCTTGCGCGTTTGCCTGGAAACCTTTGGACAGTATCGCGCCCTGGCTAAGATTGCGCTGGTGCAGGCAACTGGCCTGGGGGCGGCTTTCGAGCAGAAGCGCCAACAGGTCAATCAGCGTTTCATCAGCATCGTGCGCGAAAACCTGGATGCGGCGGTGGCAGATGGCAGCATCCCCCCGCTGGATACGGAAGTGGCGGCCTGCGCTTGGGTGGGTGCGCTGAACGAAATCGTGCTGCGCTGGGTGTATACCGGCCAGCCCGACCCGCAGCGTTCCCTGCCTGCCTTGCGCCGATTGCTGTTGCAGAGCGTCGGGGTTCCTGAGGAGAGAATCCGTCGCATGGAAGAAAATTAACTTCAGGAGAAGAAATTGATGAAACCTATCCGTATTTTGTTCCTCATCCTGCTGACGGCGCTGATGGCGTCTGCCTGCGGGCCGGCAACCCAGCCGGTCGAAACGGAGGCCGTTCCAACGGTCCAGCAAGAAGCGGCCACAGAGACGCCCGTTACCATCAGAGTCGCTGTCTTGCCCATCATTGATGCCCTGCCGCTGTATGTCGCCCAGGGGGAGGGCTTGTTCGAGAAGCATGGCGTGAGCGTGGAACTCGTGCCGGTCGCCTCTGCGCCAGAGCGTGTCCAGTTGGAGGCTTCGGGGCAGGTGGACGGCACCATCAACGAGATTCTCGGCGTGATGCAGTTCAACAAAGAGAGCGTGCAGATGCAGGCTGTCCGCTATGCGTTGCGCCCCAGCGCGGGCTATGGGCATTTCTTCATCCTGGCTTCGGGACAGAGCGGCATCACCACCCCTGAAGGGTTGAAAGGTGTGGAAATTGGCGTTTCGCAAGGCACGGTCATCGAATATGTCACTGAGCGTCTGCTGCAAGCGGTCGGCCTGAGCGGCGACGAAATCAAGACCATCCCCGTCCCCAAGATTCCCGACCGCATGGCGCTGTTGGCCTCCGGCGAACTGAAAGCCGCCACCCTGCCCGATCCATTGGGTGCGCTGGCCGTGCAATCTGGCGCGGTCGTTGTGATGGACGATTCGGCGCATCCCGAATATGGCTTTAGCGTTTATTCCTTCCGCAAGGAGTTCATAGATGCCCATTCCGAGGCGGTGATGAACTTTCTGCTGGCTGTGGATGAGGCCATCGAGCACATCAATGCCAACCCGTCGGCCTACACCAGCATCTTGAGCGACAACAAAATCGTCCCGCCGCCGCTGCTAGAGGCTTACAAAGTCCCGCCCTTCCCTGCGGCTGGCGTGCCGACCGAAGCCGAATGGCTGGACGCGCTGGAATGGGCCAAAAGCAAAGGTATGGTAGATGGGGACGTTTCCTATACAGATTCGGTCAACCCATCCCTGCTGCTTCCCTGATGGAGGAACGAGATGAGCGACAAACTGACGCTTGGCGACATTCTGGGCCCTATGCGCCCGCCGTTCCTGTTGCTGCCGCCGGTTTGTGTGGCGTTAGGGGCTGGCGTAGCCTACTGGCGCAGCGGTCAAATCCACTGGGGGTATTTTCTGCTGGCGCTGCTGGGCGCACTGACAGCGCACATTAGCGTAAACGTCTTCAACGAATATTATGACTATCGCAGCGGCTTGGATGCAGCCACCCAAAAGACACCCTTCAGCGGAGGCAGCGGCACGCTTCAAGCGCATCCCTACGCAGCCCGCGCCGCCTTGGCGACGGCGGTAGTCGCCCTGCTCGTCACGGCGCTGGTGGGCATCTTCTTCTGGCAGGTGCGAGGCTGGCCGATTGTGCCGCTGGGCGTGATTGGCTTGTTGTTGGTGTACGTTTACACCAACTGGATTACGCGCAACTGGCTGTTGTGCCTCATCGCTCCCGGCCTCGGTTTTGGCACGCTTACGGTGATGGGCACCGACTTCGTCTTGACCGGCAGTTATTCCTGGCAAGCCGGGCTGGCCTCGCTCGTCCCCTTCTTCTTGGTCAGCAACTTGCTGTTGCTCAACCAGTTTCCCGATGTGGAAGCCGACCGCCGCATTGGACGCCGTCACCTGCCCATTCTCATTGGCAGGCGCGCCAGCAGTTTGGTTTACATCGGCTTTGTGGCGCTTACCTACCTCTCACTGGTGGTCAGTGTGGCGCTTGGCTATCTGCCGCTTTGGTCTTTGCTGGGATTGCTGACGCTGATTTTTGCCATCCCGGCAGCAAAGGGAGCGCGGCAGCACGCCGACGACATCGGCAAGTTGCTGCCCCACATGGGACAGAACGTCATGCTCAACTTGTTGACGCCCTTGCTCAGCGCCATTGGCCTGTTCGTGGCTGGGCTGCTGGCCTGACTTGGACCTGCTTCCGTTATAAGGAGCGGGAGGCCGCCTTTGGCGGTCTCCCGCTGTGTTTTCGCCGTGTTGCCCAACGGTTGGCTTACTCATTTGAGCACCTCGCACCTTTTCCGTTGTTTCTCCTGTGAACTCTGGCAGCGGCTGAAGCGTAGCCACTTTAGCAAGTGGAGTATAATCCCGCTCAAAGGGAACCTGTTATGCATCTTTCTGAAAAGATTTTGGGCGTTAGTGCTGAAAACATCGAGTTCGAGCTTCGCGGATACGTTGCTGTTGAGTGGCTTGACTTCTGGCTTAATCCTCGCCGTTTGCGTGGGAGTGACTTCTTGATGCGTTGGTCACAAGGCGTATGGAGTGAAGAACGTATTGTTCAAGCCGTCAACGAGACCCATGAATTTTTTGCCATTCCCTATGGGCCAAGTGGAACTGCACCTGATGACGATATTAGGGCATTCGAACTTTACTTTGAACGACTTGAAGCGGCAGGGCTGGGGGAAAACAAACGCCCTGACCTGTTGATTTTCGAGAATTCGTCTCATTACACCAGAAAGCAGCGATGTAATCCAAGAACTATTAGGCAGAGCACTACTTGCAGTAGAGTGTGAGAATAGTCTTTGGAAAGGCAGGCTTATGCCAGACTATGGCACGGAGCTAAAACCCCAAAAACGGCTGGGCGGTAAACCTGGGCTAAAGAGAAACGCTGTCTTGCCGACCTTGATACTGAAAGAAGAAGATCGCGCACCATTACAAAAGTGGCAAGATACGAACGGAATTCCCATTCACATATGGCATGTCTTTTACGATATGGCTTTTGGTGTTTCTCTCGATAAAGCGCAGGAGCTTATTGAGCAAGGGTTCATTTTACCTACAGAACAAATTTTTCAAGCTCCTGGTGGTGCTACCACAAGAAAGGCCATTTACAAGATTTATTACCATTATGCCTACCCTCTCGGTGATGCCACTCAAGAACCAGAGTTAAAGGCCAGGTTTGTCGAAGATAAAAATGGGCATATTTTACCTTACGTCCATTTTGAAGGTGGCAAGATGACCTTGCGCCCAGAAGCGTTGACGGTTTTGCGAGAGACTGGAAATGCTAAACACTAATGCCTACAAAATCCCTTCTTCCTGGGAAGCCAGAGAACTGTTGAGAGAAAAGGGACAGTTCTGGACGCCTGACTGGATCGCTCAGCCGATGGTTGAATATGTCCTGGCCGAAAAAGGTGGTCTTGTGTTCGATCCAGCAGTTGGGACAGGTGTATTCTTTTGTGCTGCGAAAGCAATCGCCAGCGAAAAAGGTTTATCGGTTAGATTCGCTGGAATGGAAATTGATCCAGCAATGTTATCTCAAGCTCGGGAACATGGCCTAAGTGAAGATGATATCGCTTCAGTAGAAATTTCTGATTTTGTGCTTCTGCCCCCCCGTGAGAAATTCCATGCCATTGTGGCCAATCCCCCCTACATTCGGCATCATCGCCTTGCTCCAGAGAAAAAAGCGCAACTCAAGCGGTTGAGCGTTCAAATCATCGGTAAACCGCTTGATGGACGAGCAGGGCTACACGTCTATTTCTTGATCCGCGCTTTGTCATTGCTTGAAGAAAATGGACGATTGGCGTTCATCGTGCCTGCTGACACATGCGAGGGCAAATTCGCTTATGACTTGTGGGCTTGGATTACGGCAAATTTTGCTTTGGATGCTGTCATCACCTTTTCTCCAGAAGCATCGCCGTTCCCCAACATTGACACGAACCCGCTTATTTTATTCATTCGCAAAGCGGCACCAAGAGATCAACTCCTATGGGTCAGGTGTTATCGTCCAGCCACTGACTCGCTCAAACGTTGGGTAAGGTCTGGTTTTGGAGATAGATCCGCGCAAGACTTGGTTGTAATTAACCGAGACTTGAAAGAGGGCCTCTCTACAGGCTTTTCACGAGAACCGATCGTGGGTCACGATAGCAAATACGTATTAGGTGATTTCGTCAAAGTCATGCGCGGCATTGCAACAGGAGCGAACGATTTCTTTTTTACTACCGCTGAGAAAGCCCGAGAACTGGGAATCCCTGACAGATATTTCGTTAGGGCGATTGGGCGCACACGGGACGTCGCGGGAGATGAAATTACTGACAAAACAATCGAGATGCTTGAACGAAAAGGGAGACCTACTCTGTTGTTATCGCTTAAGGATGATGATAAAGAAACTTTCCCTGAATCTGTTAAGCGGTACCTACACGAAGGCGAAAGGTTGGGCTTACCTAAACGTCCGTTGATTTCGCAACGTAGTCCCTGGTACAGAATGGAGATTCGAGTACCACCACCTTTTTTATTTGCTTATTTAGGCCGTCGTAATTCGAGATTTATCCGAAACACAGCCGGAGTTGTCCCCTTGACGGGCTTCTTGTGTGTGTATCCAAGAAACAGCGACGAGAAAAGCATCGCTCAAATCTGGAAGATTCTCAATCATCCAGATGTCATAGCTAATTTGTCAAGGATCGGAAAGTCTTATGGCGATGGCGCAATAAAAGTAGAGCCGCGGTTACTAGAGAAACTGCCCATTCCAGAGCATGTCATCGAGCGATCGGGCCTTCCGATGCAAATGCGCCTATTTGAGCCAAGAGAGTTTTACACGGTTACAGAAGTTGTCGGGGAAGACGGCTAACACGCCCTTGCCTGTGGCGCCGCTCCGT
>DAOUCM010000054.1:0-6389 GCA_034431895.1 Anaerolineales bacterium
TTACGTTTCACACTTTACGAAAATCTTCCGGGAAACGTTCGATACCGGTAACGACCGCCATGGTCGCAAATTCACCTAACGCGCACAGGCACTTACCTTGCATTTGCTTGGCGACGTTGTAAAGCAACTCCACATCTTCCGGCTGGTGGCTGCGCTCGATGCGTTGGATGATCTTCAACATCCAATAATTCCCTTCACGGCAGGGAGTACATTTGCCGCATGACTCGTGCTTGAAGAAGTGAATCGTCTTATCGAGAATCCAACCCACGCTGACGGTGTCGTCAATGACAATAACGGAAGCAGACCCGAGGTCCGCACCGAGCGCGCGCACCGAGGCGTAATCCATCGGCGTGTCGAGGGCTTTGTCATCTACCGCAATCAGCGAGGAAGAAGCGCCGGCCGGCATGATGGCTTTGACCGGACGCCCGTCCAAGATGCCGCCTCCATGCTCATAAATCAATTCACGGAAAGTCGTCCCAAAAGGCAGTTCGTAGTTGCCCGGCTTGCGCACGCGCCCGGAGAGCGAGAAGATTTTGACACCGGCGCTGTCGGGCGTGCCGATGGATTTGTACCATTCCGCGCCGTTGGCGAGGATGAGCGGGACGTTGGTGAGCGTCTCGACGTTGTTGACCACGGTCGGCTTGCCATACAGGCCAAACGAGGGCGGGAAAGGCGGACGGACGCGCGGCTGACCACGCTTGCCCTCCAGCGACTCGAGCAAAGCGGTTTCCTCGCCGCAGATGTACGCGCCCGCGCCGAGATGGGTGTAGATGCGAAGCGCATAATCCGTGCCGAAGAGTTTGTCGCCCAGGTAACCGGCCTTTTCCATCTCTTCGATCTTCTCGTCCAGCCAGGCGGCTACCGGCCAGAACTCGCCGCGCAGGTAGATGTAGGCCGCGTTCGCGCCAACCGCGTAGGAGGCGATGGCCACGCCTTCCAGGAACTGGAAGGGGTTGCTCTCCATGATCTCGCGGTCTTTGAAGGTGCCCGGCTCGGACTCGTCGGCGTTGGCGACCACGTAATGCGGCCAGTTTTTGTTATCCATGAAGGCCCACTTCATGCCGGTGGGGAAGCCCGCGCCGCCGCGCCCGCGCAACCCCGAAGCCTTGACCACTTCGGTCACCTCTTCGGGCTTCATGGCGGTCACAGCCTTCTTCCAGGCCTGAAAGCCGCCGTTCTTTTGATAGACATCCAAGTGACTGATGTCAGGAATGTCGCGATGACGTAAAAGGATATGTGCCATAAGCCTCTTATTCTGCCAAGGGAATGATTTGCCCTTCACGGCGGGCGATGATGACGATCATATTATCGCCTTCCTGAAATTGTTTTTCGCCGACAGGAATTGGCTCGATACGAACGTCAATATGGGCGGCTATTACCCATAACTTCGCCCAATCCCTGTGCGTCAATTTTTTATCGTAACGCGGCGATACCACTAATAGATCAATATCGCTCCATTCATGTTGTTGGCCTCTTGCATACGAGCCAAACAAAACGCCATACTTGACTGGAATGCGTTTCTGTCTCACCGCTTGGAGATAGTTCTGAATAGACTTTATAACTGATTCTTCAACCACTCGTACATTTCCTCAACTTGTTCAAAAAGCGACTTGGTATATTGGAATGTTGGCTTTTCTATCCGGGTACCATACATATCTGGATATCTTCCACGAATGTTATATGTTGTAAGTTCTGCCAGCAGGTTTGTGTACCTAGGAGAGAGTGAAAGGTGCGCGCGTTGTGCTAATGATAACAAATTGTGAATCATCGGTGCATATCCTTGCGTTTGCCTGCAAACGAGCGCCTTTAGTATCTTCTCTACCGTAAGGTGCGCAAAAAACAATGCCGGCAACGTCTCTCTGCCTTCAAGCAATTTATTGGCCACCCGCCAATCGTCGGCTGCACCTTCTCTCCAATAGGATACTTGCTTGTCGATATCAATCATTACGTCTTATGCCTTACGGAACGCCAGTTCGGGATAACCGTCCCGAAGGCTTTCTAAAATCGAACCTTCGGGACGGTTCAAAGGCTTATCCTGAATTCAGGTCACGTATTCCCTGCTTTCTTCCACTCCTCCACCAACTCCATCGTCTTTTCGACCGTCATGTTCTCATGGTATTGGATGCCGTCCGGCCCCTGCGTCTGGAACATGGGCGCTTTGTCGCAGGCCGCCAGGCACATGACCGGCTCTACTGTAATCAGGCCGTCGGGGGTAGTGCCGCCGGGTTCGATGCCCAGTTTGGCGCACAAATCGGCCAGGAACTGATCGGCACCGCGCAGGGCGCAGGGCAGGTCGGTGCAGACCTGGATGCGGAGTTTACCGCCCGGTTTGTCATGGTACAGGGTGTAGAAGCCAACAATGGAGGCCACCTCGGTCTCTGTGATGTCCACCAACGCCGCGATCTCTTGCATAGCATGACGGTCCACATAACCTTCTTCGCGCTGCGCCAGGTACAACAGCGGCATGACCGCAGAACGCTTATGCTCTGGCGGGTACTTCGCCAAAATCTTCTCGACTTCCTTCGGATATTTTTCTACCAGACTCATCGGTCAATGTCTCCCAGCACAAAGTCAATCGAGCCAATGATAGCGATCAAGTCGGCTACCAGGTGGCCTCTGGAAATTTCGGGTAATACGCCCAAATTGTCGAACGAGGGTGTACGCATGTGAACGCGGTGCGGCTTTGGGCCGCCATCGCCTTCCAGGTACACACCCAACTCGCCGCGCGGCCCTTCCACCGCCGAGTAGATACCGCCTTTAGGCGCCTCGAAGCCCTCCGTCCACAACTTGAAGTGATGGATGAGCGCCTCCATGCTGACGCCAATCTCCGAGCGCGGCGGCGGCACGAATTTACGGTTGTCGCTGCGCACCGGCCCCATCGGCAATTTGTTCAACGCCTGCTCGACGATCTTGAGCGCCTCGCGCATCTCCTGCACGCGGACAAGGTAACGTGCGTAGTTGTCGCCCTCGGTGCGCACCGGCACGTTGAAATCGTATTGCTCATAGCCCATGTACGGGCGCGCCTTGCGCAGGTCCCAGTTTACACCGCTGGCGCGCAAGATCGGCCCCGTGACGCCGTGACTGAGGGCTTTTTCTTTGGTCAAGACGCCAATTCCCAACAAACGGTCTAACAAAAGCGGATTTTTGGTCAGGAGGGCTTCATATTCATCAATGCGTTTGGGGAAGATTTTGATGAAATTCCGCACCGCCGCCTCGAATTCCACCGGCACATCGCGCCATACCCCGCCGGGGCGAATGTAGGTGGTCATCATGCGCTGCCCAGAGACCAGTTCCAAAATATCGAGAATGATCTCGCGCTCACGGAAGGCGTACATGAACATGGACATAGCCGCCAGGTCGAGGGCGTGCGTCCCGATCCACACCAAATGCGAGGCAATGCGCTGCAACTCGGTCAGGATGACGCGGATGGCCTGGGCGCGCGGCGGCACATCCAAATCCACCAATTTCTCCACCGCCATACAATAGGCCAGATTGTTCCCGACGGTATTCAAATAATCCATGCGGTCGGTCATCACCTCGGCCTTTTGATAGGTTTTGGCTTCCATATTCTTTTCGATGCCGGTGTGCAAAAAGCCGATATCGGGAACGCAATTCACGATAATCTCGCCATCCAGTTCCAGGAGCAAGCGTAACACCCCGTGCGTGGCCGGATGCTGCGGCCCCATGTTCAAGAGCATCGTATCGCCCTGGACGGCGCGCTCCGAAACCAAATGTCTCAATTCGTCAACGGTCACTTCTTGTAACTGAGTCATAACTCATTCCTTGGCATAGGGCTTGCGCAGGTCAATTTCCTCGAAGTTGAAGGTGAACTGCGGTTCTTCGTAGCCCAGCGGATAATCCTTGCGCAGCGGATGGCCTTCCCAATCGTGCGGCATCAAAATACGACGTAGATCAGGATGACCCTCGAAGCGGACGCCGAACATATCCCAGACCTCGCGCTCACGCCAATTGGCGCTGGCATACACTCCGCTCACTGTCGGGACCACCGGCCGGCTTGCCGCCACCGGGACTCTCACCTGCACCGACAGGTTTTTCGAGATGGAAGTCAACTGATAGATAACATGAAAGCGAGGCTCCTGCTGCGGCCAGTAATCTACCGCCGTGAGCGCTGAGAGCAATTCGAAGCCCTGTGCGTCCCGCAGCCAGGTCAGTGTTTCTGCTATCTGCTCTGGCTTCACGAAGACATGCACCTCGCCGCGAAACTCCTCTATGCTGGCGTCGAATCGGGTTTGTACAGCCTGAACGATTTTTTCGAGTTCTTTGTCCATAAAATTTCACCATCGGCAACCGCAAAGACCAGAAATACGGCTCTATCCCTTTGCAGTTTTTTATGAGTTGTCCCTACCCCATGGGGGCATAGTCCTTGAATTTCTCTGCCTGCACCTTCTCGTACAAGGTCACGACCGCATGGATGAGCGACTCCGGACGCGGCGGGCAGCCCGCTACATAGACATCCACCGGCACCACCTCGTCTACCCCCTGATAAATAGCATAATTATTGAACACACCGCCGCACGAAGCGCAATCGCCCATAGCAATCACCCATTTGGGTTCGGGCATCTGGTCGTACAGGCGGCGCAACACCGGGCCCATCTTGCGCGAAACGCGCCCAGCCACAATCATCAAGTCGCTCTGGCGCGGGCTGGCGCGCATCAACTCCATCCCAAAACGGCTCATATCATAATTGGCTGCCTGCGCCGACATCATTTCGATAGCGCAACAAGCCAGGCCAAACAGCATCGGCCACATAGCGCGCGTGCGCCCCCAATTGACCACCTCTTCCAACTTCGTGGTCACGATACCCATATTGCCGAGTTTCTGTTCTATTCCCATTCCAGGGCTCCTTTCTTCCAAGCGTACAGATAACCTACCAACAAGATAACGATGAAGATGACCATCTCGATTAGGCCAAACAAGCCCAGTTGCCTGAACACCACCGCCCATGGCAGGAAAAAGACGACTTCGATGTCGAACAGGATGAACAACACCGCAATCAGGTAGAAACGCACCGGCATACGCCGCGTCCCAGGCCCATAAGGGCTCATTCCCGATTCATAGGGCATAGATTTTTGGCTGGTTTTCTTCTTCGGCCCAAACAACTCCCCCAAACCGATGGCAATCAAAGCGACCAAGGTCGCCAAGACAAACAAAATGGCAATGGCTACATATTCGAGCATCATAGAACCTCTTCGATGATCATTTTGAGTCGACTACAAAAAGGCAAAACTCAGGAATGATTAATTTTCCCTCGAAAGCCGCTCCTTCAACGCATAAGGTCCGCACTGCATTCGGGGAGGGTTTATGCTACAGAAAGCAAGTATATCATAAGGTATTTCGTTCGCCTACTCAAGTGACCAATTTCACAAAAAAAGTATGCTTTTTGCGTATCACGTTGGAACTCCCTGCCTGTCTTCGGAAATCATATGCAGATTTCGCAAAGTGCACAGATGGGAGAAAAATCGGCAAAATTTGCATTATCTGTGAACTCATTTGGCGTTTCGAGCAGCAGGGTAACGCTTCTTTATCGCCATGGGGTAGGAGTTCAAAATCTCCAAATTTTGTTGGTGCGTCGAAGTGCTGGGACAATAGCCTGTTTGGGCGGCAATCCCCCAAGGGGACGCTATGAACTGCCGCCCCATCGGTTTGACGCGCTAACAAATTTTGTCCACAAGTGGGGAGACTTTCGACGCCGCACCTTGCAAGGTTCATTTATCCCCAATGATAAATGTATTGGTGATTGCCCACATCACGGCTCTGGCTGGCATTGCGCCGCAGTTCATGGAGTTTACAAAATACTTCGGCAACCCTCCTTGCGGCTCCTTCAGGGGCAAACAGTGTATCACCAGGCTCCGCCTGATCGAATACCACCAGGCTCCGCCTGGTCGAGCAAGGCCGAGATGATCAACGTGCGATCGCTGCCGCTTTCGATGGCTAGTACCACCAGGCTCCGCCTGGTCGAGCAAGGCCGACCGCACCACTTCGTACCTTCATGGCACAGGGGGTACATACAGGGCGGCAGTACGTAGTTGGCCGTCCTCACCTCGCAAGATTACGGCAATACTTTGTAAAACTTCGTTATCCAACTTTCACGCTCTGAGGTAGGGCTTCCAGAATCAAGCGATGCAAAGATGTGGGCAATCACCAGGATAAATGTCACACTGTCCCACTGTCCTATCACACTTGTAACAAGGCAAAGTTGACCTTATAATGGCATAATAACAAAACGCCAGTTCGGGATAACCGTCCCGAAGGCTTTTTAGAGCAATTGTATGGGCAAAATCGAGCCTTCACCCTGCGGGTACTTCGCGGGACGGTTCGAAGGCTAATCCCGAATTCAGGTCAACAAAATGTTTGAACGCTTGTTTCAC
>DAOUCM010000055.1:0-23515 GCA_034431895.1 Anaerolineales bacterium
CGCAAGACCATCAACTGCTGCGAAATGTACGCCTGCCGCCAGCCGAAAGTCGCTTCCATGTGGCAGACGCATTCTTCGCCCTCGCGCAACAGATCGAGGATGGCCAGCCGCGCGGGGTGACTGAGCGCCTTGTAGAGTCTGGTTTCTTGCTCGTAGAGTTCCATTGGTTCACCTATATTCAATTTCTTGAATGATTATACGACCATCGAAAAGATACGTCAACGTAACGAATATCACCAAGAAGAGATGACAAGAGGATACTCCAGCCTTGCAAAAACTTCTTTTCGTTTCTCCAGGCCACACACTCCCCCATTCCTCGTTGATCCTTTCGCGCTTTTCGCCTTTTTCGCGTAATTTGCGTTGAGTCGACGCCCATTGGATTCTGCCCGGAAGTTCCAGGCTTCAAGAGGCATATGTCCACGCACTTCGCCCTCCGCGTGAACAGCAAGAGAGCGTATAATGGGTAAAACACCACGTCAGAGAGGATGTAAACCCACCGTCTGCATATGCAACCCAAAAACTCGAATCCCGGTCGAAAAGACCTTCTTTTGGGCCTCTGCCTGGTCTTGACGACTGCAATCGTCTACTATGCTCAATGGAGTCTCTACCTGAGCGAGATCAACGGCTCCAAAGTGAACATCTACGCACCGCAAAAATATTTCTGGTGGGCCGATGACTCGCGCGAGTACCGCGCCACCGGCGACTGGCTCTTCGGCCATTCTCGAGAAACATTCATCGAATTACGTCCCTGGCTGTATCCGCTCTGGGTAGGAGCCTTTCGCGCAACGCTGGGAGGCAGGGCAGAAACCGCCTTATGGCTCGGTCAAGCCTTGATGTGGTTGGTCAGCGCCGCTCTGCTCTACCTTGCTCTCTACAACAGCACGAAGCGCCCTGCACTGGCTATATTGGGGAGCGCGCTATTCTTCTCACATCCTTCAGCACTCGTCCTCACCTTTCATGGCCTGACCGAGACGCTCAACATTCTGCTGCTCACTGCGCTGATTTGGCTGCTGACCACGCAGAGAAGACAAAAGTGGTTCTACGCCCTGTTGTTGCTTAGCCTGCTGACGGTGACCAAACCGACTTACCAGATTCAACTTGTCTTGTTTGGCCTGTATTTCATCTTCAAGAACGCCAAACTGCCCAAATTGAAACTGAGCGGGCTGGCTGCGCTGGCGCTCCTTCCGGTTTGGGTGCAACTCGCCATCTCATTGGCCTACAACGGCCGTTTGAGCGTTTCGGACATCGGGCCATATACATTCAAGAACTTCTTCGTAGCGGTTGTATATTCCCA
The DNA here is from genome assembly GCA_034431895.1 of Anaerolineales bacterium. GTDB lineage: Bacteria > Chloroflexota > Anaerolineae > Anaerolineales > Villigracilaceae > JAABUE01. The sequence continues at coordinate 1,295 of DAOUCM010000055.1, forward strand.
CACCGAAAACCTGCCCTGGCGCGACAGTTTAGCCGTCATTGAAGATTGGGGCCCCCAAGAGCAGTTCGACTATCTGGCAAGTCATCCTCGAGAAAGCCTGCGCACCTACCGCGATAATCTGCTCGACCGCAACTTGTGGATTGGCTCTTTCTTTCTGATTGGGGAGGGCAACCGCATGGCCGGCTTTGCGCAGTCTTTCAACGCTCTGGCGCTCTATGCGCACCTCCTCCTGCTGCCGCTGACATTATACTTCCTGCTCTCCCCTCAATATCGGCACAAAGAACAGATTGCCTTGCTCTACTCCATTTTCCTGATTCAGACGCTGGTTACAGGCATTTCTACCGGTCAAGAAGACCGTCTGACGATTACCGGGCTGCCGCTGTGGATTTTCACCTACCTGACCGTGTTGCCCGCCTTATTTGGTCGCCAGGAAGGAGAAGAAGCCTGACATGCGTTCCTCCGCCAAGAGCATCCCCCTCGCCATCTTTCTGTTGACCTTGCTCACCTACGGGACGATGCTGCCGTGGACGGGCTTCTATTGGGACGATTGGCCGTTTGCCTGGATTGCCGAATTTCTTGGCCCACAGGAATTCATGCCGGCTTTTGCGCCCTTTCGGCCTTTTTTGGGCCCGATCTTTTTCGGGACAACCAGCCTGCTCCCGCCAAATCCGCTCTTGTGGCAGTCCCTGGCGTTGTTGCTGCGCCTTGCGACAACCTTATGCGCCTGGTGGATATTCAAGACTCTCTGGCCTGCAGCGCGCTGGCAAACGCTGAGCGCCGCTTTGTTCTTCCTGGTCTTCCCGGCTTACAGCCAGCATTGGGTTGCCTACACGCACATCAATCAAGAATGGATTCCTTTTCTTTTCTACCTCCTTTCGTTCGGCTCGACCGCCCAAGCCATCCGCAACCCCGCCAGGTTTGGACGCTATACCGCGTTTGCCCTCATCTTCCTGGTCTTGGGCGTCTTTCCCACCGAATATTTTGCCACCCAGGAGCCGCTGCGACTGCTCTTCCTTTGGGCGCTGACGGCAGGAGGCCATCCCCTGCCCGGCCTGCGGCGCGCTCTCAAACTGTGGCTGCCCTATCTGTTGGTGTGGGCCTGCAACGCCGCCTGGCTGGTCTACTACTATAAATTTGGCGGTTACGCTTCGTACAACGTAGCCGTCGAATCGCCGGTTGCATTATCAGAAAATCCCGCCTTGAATTTCATCCTCACCCTGGGCGAGGCTGTCTGGAAAGTTGGCGTCTATGGTTGGATTCAAATCCTGCCGCTGGCAGCGCGTTCCTTGAGCAACCCATCCACGCAAATGGCGCTGGCAGGCATCGCAATCGGTTTTGCGTACCTGGCTGCCTGGCTGGGCGACGTTTCGAGGCGGCTCAATGCAGACGCGGACGCGACCAGGCGTGGAAAAAGCCTGAGTTGGGGGCAGCAGGCCGTGATGTTCGGTCTGACCGGCATCCTGCTTGGGCGCATCCCCTCTTGGGCGGCCGGTCTGCCTTTGACCCTACAGTCCATCAACGACCGTTTCGCGATTTCGATGATGCTGGGCGGCAGCCTGTTCTTGGCCGGGCTGGTGGAACTGGCTGTGGGCCAACGTCGTTTCCGATCACTTACCGTAGCGTTCCTGCTGGCGTTGGGCATCGGCCAGCAGGTATACACCGCCAACGACTTCCGCCGCGATTGGGCGCGCCAGCAAGACATTTTCTGGCAATTCGCGTGGCGTATCCCCGCGCTGCAACCCGGGACGCTCATCCTGACCCACGAACTGCCGCTCAACTACGAAACCGATATGGGCCTGACCGCGCCCTTGAACTGGATGTATGCGCCTCACTACGCCGGCGGCGACCTGCCTTATGCGCTGCTGTATACCCGCACGCGGCTGGGAGGCGCCTCGCTGCCCAGGCTGGAAAAAGGCGTACCGGTCTCGTTCGAATATCGCACCGTGAGATTCGTCGGCTCGACAGATCAGGTTTTGACCGTGCTTGTCCCTCCCAACGCCTGTCTGCGCGTGCTGGACGCGCGTTATGCGGGCGGTGAAACCTATGAACGCCAGCCACGCTATCTGCGGGATGCCATTCCGCTTTCCAACCCTGCCTTGATACGGACAGAGGCGCCGCCGCACATGCCCCCTTCACTCTTCGGCAAAGAACCGCCGCATACCTGGTGTTACTATTATGAAAAAGCAGAATTGGCGCGTCAGAGGGGGGATTGGGAAGAAGTAGCCGCGCTAGGGAACCAGGCGCGCGCTCAGGGCCTCGTTCCCGGCGACGCACTGGAATGGCTGCCTTTCATCGAGGCCTACGCGCTGACCGGCGAACCAGACGCGGCGCGCGAGATTTCACTGCTGGCCTATGCAGACGACTCGCGCCCCCGAAAAGGATTGTGCTACACCTGGAAACGCATCGCAGAAGAAAACCCACATCGGCCAGATATCGAAATACTGGCGTCCGACATGCTGGCAGGTATCCAATGTTCACGCTGACCACGCTTTACGGCTCATACGATTGGAGCAGGGTGATCTACCCGGCCGCATCTGCCCACCGGTGCACAGAGCCGAGCGCATCGCCCAGGCAGTACTCGGCGGTCGAGCCAGCCTGTTGCGAGATGCGACGCAGGCCACTTGCCCTGAGCATGGTCGAAGGGTAGGTATAGGCGGTATCCCCCAGTTCTGGCGGCTGTTGCACTCAAAGCCGCTCCGTGTTTTATATGAATGAGTCCGCTGCAACAAGGTAAAAATCGAACCACTGAGACGCGGAGACACCGAGTGTGACAATGAAAGAAATCTCTGCGACTCTGTGTCTTCGTGGTGAAACTTCAAGGTTTTTGCAGTGGACTCATGAATGTGAACCGCTCAACCTGTTCGCGGTTTCTTGCGGGCACGGCGAGCAGGTGTTTTCTGGCTCAGTTCATCGAGCAGTTCTGCCAGTTCGGTCTCTTCCCCTTTTTGGTTGTTGATGTACTCCGTCATGAATGGCGAGCGGCGCAGACGCAGGCACATGGGGGCAACGGTTTTCAAGTCTTCCAGCGTCACGTCGGTACGACCATCGGCGGCAGCATAGGCGCGCGCCGCCTCGAACCAGGTGATTTCGGCACGCAGTGAGTCGATGCCCATTTTCTGCACCAGGGCAATGGCAGGGTTGGCTACCTCGTCCGAAAGGGTCACTTGCCGCAGACGCTGGCGCGCCGCCGCGACCTCGGCGCTGGCGACCTGCATTTCTGCGCTGAATTGGGCCACCATCGAACGCGGGTTGGTCAAGTACGCCTGAACGCGGCGATAGGCTTCGAGACGTTCGGCCTGCGTTTCCAGGCCTTTGACAAGGACGCGCAACCCAAAGCGGTCCAATATCTGCGGGCGCAGGCGGCCTTCTTCGGGGTTCATTGAACCGATCAACAAGAAGCGCGCACGATAGGTAGCGCTGACCGGCCCTCGCCGCACGGTGTAAGAGCCTTGCGCCGCTGCATCCAGGATGGCATCTACGATGGCATCTTCCAGCAAGTTGACCTCGTCAATGTAGAGCAGGTTGCGATCTGCCTGGGCTAAGATGCCGCGCCGCACTTTCATGCGCTCATGCAAGAGGGCAGCCCGCTCGTCAATGCCGCCAACGACATCTTCCAACTGAGCATTGAGCGGCAATTCCACCAAACGCACGCGGTCGGTGATGGTGAGGGGGCGCCCTTCGGCATACTTTTTGGCACAGTCGGGACAGACGGCGGTCATGCCACCGGTCTCTATATCTTCAGGCAGGCAGCCATAGTAACAAGCGCTGCGTTCCACTTGCGGCAGCAAGTCAAGCAGGCTGCGGACGGCGGTGGTCTTGGCCGTACCGCGTGGGCCAATGAGCAAGATGCCGCCAATGTTGGGGTTGATCAGCCCAAGCACGAGCGCCAGTTTCATCTCTCGCTGCCCAATGATAGCCAGGAAAGGAAAGGGAAGGGGCTCGGCCAGTCCGCTGTCTTCCTGCGGCAGTTCGGTCAGGGCCTTGCCAGAAACATGCTCGACCAGTTCGCGCAAGGTACGAAACGGATGGGCAACGGGTTCCTTGGAGTTGACTTCTTCGGTATCACTCATGGCGTTACTTTTTGGAAAGACGATATTCCTGCCGTTTTTGGGCTTGTTCGAGCCGCCATTTTTCGCTCTCGGTCTCGGCAAACAGCGGCGGAACCGGGGCCGGCTTGTCATCCTCGCCGAGGGCAACGTAGACCAGATAGGCGGTGTTGGTGTGAGTCTGCTCTCCGGTCACCGGATTTTCGGCTACCACCTGCACCTCGGCCTCCATCGAGGTGCGCCCGGCATAAGTCACTTCGGCGGTGAGGATGACCAGATCGCCAATGCGGATAGGTTGACGAAAGACCATCGAGTCGATGGCTACGGTGACGACCCGCCGCTGAGCATGGCGCATACAAGCCAGGGCCCCGGCTTCGTCCACCAGTTTCATGATCCAGCCACCATGCACATGGCCCTGACTGTTGGCGTGTTCTGGCTGCATGAGTTGGGCAATGCTGATGCGCGAAGCGCGAATAGGTTTGGCTTTCAAGGATGTAGACATTTCAATCCAGGTCTTCGCGGAATTCACCGCTATCCAACGTGTGCAGGCGTTCCGGTTCGTCGAGCAAGACATCTATCTGACCGAGAGTCAATTCGCGCATCATCGGGGGCAGCGGGACGGTGGCCGGGGGGGAGACCTTGCCCGGAGACGGAGGCGGCTGCAAGCGTGGTTTGAGCGTGCTGGTAGAGCGTTTCCGCAGGATGCGCCGGTCGTCGGTCAGATATCCGACATAGTAGCCCAGCACAGAGTAGACTTCTCGTTTGGGCGTCACGAAGCCAATCCATTCGCCCAGACGGTTGAACAGGTGAGGGTATAGCAAAAAGGCTTCAGCGTCTCCGCGGGAGGTATAGATGGGAATCAGTTTTAGAGCAGTTGAATCCATACATGCCTCCTAAAATCAATCCTGGCGCTGCGCCGCAGTTGCCTGCCTTCCAGACACCCACCCAGCCTGTCCTGGCGGCTGCCTAGGAGACAGGCTGGCATTTGCCCAGGGAATTGCGGCGCGAACCCAGTCCATAGATTAATCTACATCATTATACGTCCAATAGCGGTTGACAAAGAAGTTCCAAAGCATGACAATTCCGACTGCCAGGGCCAAAGTCAGATTCTTGGCAATCAGGTCAGGGCTGAGCGGCAGACGAAATTCGAGGCGTTCGAGCAAGCGAAAGAGGGGCGGCTCGACAAAATGCAGGATAGGAATGCGGATGCCTACGCCAGCCACGTTGACGGCGAAGAACATCGCCAGTTGATGGGCAATGGCGCGGGAGCGCGATTCAGGGTAGGTCCAGTAACGATTCCATATGAAATTACTGATGACCGCACAGATAAAAGAAATCGTTCCCGCCGCAACCAGCGGCATGGCGACCGTTTGGGTGAGCAGGTTCATCACGCCAAAATCAATCACCGCGCCAATGGCGCCGACGACGGTAAATTTCAAGAAACGCTCGCGTTCTTTGGCGTTGTTCAGGATCATGCCAGTCCCAATTTCTCGCGGAAGTAGGGTATGGTGTGGCGGATACCTTCTTCCAGGCTGTATTTCGGTTCCCAACCCAGGATGCGGCGCGCGCGGGTGATGTCGGGTTGACGGCGCTGGGGATCGCGGGCAGAGCGCTCGCCCGGCAGGTAGATGATACCGGCCTGATTGCCCGTAATGCGGTTGATGGCTTCAGCAAATTCCAGGATGGTCATCTCATGGGGGTTGCCGATATTGACAGGCATGTGTTCGTCGGAATGCAGCAGACGGACGACACCCTCGATAAGGTCATCTACATAACAGAAACTGCGCGTTTGACTGCCATCGCCGTAGACCGTCAGAGGCTGGCCTAGCAGAGCCTGTTTGAGGAAGTTGGGCAAAGCGCGCCCGTCTTCCAGGTCCATGCGCGGGCCATAGGTGTTGAAGATACGCACGATGCGCGTGTCCACACGATGGACGCGATGATAGGCCAGAGTCAACGCTTCGGCAAAACGTTTGGCTTCATCGTACACGGCGCGTTCACCGGCCGGATCTACATTACCGGCGTACTCTTCGGTCTGCGGATGAACGAGGGGATCGCCATAAATTTCGCTGGTGGAGGCCAACAGATACTTGGCCTGGTGGGCTTTGGCAACGCCCAACGTGTTGTGGGTGCCAAGCGCGCCGGCTTTCATGGTCTGAATGGGCAAGTTGAAGTATCCCACCGGCGATTTAGGGTTGGGACTGGCCGGCGATGCAAAGTGCAGCACGGCATCCACTTTGCCAGGCACATAGATATAATTGGAAACATCGTGCTTGTAAAACCGAAAGCGTTCGTTGCCTGCCAGGTGAGCAATATTGCCTGGATTGCCCGTAATGAAGTTGTCCAGGCCAATGACTTCGTGTCCATCTGCCAGCAAACGATCGCACAGGTGAGAGCCCAGAAAACCAGCGGCTCCTGTAATGAGAATTCGCATTGTCTACCTCGAAAGCCAAAGGGGGGTTCGTATTTTTTCGATCATCTACTTCCAATCAATGAGGCTAATCAGTCCATCGCCCGTGACTTGAAAGGCCTGCCCGCTCCCCGAATCCACCAGCCACAAGTTGCCCTGATAGATGAGCGCCAAAAAATCGCCGCTTTGACCTTCGAGCGGCAAGGGCGCCCAGACCGGCGTTTGGGGTTCGAGGCCGGGAGCATCAGGAGGCGGGAACAAGAGACGTTGATTCGAGCCATCGCGGTCCATGACGATCACCCGGTAGCGGCTGGTCTCGCTCTGTTCGGGAAAGATGGCCTGCAAGAAAGCCACCTGATAGGATTTTTCCTTGCCGCGCTGGCGCAAGGGCGAAGCGGATGGATAAGCAAACATGCCGGTCTGCTGAATGAGGCGCACAGCGGCTTTGTTTGCCATAGAAATGGCTATCAAATCGAAATAAGGCGATTCTTCTTCGTTGACCAACGTGGGAGGCGGCGCATGAGTGACAAGGTACAGCGTTTGGCTATCTGCGCCCCAAACCAGCCCTGGCACCCACGCCCAGTCGCTGTGCGTTTGGAGGGGAGTAATTTCGAGGAGGGGGTCGAGTTCGCCATTCTGTTGATCCACCAGCCCAACCTGGTCGGCGCGGGCATAGGTGAGCAAGCCTTCGGGCGAATAAAATAACTTCATACCCCACCAACCATATACGCCGCCGCTGTTGGCCTCCAAAACGCGCTGAGGCGTGCCGGCCCAGCCCGGGCCAACGACCACTTTGTAGATGTCGTTGTTGGCCTGCCAGCCCGGCGCGGTGGAACGCGGTTCGACGGTGGTGTAGGCCACATTGGCCGAACTGGGCGTCCAGACCGCCGAGTGAACCACGTTCTTGACGCCTAGCGCAAAGGGCGACATGTTGGAGCGCGTCAGGCTGACGACCCACAAACTATTGATTTCTTCGTCAGCGGCCTTTTTCGACTTGCGAGAAAAGAGCAGCCATTCGCCATTGGGCGAGATGGAGAAAATCCGCCCGTCCAGGTCGCCAAAGTTGACCAGCAGGCGGCGGTTGGCGGTGGTACCTTCCATCATCCAGGCATTGCCGGCCGCCAGGTAAGCCAATTTGCCAGGGATGATGAGCGGCGCATAGGCCGATTGCGCCCCCACCATGATAATCTCAGGCACGGCTTCTTGCAAGGTGACGGTTTTCACGATAGAGCGGCTGACTTCTACCCCATCCTCGAGCAGGATGCGATAGGTGCGTTCCTGCCGCCCGTTCGAGCCAGGCTGGATGAGCCGCCGCTCGCCTTCGGGCAGGGATTCGTTGCGGACGATTTGCTGCTCGAAGGGGATGGTCACCTGCTCGGTGGTGAACTCCTCGCGCACGCGCACCAAATGAACCTGGTCGCCTGGGCTGAGAACGGCATAAGCCGGAGGTTCGCTCCGATCCAGATCGGAAATCTGCAAACCGGCGGCTTCCAGGGCTTGCCCGGCTGTGCTGCCTTTTGCAACTTCGATTTCCCGGCTTTGCCCATCGGCAAGCACCTGCACGGTCATACGCTCGCTGTCTTGCTGGGGGGAGCGGCATCCGCTCATCGTCAAGAGCAAGGCCAATACAACGGCGAGCAAGCCAACGGGTAGAACGAGGCGAATTGGGCGTAACATGATGACTCTGGTATAATCCAACGGCTATTTGATGCGTCCCGTCAACGTCATGACCCCATCCGCAATCGCAATGCTTTCCAGGCGGAAGCCGGTCGCCACCGGGCCAAGCGAGCCGGTGTAGGCCTCGGTGAGGAGAGCCGTAAGACTTTGTTTCAGCCCTTCGGGAGCCGGAAACGGTCCAAAATCAGCCGAGGCGATTTCGATGCTGGGCTTTCCCCCTTCGTCCACGCTGACGTTCAGGACGATAAGCACATTGGCGTTGAAATAGCCGCGGTACGCCCGTCCGTAAATGCGCATCTGACCCTCGCGCAGGTACACTTGCGGGTCGGTGAAGAACGGGTCTTTTTGAGAAACCGTTTCGAGCGCCAAAATGGAGGTCAGTTGTTCCTCGGTCATTTCCAGCGTCACCGTTCCGCTCTGGGCGCCGGCGAGGAAAGCCTGTTCGAACTGCGCCTTCAGGTCGGTCACTGCTTCAGCCGAAATGGGAATGCGTTCTTGAGGATAATCTGGCCCGCCGACGAAAATGGAGCAAGCCAGCGTAGACAAGAGCAACACGGATAAAAGTGCAAGGAGACGGTGTGATTTCATATCATTTTGGGTTGCGGGATGAATTCCGCGTAACGGATTTATTATAGCATGAGCGACTTTCAAAATCAGACAGAATTGCCTCTGGCAGCGCAGGTCGAAGCCTTGCTGTTCGTGGCGGCAGAACCGGTGACAAGCGGCCAATTGGCGGCTGCTTTGGGGACGTCTGTCTCCGAGGTGGAAAACGCTTTGGAGGAACTGGACGCTTCGCTCCGCACCCGCGGCCTGCGTCTACAACGCTTCAGCGGACGCCTGCAACTGACGACTGCTCCGCAAGCGGCCGAGGCCATCGAGCGCTTCCTGGGTCTGGAGGCCACCAGTCATTTGAGCCGCGCCGCCCTGGAGACGCTGGCGATTATCGCTTATCAGCAACCGGTCACCCGTCCGCAAGTGGATGCGGTGCGCGGCGTCAACAGCGACGGCGTGATGAAAAGTCTGCTGAGCAAAGGCTTGATTCAAGAGAGCGGGCGCGCAGAAGGGCCGGGGCGTCCCATCCTATATAGCACGACGACAACATTCTTACAGCATTTTGGCTTGAATTCGCTGGCCGAGTTGCCTCCCTTGCACCTGGCAGAGCAAACCGAACAAGATGTTGGTGTTTTGAAGAGTTAAGATGGCGGAAGAACGGTTGCAAAAAATTCTGGCGCAAGCGGGATATGGATCGCGGCGCGCTTGCGAGCAAATGATCGAAGCCGGGCGCGTGCGCGTCAACGGCCGAACAGCCCAATTGGGACAGAAGGCAGACGCAGCCAAAGACACGATCGCTGTGGATGGCATACCCATCCCAGCGGTCGCTCAGTTCACGTACATTGCCCTGCACAAGCCGCGTTATGTTTTATCTACCGTAGAGGCCGAGCCTGGCGATACCCGCCAAACGGTCCATGACCTGGTAGACTTGCCAGAGCGGCTGTATCCGGTCGGACGTTTGGATTTCGACAGCGAGGGGTTGATTTTGATGACCAACGACGGCGATCTGGCAAACCGCTTGACCCATCCACGGTATGGACACGAAAAGGAATACCGGGTGTTGTTGGCGCGCCGGCCCAACGAGACGCTTCTGGAAACCTGGCGGCGCGGTGTGGTGCTAAAAGATGGTTATCGGACGGCGCCGGCGCAAGTGCGCTTCGAGGCTGTTTCTGGCAAGGGAGCCTGGATTCGGATTATTATGAGGGAAGGGCGCAAGCGGCAAATCCGCGAAATCGGCTCTCTTTTGGGCTTGCCGGTGGTGCGCGTGGTGCGCATTCGTATTGGAAGTCTACGATTGGGAAACTTGAAACCTCGCCAATGGCGGTATCTCACACGCGAGGAGGTTGCCAGTTTGAAGTCTTTGGTTGCGGAGCAGTGAAAATCGAACGTCCCGAAGTTCGCCAACCCTCGGGACGTATTGCATTAAGGGGAAATAGAGCAGGCCAGTTGCCTGACCTGAAAAACTCAAACTTCGCGGATGTCCCAAATTTCCCTGGCGATGTCGGCGAGGGCCTGTTTGACCGCATCTGGTTTCATGCCTTCTACTTTCATCGTCACCAGGCGAGTGGAAGGATCTTCGCCGGCAAACTGCCCAAAAGCCACAAAGTTGCCGCCTCCCTTGGCAATGGCTTGGGTCATTTTTGCTAATTGACCGGGTTTTTCTTCGATGAGAGCGGTCACGCGCACACCCTTCTCGCGCGCACCCATCAATTCGAGGAAAATCTTGAACAAATCGGTCTCGGTGATGATACCCACCACATGGTCATCGCGCATGACAGGCAAGCCGCCGATTTTGTTATCGGCCATGATGCGGGCCGCCTCTTCGATGGGGGTATCTTCTTTAACCGTCAGCACTTTCTTGGTCATGACTTCTGAGACGGTAATCTTGCTCATCAAGTAGTTCATTTCCCAAATGCTGAGGCTTGTCGCAGGAGAAGGAGAGGCGTTCAACAGATCCTTGTCCGAAACGATACCGACCAACTTGCCGTCCTTGATCACCGGAGCGCGGCGAATGCGTTCACGCTTGAACAAGTTCAATGCATCATGCACCGGCATATCAGGAGCAATGGAAATGATAGGGTGAGACATTCTTTCGCCAACTAACATGAGAGACCTCCAATTTTGGGTACAGAAGGAAATTGCCACGTTTCTCGGTATCTACAGGCTGTAGATAAGCGCAGCCAACCATTGTAATTATAAACCGAGATAAGCCTCTCGTACATGTTGATCTTTGATGAGATGGCGGGCCGGGCCTTGCAACTCCACCTTCCCCTCGGCCAGCACATACCCATAATCGCTGACTGCCAGCGCCATCTGGACGTTTTGTTCGACGAGCAGAATGGTGATGCCCAACTCGCGCAGTTGCTTTAGACTCTCGAACAATTGCAGCACCAGCACAGGCGCTAACCCCAGCGACAACTCATCTATCATCAATACCACAGGGTCGGCCATAATGCCGCGTCCCACCGCCAACATTTGTTGCTCCCCGCCGCTGAGCGTGCCGGCCTTTTGCGCCTGCCGTTCCTTGAGACGGGGGAACATCTCGTATACCCGTTCCAGATTGTGCTTCAGTTTCGGCCTGGCGCGTTTGTTAGAGGCGCCCATTTCTAGGTTTTCATAGACGCTCATCTCTGTAAAGAGTTGGCGGCCTTCTGGAACCATCACGAGACCCATTTCTGCTTTGGTATAAGCAGGCAAGTGAGTGACGTCTTTGCCTTGAAAAGTAACCGAGCCTTGCCACGGACGCAACAATCCCATCAAAGAGCGCAACAAGGTGGTTTTACCCACGCCGTTACCACCCACCAGGCAAGTCAATTGGCCCTCCGCCAATTCCAGGCTCGCCCCCCACAAAATTTGCACTTCTCCATAACCAGAGACCAGGTCTTTGATTTCCAAGAGCGCCATGTCAATTCTCCTGCAAGAGTCTTTCGGCCAACCTGGGATCGCCTAGATAAGCCTCGATGACTTTTTCGTCTTTCGAGATTTCCGCCGGTGTGCCTTCGGCGATTTGCTGCCCATAATCCAGCACAATCACGCGGTCAGAAACGTTCATCACCGCTTTCATCACATGTTCAATCATGATAATGGTGATGCCCTGCTCGCGAATTTTCAGGATGGTCTCTACCATATTGCTGATTTCAGAGGGATTGAGGCCAGCCAGCACCTCATCGAGCAGCAGAAGATAGGGATGGGCTGCCAAAGCGCGTGCCATCTCCAGCCGCTTCTTTTGTGCAACGTTCAAACTGCCGGCGAGTTGGTCGGGTTTGACGGTTAACCCAACGAATTGCAGGATTTCCGCCGCAATGTCAGCGGCGCGACCCAGCGGCTGATTTTCGCGCCCAAAGCAAGCACCCACCATCACGTTTTCATGAACCGTCAATTCGTTCAAGGGACGCACGATTTGATGTGTGCGAGCCATACCCATTTTAGCCAGTTCATACGGTTTTTTGCCGGTAATGTCCTGCTCGCGAAACAGGATGCGGCCTTCTTCCGGGCTATACACGCCATTGATCACGTTGAAGAGCGTAGTCTTGCCTGCGCCATTTGGACCAATCAACCCCAGAATTTGTCCGGCAGGCAGGTCGAAAGTGACTTGCGTCAGCGCTTGCAAACCGCCAAACCGTTTGGTCACACCCTGGACTTGTAGAAGAATGCTCATACCAAATACCTCCGCAGGCGCGCAAAACGCTGGCGCAGCCAGCCAACCAAACCGGCCGGAATGAACAGGATGATGAGCAGCATCAACCCGCCCGCAATGACCAGTTGGAAATCTTTGAGAGGCAGCGCGCCAATCTTGACATCGCTGGTGAGCAGAATGCCGCGCAGACGTTGATAGCCAAGCGCGCCAATGACGGGTCCCATGACCGTGCCTTGCCCGCCAAGCATCATCATCACCAGCGTTTCGATGGAAAAGTGCAAACGGAAGGCGTCGCCCGGTTCCACGTTGCCGTTCTTGAAGAAGAACAACACCCCCAACATGCCCGGCAGGAAAGCCGAAAGAACGTAAGCCAATGTCTTGGCAGAGGGCGCGACCACGCCCACCACTTCGGCAGCGTCCTCGTCCTCCCGAATGGCCATCAATCCCAACCCAAATTTGCTGCTTTTGAGAAAGTAACTGAAGACCACCGAAAAGACCGCGATACCCACCACAGCATAGTAAGTCATCCACAGCGCCTGCGCTGCGCCGCCATACGGCTTGTACACGCTGAATTGTAATTCGATGCCGGTCGGCCCGCCAAATGGATCGAAGTTCGAGACAAAAGTACGCATAGCCTCGTTGATGCCGATGGTTGCCAACGCAAAGTACGCGCCGCGCAAACGCAAAATGGCTTTGCCGAGCAAGAAGGCCAACACCGCAGCGATGGCGCCGCCTCCCAAGACTGCCAGCGGTAAAGGCGTGTCCCATTGGTCTATCAAGTACATCCCAAAATATCCCCCCAAGCCATAGAAGACCACATGTCCAAACGAGACATAGCCCGTGTAACCGGTGATAATGTTCAAACTGCTGGCCATACTGATGGCCAGCAACACAGTGAAGCCGATCTCGCGCGCAGCCGCATCTTTGGAGAAGACCGGCGCCAGCCCCATGCCAAGCACGAACAAGAAAACCAACCCAAAGCCAGGGTTAAGCCAGCGTTTCATTGTTTGCCTCCAAGCAGGCCATTGGGTTTGAGCAACAAAATAAGGATGAACAACAAGAACTCGATGACAGGCACCCAGGTGTTCGGCATAGCCAACGGCAGCACCCCTTCCAACACGCCGAGGATGAGGCCGCCCAGCAATGCTCCAAGGGGATTGCCTAGTCCGCCCAATACGCCAATGATGAAACTTTTCAACTCATACACGCTGCCAGAGAGAATGGTGAACGAAAAGAAAGTCGAAATCAAACCGCCCGCGATGGCCGCCAGCATCGTGCCGAGGCCAAAACTGAGCGCCAGGATGCGCGTAGAGGGAATGCCCATCAGTTCAGCGGCAGCGCGGTTGTTCGATACGGCGCGGATAGATTTGCCCGCCCGCGTGCGATATAAGTAAGCATACAACAGACCTGTGACCAGCAGCGTGATGAGTGTAGCCACCATGCGCGTTCCCAGCAGCGTGATTGGCCCGGCCTGAATGCTGCCAAGCGAAAACCCCGTGTCGCGCGGCGTGGTGGTGAAGATTGCCGTTCCCAAGCCAATGATGATCATATTGACCGAGAAAGTCGCCAGCAGGGTAGAAAGATGCGGCGCATTGATGACGCGCTCGATGGCGATATAGTAAATCGCAATGCCGGCCAACAAGCCCAGCACAGCAACCAGGATGAGCGCCAGGTAAGGATTCAAACCCAGGCCGCTGAACAACAGGTATACGCCGAACATCCCCAACGCAATGAGCGCGCCATGCGTCAGATTGATGACGCGCATCACCCCCCAGATGAGATTCAACCCCATAGCGGCAATCCCATAGACAAACCCAATGAGCAAACCGTCGAGCAGAGAAGAAAGAATAGTTATTGCATCCATGCGTGATGGCCTCTCCAAATCGTAGCGCGGGATTTATCCCGCAACCCCACGCGACATGAAAGCCTCGCTACAAAATCTTTACGATCGTGATAGATTTTCAAGAGCAATGCTATAGCGCGGCAAGCCGCAACTAAACTGGCGTTACATCCCTGTTCACCCGCAGTTGAACTGCGGGTGAAACAAGCCAGTCATTCGATGCAAGCCAGATTTGCGCGAACGATGCAAAGGTCGAGCGGTAATCCTATAAGTTCCCTGCAGGCGCATGGCGCCTGCAGGGAAGGACGAAAAGGAAAATTATTTGATAGGATACACCGGCTCGGCGGTCTTACCCTCTGCCGGCCAAACCACTTGCTTGACCAACGCGCCGCCGGCGTCCTTTTGCCATTGGACATAGACCATGGAGTGACCAATCTGCAAGCCATGGCTTTCAGGCGTGGTATCGAACTTGATGCGGCCATAGAAGGTCATCATGTCCATGCTGTCCAAAGCCGATTTGAGCGCCTCGGTATCCAGCGAGCCAGCCGTCTCGATGGCTTTTTGCAGAATCAAGCCGGCCACGTAGCCGCCCGCCGCATGATAGGAGGGATCTTCGTTGTAGGCGGCTTTATAGGCTTCGATGAACTCGGCGCCCGTCGGGCCGAAATCGGGCGTGAAAGCAGCCAGCGGCTCCCACTGACTGGGGCCGATGATGCCAAAAGCCGCATCGCCAATCTCGGCAAAGGTGGGTTCGGGCGGCGCAACCAGCAGGGCCACGAACTTGGCGCTGATGCCCTTGTCGAACATGGCCTTGGCAAATTGTTGACCGTCGGCAAAGTGACCGCCGCCCATGACCGCATCCACATCGGCCGGGATTTTGTTGATGATGGGCGCAAAGTCGGTCGTACCGCTGTCATAGCCTTCGTTCAAGACGACCTCATACCCCTTCTCGATGGCATATTGTTCCAGCGCCGCCACAACGTCGGTGGAGAACTTGTCGTTTTCGTGAACGATGGCGATTTTCTTGGCCTCCGCGTCCAAACTGGCAAGCAAGTCCACCGCGCCGGTCAAATAATGGCTGGCGGGCGTATAGGCCTGATAGACCAGGGTATAACCCTTCTTGTAGGTGCCATCCGAAGCCGCGCCGGTGGTAATCATCACCTTGCCATATTGCTCGGCAATGACCGCCGAAGCGTCTGCCAGGCCAGACGAGTAAGGGCTGATGAGGAAATCGGCGTTGTCCTCGGTGACCAACTTGGTGTACAGTTCCTGCACGCGGTCTTTGTTGGACTCGTCATCGTAGAACTTGGAGGCAAACTTGACCACCGTACCATCGGCCAGCGTGATACCGCCTGCGCTATTGACTTGCTCCATCCACAGATTGAAGCCATTGTTCTGGCGGGTGGATTCGACGTTCAACTTGCCGGTCAAGGAGGCCGTGAAGCCGACCACAACCGTCTTCTCCACCGGCGCTGGGGCCTCGGTCGCAGAAGCCTCGGTCGCAACCGGGGCCTCGGTCGGCGGCGCCTCGGTCGGGGTCGGCGTGGCTTGCGGACCACAAGCCGCCAAAAGCAAACCGCCAATCAGCAACAGGGCAAACCATTGGACGAACTTGACTTTCATGGGGATACTCCTCCTTCAGTGAAAAGAAACAGGAATGGGGCAGGCTTGTTCGCCCATCGAACAAACGCAACCCCAGCGCGTCAACGCAGCGCGCTTGCTTTTAGTGTACTCATAGCGCGCAAATTTCGACTAAAAAGACAGCAGGTCGGTGTAAATATTTTGTAAAAGTCAGCCCTCGAAGCGATACCCAATGCCCCGCTCGGTCAACAAGTAGCGCGGCGCCAGCGGGTCGGCCTCGATCTTTTGCCGCAGCCGGCCGATGTAGACGCGCAGATATTCCGCCTCGTCTCCATATTCAGGTCCCCAAACATGCTGCAAAATGGTGCGATGCGGCAGCACTTTGCCGGCATTGCGCATCAGGTAAACCAACAGGTTGAATTCTGTGGGCGTCAAATCCAGAACCCGATTGCGTACCATCACCTCATGCCGCGTCAGATCCACGAAAATTTCGCCCCGCACGATGCGCTCCTCTGGCTCGCTAGGCTCCGACCAGTGGGCGCGTCGCAGCACGGCCTTGATACGGCCAAGCAACTCACCCACGCCGAAGGGTTTGGTCAGGTAATCGTCTGCGCCATAATCGAAGGCGCGTACCTTGTCCGCCTCCTCTCCCAGCGCCGTCAGGATAATGATGGGCGTAATCGAGGTTTGCCGAATGCGGCGGGTGGTTTCCAAACCGTCCAAATGCGGCATCATGATGTCCAGAATAACCAGGTCAACCTTTTCCCTTTGGAAAAGCG
Organism: Anaerolineales bacterium; assembly: GCA_034431895.1. Classification (GTDB taxonomy): domain Bacteria; phylum Chloroflexota; class Anaerolineae; order Anaerolineales; family Villigracilaceae; genus JAABUE01. The sequence continues at coordinate 17,814 of DAOUCM010000055.1, forward strand.
CCAGGGCTTCCAGGCCGTTGGTCGCGGTCAGCACCTTATACCCCCGCACCTCCAAATTGCGGCGCACGAAATCGCACAGCGCCTTTTCGTCGTCTACCACCAAAACCGTTTGCACGTTCATCGTTCTACCTGTCCTTTGGATAGGGCCTCGCTGCGAGCCATCGGCTCGGCCAACAAAGGAATAGAAAAGGCGATGCAAGCGCCTTTTTCCTGCTTCTCGACCCAAATTTCGCCGCCGTGCGCGCGCACGAAGCCCTGACAAATCGCCAGTCCCAGGCCGGCCCCGCTGGCCACGCGCGTCAGGCTATCGTCTATACGATAGAAACTTTCGAAGATGCGCTGACTCTCCTCAGGCGGGATGCCGGGGCCATCATCGGATACACGAAACACGATTTGCTCGCCCTGCCGCTGGACGCTGACCTGAACGGAGACCTCGCTACCGCCGTATTTGACGGCGTTCTCCAGCAGGTTGCGCAGGACGGTCTCCAGCCTGGGGCGGTCGGCGTAGAATTTGGGCAAACCCGCTTCGATCTGGACCTTGAACCTGCTCCCGGCTTTCAAACGGGCTTGCGCGGCCGCGCGTTGAATCAGCCCTTCGATACGGCATTCCTCCCAGGAAAGCGCCAGCGAACCGGCCTCGATGCGCGACAAATCGAGCAAGTTGTTGACCAGCAGGGTCAAGCGGTCGGCCTCGTCGGAAATAATGGTCAGGAATTCACGCTGCGCAGCGCGGTCCCATTCCACATCCTCGGCCAAAAGGGTGGTTGCATAGCCTTTGATCGCCGCCAAAGGGGTGCGGAGTTCGTGCGAAACGGTGGAAACCAGGCTGGATTTCATGCGGTCCAGTTCCTTGTCGGTGGTGATGTCGCGCAAGATCAAGCCGCGTCCGATAGGAACATGGCGCGTATCGGTGACCGAAAATTTGTCCAGGCGGAAATATTGGGTGCGGCCAGGGTTCAGGAAGGAAAATTCCACTCCTTTGCTGCTCTTCCCCTCCAACAAGTTCTCCACTTCCTGACGGACGCGCTGCGGATCGGAGGCATGGGAAAGGACGCGGGTTAGCACACGCTCGATCGAAGCGCCGCGCAGGTCTTCGGGAGTCAGATCCGCCAGTTCGCCGATGCGGCGGTTGGCATAGACGACCGTCCCTTTGAGGTCGCTGAGGATCAATCCATCTTGCATGGATTGGATGAGGGCTTCGATGCGGCGGGTTTGCTCTTGCAAGCGCATGTCGCTGCGCTCGTAAAGCACGGCGTTCTCGATGGCCATGGCGGCATGGTTGGCGAAATTGGAAAGCAGTTGAATTTCGTTGTACGTGAAGGTGTGCGGTTTGGCGTGCAGTACCAGCAAAGCCGTCGGCGGGGCGTGTTGAGTGTTGAGAGGAACCGCCAACAGGGAGCGGTAGCCTTCGGCGCGCGCTCGCAAACGCCGCGGCGCATAGGAGGGATCGGTTTCGGTGTCGCTGACCTGGATGGGTTCGCGCGCACGCAGAGCGCGCAGGGTAGCAGAACTCGGTTCGTTCGGCTGGATGGTCAGTTGTTCGGCAAATTGCTTCGACAGTCCCCGGCTGGCGCGAATGCGAAAGGCGCCGCTGGCCTGGTCGAGGGCAACGATGGCGCTCATGCGCACGTCGAGCAGGCGGCTGACCTGTTCGAGGATGCGGTCGAGAACGGTGGGCAGGTCGAGGGAGGAGACGACCGCTGTGCCGGTCTCCAATAAAGTCGCCTGTTCTTTCAGGCGATCGGCAATGGATTTTTCCATTTCCAGGATGGAACGGGTAAGATGCCCAATTTGGTCGGCGCGGCGAGCCTGTTTTTCGATGGCGGCGCGTTCTTCTGGGGCAAGCGGCCGATTCATGCCGATGGCCTCGCTGGCGGGCGCCAGGCGTTCGATGGGGACGATGACGCGCAAGGTCAACGCGCCCCAGAAGAAAAGCCCAATCAAGATGAACGTGACTGTGGCAATCAGCACAATTTGGCGCAAGAAAATCTGAGTGGCGAATGCGCTGCTGGTCGGCCGGCTGATCATCACCCCCCAGTTGATTTCGGCGATAGGCGCATAGGTATAGAGGCGTTCCTGGCCGTTCAAATCTTGCGCAATATAGGCGCTGCTGAGCGACGGATGCCCCGCATCGGCAATCAGCGCGCGGGTCACCTCTTCAGGCACCAGATCACGGATGGGATGCAGGAGCATAGAAGGGTCAGGATGAGCGATGATTTGTCCGCTGGAGTCGGTGATCACGATTTGCAACGCTTCTGCGCTGTGGTGTTCGGAAATGATTTTGGAAAGCGTTTGGCTCAAACTTTCCAGTTTGATATTAGCGCCAACCAACCCCAGAAATTGGCCGTCCCCCGACCAAAGCGGCATGACGGCGGTAGCAACGGCCTGATTGGTCGTCGGCGAGATGCGCCCCTGAGAGACCAGGGACTGGTCGGTGAGCAAGGCGCGCTGGAAATAATCGCGGTGAGAGAAATCGGTCCCCACCGTGCTGCCGGGGCCGACCGGGTAGTGATAGAGCATGATGCCATGCGCATCCAGGCGATAGACCAGATTAATATCGGAGCGGGTGTTCAGCAGGGCGCTGAACATTTTTTCCATTTCTTCCCTGTCCGCCTCGACCACGCCGGGGTATCGAGCCAGGCCCTCGGCGGCCTTCAAGGCGCTTCGGATGGTCAGGTCAGTCTCCTGTGCGATAGCGCGCGCTAAGGCCAGGTCGTTGGAAGTGATGTCAGTTCGAATGCGTTCCCCCACCAAACGGTCGAAGCCCCACAACGTCAACAGAAAGGGGACGACCAGTAAAAGGTACAGGGCCAGCAGTTGCCAGCCCAGGTCACGATGGAAGCGAATCCAATGTCGTTTGGTCTTCATCCGCTCATCAGCCATTGCAGCGAATAATAGCCTGCAAAGGCAAACATGCCCATTTTAATGAGTTGGCCGCCCCAGCAGGCCAGGAGAAACAAGCCGACGGGCATTTTGAGAATGCCGGCCACAATCCCAGCGGTATCGAAGAAAGGGTTGGGAATCGCAGCCAGAACCAAAATCGCCCAGGCACCGTATTTTTTTACCCACGGGCGAATGCGCTCGAAGGTTTTCGATTTTTCCACGATGATCTGCCCGCTGAAACCGGCCAGATAGGCCGAAAGTTCTCCCAGGGCGCCGCCGGTGCCAGCCGCCAGCGTGACGCCCAAAGGGTTGAAAACGCCGCCCATGGCATACACGATGGCCACACCGGGCGCCGGCAGCAAGACGGTGGCATTGGCCATCAGTGTCACCAAAAAGATGCCCGGATACCCCCAGGCAGCAAACTCTTCGGCGCGGTCACGGATACGGTAAATGAAAATCGTGATGCCAATCACCACCAGAAGCGCCAAAATACGCAGCCAGGCGTCGCGGATAGCGGCGCGGCGCTTGGCTGGCGGGGAGAGCGGCTTTGGGCTTTCAGGCGCTTTCTTCAATGGTCACTTTCTGAATTTGGACGCCAGGATATTCCGGGCGCATCGGATCGCGCGGGGGAATGGACATCAGCACGTCCATGCCTCCGATGACTTGCCCAAACACGCTATGTTTGCCGTCCAGCCAGGGCGTAGGGACGTGGGTAATGAAAAATTGGGAGCCATTTGTGTTCGGCCCGGCATTCGCCATCGAGAGGACGCCAGGCTTGTCGTGCTTCAGGTCGGGATGGAATTCATCCTCGAATTTATAGCCTGGGCCTCCGGAGCCTCTGGCGGTCGGGTCGCCTGCTTGAGCCATGAAATTGGCAATCACGCGATGGAAAATAACGCCGTCATAGAATCCCTGACGAGACAGAAAGACAAAATTATTGACGGTTTTTGGCGCTTTATCGGCAAAGAGTTCGAATACGATGTCGCCTTTATCGGTTTGCATACGGGCAATATATTTCTTTTTCGGATCGATTGCCATGGCGGGCGGGGTCTTCCATTGTTTGATCATGTTTTCTCCTGGGTAAGTTGATGGGGCGGCTATGCAAGCAAGGATTCGATGCGCGCTACCACCATCTCCAGGGCCGCCAGGTTGAAGCCGCCTTCAGGGATGATGACGTCGGCGTAGCGTTTGGACGGCTCTACGAATTCCAGATGCATAGGACGCACAGTAGCCTGGTATTGTTTAATGACGTTTTCGACCGTTCTGCCGCGCTCCTGGATGTCTCGCTGCATTCGACGAATCAGGCGAATATCGGCATCCGTATCCACGAAAATCTTGATGTCGAACAGATCGCGCAGGGCCGGCTCGACAAAGATAAGAATACCTTCCACAATAATGACCCCGCGCGGGTTGACCGTGAAAGTCTTATCGGTGCGGCTGTGGGTGGAAAAATCGTACACCGGCACGGCAACCGCCTGGCCGCGTTTCAATTGCTCGATGTGAGCAATCAACAATTCCGTTTCGAGGGAGTTGGGATGGTCGAAATTGACTTCGGCACGCTGGGCAGGCGGCAGCCCGCTCAAGTCTTTGTAATACGAATCGTGCTGCAAGAAGGCGATACGGTCGGGACCAACGCGCTGCAAGATCTCTTGAGCCACGGTGGTCTTGCCTGAACCGGAGCCGCCCGCAATGCCAATGACCAGCGGAGGGTGGCGCAACATAGCCCCATTATACTCTCTCCAGGCGGAGTGCAAAATCTCCAGATTTTGCATGAAAGTCAGGAGATCTTCGAGCCGGCTGGGGCGGCAGTTTCGATCCGCTTAGGGCGGCAGTTGATGAAGTTTAACGAATTCTTGCCGTCATCTCGTACCACCGACCTACCAGGCAGAGCCTGATGATACGCTGCGTACCTCCTGCGCACCACCGACCTTGGGTCGGTGCGACCAGGCAGAGCTACGTACCACCGACCTTGGGTCGGCTTTCCACCAGGCAAAGCCTGGTGGTACAGAGCCTGGGGATACGCTGTGTGCCTCCTGCGTACCACCGACCTTTGGTCGGTTCGACCAGGCAGAGCCTGGTGGTACAGAGCCTGGGGATACGCTGTGTGCCTCCTGCGTGCCACCGACCTTGGGTCGGTGCGACCAGGCAGAGCTACGTACCACCGACCTTGGGTCGGTTCGACCAGGCAGAGCCTGGTGGTACAGAGCCTGGGGATACGCTGTGTGCGCCTGGAGCCGGCCTCCAGCCAACTTTCATGCGCTGAGGCGGGGGATCGATCCCCCCGCCGGCGCCGCAAGGAAGGTTACCGAATTATTTCGTTATACTCCATGAACTGCCGCCCCATTGTGTCTCTGTGACGAACAAGTCTAAGGATTACATGCCTGCCATATAGGCCAGACCAACCGTACCGGGACCAGCGTGATTGGCAATGACCGGGCTGACATCGGCAAACACCGTTTCTTCAGGGTTCAAAATGGAAGCGGCTTTGTCCAAGACCTGACGCGCTTCTTCAGGCGCGTTGGCATGTAACGTGGATAAACGGATGGGAGACTGGCCTTTGGTTTTCTCGACCACCACTTCGATCACGCGCTCCAGCGCCTTGCCCTTAGTACGGATGCGCTCGACGGCCTCCACGCGGCCGTCCAACACCGCCAGGATGGGCTTCATATTGAGCGCCGTCCCCAAAAAACGCTGAGCGCCGCCGATTCTTCCTCCGCGATGCAGGAACTCCAGCGTATCTACGGCAAAATAGACGCCGGTATGCTCGCGCGCCTTCTCGGCCAGGGCAACCACCTCCTTCAGGCTGGCGCCGGCTTCGG
>DAOUCM010000056.1:0-2058 GCA_034431895.1 Anaerolineales bacterium
CGACCAGGCAGAGCCTGGTGATACGCCGCCGTACCCCCGGCCTTGGGTCGGCTCGACCAGGCAGGGCCTGGTGATACGCCGTTTGCACCTGTCCTGCTGGCGTCTAGAGTTGGCTTCCAGCCGACTTTCATGCGCTACGGGGGATTGCTCCTCACGCCGCAGCCGCAAGGAAGGTTACTTCATTCCCAGCCTCTGTCTGACAAAGGCTCTTACCATCCCAGCCGCGGCGTAAGCCATTTGAGCCTCGCTCTTTTCCGCAAGATCACCGGGGTAGCGGAATCGCACCGCGTAATCCTCCAGCGCTTCCAGGTCGGCTTTCAAAAATTCATAACTTGCATCGAATTCCAGAATGAGAGCGAGTAATTCCAACAGGTAATGGGTTTTTGGAATCCGTTTGCCATTTTCCTGCAATACCGCTTTGAGATATTTCTCGGCGCATTGTTGGGCATGAAAACAGACCGCATCGTAGTTTGGGGATTTGCGGGCGCGCAATTCGCGCCCCGCTGTCAGAAAATCGCCCTCGGCTTTGGATACCCACTCAGCGGTCGCTGCATTCATACAATACCTTTCCTTCTTCGAGAATATCGCGCAGGAACCAATCGCCCATATCTAAGCGTTCCTGCAGTCGTTTCGATGTGTAAACTACCAGGTCCAATCCAAACATCACATCCAGGTGGCGGCGGATATCCAGTGATGTGTTTGCTTTGTCGGATGTTTTGGTCACCACCAGCAAATCCACATCGCTCTCAGGGCGCGGATTCCCGCGCGCATACGAGCCGAACAGGATGATCTTCTGCGGCTTGAACTTTTCCACAATCTGTCTCACCACCTCGTCAATGGCTTCCTGTGGAATGCGCTCGCGTCTGTCAATCGTCGGGACTTTTACTGTAACCATCGTACTGTAATTATACAGCCCCTTTCATCCAAAAACCAAAAAGGGACGGCTTCCTCCGCCCTCCAGCGAGAGCAGCAAGTCGTCCCCATCTCCAATTCCCCTCTGCGGCGTAGACAACTCATTGCCAGGGACTCCGCACAAAATTGCATTTTGCGCGCTATAATCACACTCATGAGTGGACTTGACATCAGTAAAATTCAGGAACTCATCCGCCAGCGGCGCATCATCTGGAAGCGTCACGCGCTGGAAAGAATGCTGGAACGCGGATTGACCCGCTCAATGGTATTGGAGGCAATTCTGGCAGGCGAGCTAATCGAAGATTACACCGAAGACCGCCCCTTTCCCGCCGGCCTCTTCCTCGGCTGGCAAGGTAAGAAGCCTTTGCACGTTGTAATCACAATGGATACTGACGATAATGTTGTTGCAGTAGTGACTGCCTACGAACCCAGCCTTGAGCATTTTGAGCCTGATTATCGGACACGGAGAAAACTATGAATGCTGTAAATACCAACACCTGCCCCGATTGCGGCGGACAAAAACGGCCTGGTACAACCACCTTTACCGTTGACTTGGGATTCGGCGTGGTCGTGGTACGGAATGTCCCCGCATTGGTTTGCTCCCAATGCGGCGCCGACTGGATCACCGATGACATTGCCGAGCGCCTCGAAAGCATGGTAGATGACGCCCGCAAGCGTCATCGCCAGGTGGAAGTGACTGCTTTCCAGCCAGTGTAATGAAACGAAGAACTCCGAAGCCACAAACTTCGGAGTTTTATTTGCGGCACTTCCACCTTCCCCCGCATGGGACAGGTCTCACCGCCAGCGACTCCCCTCTCCATCAATCCGCCCAACGATGCCTGCAAAGCCCGCTCATGAAGTTCAACAAATTGTTGCCCTGCTCTCGTACCCCCGGCCTTGGGTCGGCTCGACCAGGCAGAGCCTGGTGATACGCTGTCGTACCACCGACCTTTGGTCGGTGCGGCCAGGCAGAGCCTGGTGATATGCCGTCGTACCGCGGCCTTTGGTCGGTTCGACCAGGCAGAGCCTGGTGATACGCCGCCGTACCCCCGGCCTTGGGTCGGCTCGACCAGGCAGGGCCTGGTGATACGCCGTTTGCACCTGTCCTGCTGGCGTCTAGAGTTGGCTTCCAGCCGACTTTCATGC
>DAOUCM010000057.1:0-19033 GCA_034431895.1 Anaerolineales bacterium
ACGCCGGCGGCGGGACGGGCTGCCAGCGGGGCCGACATCGTGCAGATGCGCGAACTGGCGCGGGCTGTGCCGGTGGCCTCACACGTGCGCGAGTACATCGCCAAACTGGTGTTGGCGACCCATCCCGAAAACCTACACGCTTCGCCGCTGGTGCAGAAATACGTGCGCTATGGGGCCTCGCCGCGCGGCGGGCAGGCGCTGATGTTGGGTGCGAAAGTGACCGCCCTGCTGGCCGGGCGCTACAATGTGGCCTTCGAGGATATTCAGGCAGTGGCTCTGCCGGCTTTGCGTCACCGCCTGCTGCTCAACTTCGACGGCCTGGCGGAGGGCGTTAACCCCGACTCGGTCATCACCGAACTGCTGGGTGCCTTGCCGATGTAGATTTACGCATTACGTTTCACTCACTCCTCCCTGCTCTCCACTCTCTACTCTCTACTCCCTACTCTCTACTCTCTACTCCCTACTCTCTACTCTCTCCTCCCATGCTCTTCGACGAACCCACCTTGCGCAAATTGACTCAACTTACGCTGGTGGCTGCGCGCATCCGCGCGGGGGCCATCAAGGGCGAGCGCCGTTCCTCGCGGCGCGGCAGCAGCGTGGAGTTTGCCGATTATCGCGCTTATGCGCCCGGCGACGACTTGCGGCGGCTGGACTGGAACATCTACGCGCGCCTGGAACGTCCGTTCATCAAGTTGTTCGAGGAGGAGGAAGACCTGGCCGTCTACATCCTGCTGGACGTTTCGCGTTCGATGGGATGGGGCGCTGCCTTGAGCCGTCGGGGCGAGCATGTCGAGACCCTGTCGAAAGGCGAAGCCGACCTGGACAAGTTCCAGTATGCCCTGCGGCTGGCGGCAGGATTGGGCGCGGTGGCGCTGGCTGCGGGCGATCGCCTGGTCGTGGCTGCTTTACGGGATGGCGAAGTCTCGCTGGAGTTTGGGCCTGTGCGCGGGCAGGCCGCCTTGCCGCGCCTGTTTCGTTTTTTGGAAGGCCTGGAAGCGCAAGGAACGACCGACCTGGAGGCCTCGCTGCGGCAATTCTTCGTCACGCCGCGCCGCGCAGGATTGGTCATTTTGATTTCTGACCTTTTCTCGCAAACGGATTCGTCGTCATGGCAAGCCGGTCTGCGCCAGGCGCTGGGGCGCGGCCACGAAGCCGCCTTGCTGCACGTCCTTGCGCCCGACGAACTCGATCCGCCGCTGGCCGGCGACCTGCAACTGGTGGACATCGAGAGCGGCAGGAGGCAGGATGTTTCGCTGGACGGCGGGCTGAGGGCGCTCTATCGCCAGCGGGCGCGCGCCTGGCTGCAATCCACCCAGGCGGCTTGCCGCAAGCAGGGCATCCGCTATCGGCAATTGACCACCAGCCTGCCCTGGGAGCAGGCGTTATTGCTGGAAATGCGCCGGGCCGGCATAGTAAAATAAATACTTCTAAAATTACTAATAAAGTAATTATCGTAGTACAATATATTTTATGGCTGTAACTTATGCTCGCTCACAAGGTATTCGCCTTTTAGAGGCCGCCGCCCAGGAACTCGGCCCCCTCTTTACGCGCTGCGACCTGATTCCATTGGCTGAACGGCAGGGATTGTCCCGCAGCCACCTTTCCAAACTGATCAGTTTGTTGAATTCGTCAGGACACCTGGAGATTCTCAGGCGTGGCCTGTATGCCTTGCGCTCGCCGCTCTTTGCAGAGGCGATTCATCCTTTTGCGATTGCAACTGCGCTGGTTCAGCCTGCCGTCGTCAGCCACTGGTCGGCGTTGGCTTATCATGGTTTCACCACTCAATTGCCGCGCATGGTACAGGTCTCCACACCTGCTAAAGTCGTCACGCCCCAAATGCGCCGTGGACGAGCGTTCCGTCCGCGCGGGCGGGCCGTGTGGCAGGCGGGAGACATCGAAGTGGAATTCGTCTATGTTCGCCCATCCGCCCTTTTTGGCAGTCAGGCAATTTGGGTGGATCGCTGGAATCAAGTCAACCTGACCGACCCGGAGCGTACCGCTCTCGACTTGATTGCCCGTTCCGACCTGTTCGGCGGTATGGGTGCTGCGCTCGAAATTCTCGAAGCGGCCCTGCCGCGTTTGCAAGTGGAGCAACTGATTGGCTATGCCTTGCAACTCGGCAAAGGCTCGGTCATCAAGCGGTTGGGCTGGGCGCTGGAACAATTTGGCGTTTCGCTCGATTTACTCGAACCTTTGCGCGCTGCGCCGGTCAAGACCTGGTATCGCCTCGACCCGCAACAGCGCCGTGATGGGCGAACTTATGAGCGCTGGCGCGTCATCGAAAACATCAGTGAGCGCGCCCATGCCTGATGTCTTGAATCTCCTCAAGCGCCATGCCAGGCAAAGTGGCATGCGGTTGGACATCGTGGAAAAGGATTATGCCCTCTCTTACCTGCTGGCCGGACTATCCACCTCCCCGCTTGCAGATCATCTGGTGTTGAAGGGCGGCACGGCGTTGCGCAAATGTTATTATCGAGGGTATCGTTTTTCTGAAGACCTGGATTTCTCGACCCGTCTGCCAGGACATCCTCCCAACCTGGAGGCCGACTTTCATTTCGCGATTCGAGCAATGCAGGCTTTACTAAACGAGCGCGGCCTTTTCGATGTGCGGCAAGAGCCTTTGATTTTGCGCCAGCCGCATCCTTTCGACCAGGCGGCTTTTCTGGTATATGTTCGCTTTCCGCATCATCGCCAGCCCTTGTGCCGCCTCAAGGTGGAAATCACAACCGATGAACCGCTTCTCCTGCCGCCCGTTGTGCGGTCTTTGTTCCATGATTATGATGAGCCTCTCGATGCGAAAGTAGCTGTGTATTCCCTGGCTGAAATAGTTGCTGAAAAACTGCGTGCCTTGCTCCAGAGTGCCGAGCGCTTGAGACAGCGCGGTTGGGGTGCCAGCCGGGTTTGCCGCGATTACTATGACTTGTGGGAAATCCTGCGCCGCGAGGCCTCTTTGCCGCCTTTGCGCAATCTGGTGGAACAAAAATGTCGTCAACGGGGCATTTCTTTTGAATCTCTTGAACAATTCTTTGCTGCGCCTCTCAAGGAAGAGGCATATCGGGAATGGAAGAACCAGATCTTGCCATTCGTTCCCGTTGCTCCCTCACCAGAACAGGTGCTTTCAGAATTGGAATCTCTCCTGCGATGAAGTTTTTAACCCCTGCTGCCTTTGGCTTCCTCACGCTCGCCATCCCCATCTTGCTGCTCTACATGCTCAAACTGCGCCGCAAGCCGGTGCAAGTCTCCTCCACGCTGCTATGGGAGCAACTGCTGCGCGACCGGCAAGCCAACGCGCCCTGGCAGAAACTCAGGCGCAACCTGCTTCTGTTCCTGCAATTGCTCATTCTGGCGGCGTTGTCGCTGGCGCTGGCGCGCCCGGCGGTGCAGACGCCCGTCGTGGCTTCTGGATCGCTCATCGTGCTGCTGGACGCTTCGGCCTCAATGAACGCGGTGGACGTGACGCCCTCGCGCTTCGAGGCCGCCCGCCGCGCCGTACAAGACCTCATTGCCAGACTACCGCCCGCTTCGCGCCTGACCCTCATCCTGGTCGGCCGTACCCCGCAGGTTTTGGCCGCCGCCGAAACGGACCCCGCCCGGCTGCGCGAGGCGCTGGCCTCGGCCCAGGTCAGCCAGGGCGGCGCGGACTGGCAGGCGGCCTTGGCCCTGGCAGCCGGGGTCGCCCAGGGAAGCCGCGACGCGACCACCCTCATCCTGTCCGACGGCGGTCTGCCCGAAAGCGGACTGCCGTCCCTGCCCGGCCAGGTGCGCTACCTGCCCATCGGCGCACAGGATGACAATCTAGCCGTCACCGCGCTGGCATTGCGCGCCTCTGCAAGCGGGCTGGAACTGTTTGCCGAAGTGAGCAATTGCAGTCGGACGGCGCGCGAGGCGGTCTTGTCGTTCTACCTGGGCGAGGCCCTGTTGACTGCCCGCCGTTTGTCCCTGCCGCCCGTTTCTGGCGACATGCAATGTTCCGCTCGAAGCCTGACGCTGGACGACCTGCCCGACCGGCCGGGCGTGTACCAGGCGCGCCTGTCTGCGGTGGATGGGAAGGACAGACTAGACGCCCTGTCTCTCGATGACAGCGCCTTTGCGGTCTATCAGGCCGCCTCGGCGCGGCGCGTGTTGCTGGTTTCGCCGGGCAACCTGTTCCTGGAGCAGGCGCTGGCGGCCATGCCGGGCATCCAGCCTTTCCGCGCCTTGCCTGGCCCAAGCGGCGCGCCGCAAATGCCCGCCGAAACTTTCGATTTGTACATTCTGGATGGCCTGCTGCCAGAGCCTTTGCCCGCCGGCAATCTGCTGTTCGTCAACCCTGCCAGCAATCCCCTTTTCCAGGTCGGTGACCCGTTCGACGACATGAGCGGCTTGCAAGTGCATGAGCATCCGCTCACCCGCTTCGTAGACTGGAGCAATGTCCACGTGATGCAGGCGCGGAGCGTGCAACTGCCGGCCTGGGCCGAGACGTTGGTTGGGACGCAGGCCGGGCCGCTGGTCTTTGCCGGTGAAACGGAGGGCCGCCGCATCGCTGCGCTGACCTTCGACCTGCGCGAAAGCGACCTGCCGCTGCAAGTCGCCTATCCCATCTTGTTTGCCAACTTGCTCGATTACCTCGTCCCGCCCAACGCCCTTCGACAGGGTTTCGACATGCTCGACCCGACGGCTCAGGGTGACACCTTCGATGCGAGCCGGTCGCTCCAGCCGGGCGAGAGTCTGTCCATCCTGCCGCCGCCGGGCGTCCAGCAGGTGGTCGTCGTTTCGCCTGCGGGCAAGGCGTATGCCTTCACCCCGTTGGCAAGCGCCATCACGTTCACCGAGACAGGCGAACTCGGCTATTACGCGGTCAACTTCATCGGGCAGGATTCCCAAACCTACCAGACCTTCGCCGTCAACCTGTTCGACCCGCTCGAATCGGACATTCGTCCGCGCGCCACTATCCAGGTGGGAAGCGCCGAAATTGTCCCTGCCCAAGCCGAACAAATGGGGCAGCGCGAAATATGGCCCTGGCTGGCGGGCGTGGCGTTGTTCGTCTTGCTGGCCGAATGGCAGGCTTACCACCGGCGTACCCCCTCCTCTGCTCCTCCCCCAAAAATCCGCTTTATGGATTTTTGGTAGAGGCCGGGAGGGGACACATGACCTTCACGGCGCCGCTCTTCCTGCTGTTGCTTCTCCTCGCGCCGGTCATCGCCTGGGTGGGCTGGCCGGCTCCAGGTCCGGGGAAGAAGCGGGAGGTCGCCTCGCTGACGCTGCGGCTGGTCATCCTGGCCTGCCTGGTCTTGTCGCTGGCGGGGATGGAAGTCGTGCGCGGCGGGGATGACCTGGCGGTCGTCTTCCTGGTGGACGTGTCCGATTCGATGCCGCCCGCCGCTGTGACGGCTGAGATGGACTATTTGCGCCAGGCGCTGGCCGGGATGGGGCCAGACGACCAGGCCGCCATTGTGCTGTTTGGCGCGGATGCGCTGGTAGAACGTCCCATGCGGCCGGGCGCGGAACTGGGCAAAATTACCTCGGCGCCCATCACCAACCAGACCGACCTGGCCGAAGCCATCCGCCTGGGTCTGGCGCTGTTCCCGCCTGGCTCGGCGCGGCGCATGGTCATCCTTTCGGACGGCACCCAGACCAGCGGCGATGCGCTGGCAGCCGCTCGCCTGGCAGCCGCTTCCGGCGTGCAAATCGTGGTCGCGCCATTCGTGAGCGAGGCGGACGCGGAGGCGCTGATTGCGCAGGTAGACGCTCCGTCTGCCCTGCGCCCCGGCGAGCAGTTCGACCTGAACGTTACGATTCAGGCCAGCCAGCCGATGCGCGCCGAGGTACACGTGCTGGCCGGGGAGGAGACCGTCTACCAGGCGGCTCACGATTTACGGCGCGGGACGCAGACCTTCAGCCTGCCGCTCACGGCAGGGAGGCCGGGCTTTGTGACCTATCAGGCGCAGATTACACCCGAAAACGATGCCTTCTATCAGAACAACCGCCTGGATGCCTTTTCACTGGTGGAAGGGCCGCCGCACCTCTTGCTGGTTGCGCCACCCGAAGGCGAGTCCCTGCCCGGCGGCGGGACGCGCCCCGACGAGACCTCGGCCCTGCTGGCGGCTTTACAGGCGGCCGGCTTTACGGTGGAACAGGCCACGCCCGCTTACCTGCCCTCTCATCTGCCGTCGCTGGCGCAGTACAACGCTGTGCTGCTGGTAGATGTCCCGGCGCGGCAACTTGGCAGGAATCAGATGCTCGCCCTGCAAACCTACGTGCGCGACCTGGGCGGCGGGCTGATAGCGGTGGGTGGCCCCAGCAGTTTTGGCGTGGGCGGCTATTACGATACCCCACTCGAGACCGCCCTGCCGGTGGATATGCAGATCAAGGACGAACAGCGTCGTCCCAAACTGGCGCTGGTTTTCATCATTGACCACTCCGGCTCCATGTCCGAGACCAGCGGCGGCGCAACCAAACTGGAACTGGCGAAAGAGGCCGTAGCGCGTTCGCTCGAACTGGTGTTCCCCACCGACCGCGTGGGCGTGATTGCTTTCGACGATGCAGCCAGTTGGGTGCTGCCGATGGGCGAATTGTCTGACTTAGACGCGGCGCTGGCGGCTGTGGGAAGCATCCAGATCGGCGGCGGCACCGACATCCTGGCCAGTTTGCAGGCCATGGCCGAAATCCTGCCAGACGAGCCTGCCAAAGTGAAACACGTCATCTTGCTCACCGACGGCGGCGCGGACCCGACCGGCATCCCCGAACTGGTCGAGCGCCTGTATGCCGAGGAGGGTATCACGCTCTCTACGGTCGGCGTGGGACGCGACGCCGCGCCTTTCCTGGAAGACTTGGCGGCGTTGGGCGGAGGCCGCTATCATTTCACCGCCGACGCAGGCAGCATCCCCACCATTTTCACCGAGGAGACCTCCCTAGCCACGCGCGCCTATCTGGTGGAAGAGACGTTCTATCCCAGGCAGGTCAATCCGTCGCCCATCCTAACGGGCATTTCCGGCCTGCCGCCCTTGCACGGTTATGTGGCTTCCAGCCCCAAGCCGCTGGCACAAGTCGTCCTCGAATCGGAGAAGGGCGATCCCATCCTGGCCGTCTGGCAATACGGGTTGGGGCGTTCGCTGGCCTTCACTTCCGACGCCAGCGGGCGTTGGGCGCGCGATTGGCTGCCCTCGAGACAGTTTGCCGTTTTTTGGGCGCAGGCTGTCCGCTCCGTCCTCAGCGATTCGCGCGAGGCGGCCCTGGAAACGAGCGTTTCTTTGCAAGGCGAGCAGGCGCGCCTGAGGTTAGACGCTCTCAGCCTGGGCGGCGAGTTCTTGAACGGTTATCAAGTGGAGGCCAGCGTCGTTGCGCCAGATGGGGAAGCCCAAAGCCTGAATCTGCGCCAGAGCGCGCCGGGCCGTTATGAGGCGGTCTTTACGCCTACGCAGCAAGGGGTGTATTTGATGCGTTTGACGGGACAATTGCCGGGAGAGGGACCAGCCTTTGCCGAAACGAGCGGCTGGACGCTGGCTTATTCGCCCGAATACCGCCGCCTCGAGGCGGACCCGGACCTGCTTCTGCGCCTGGCAGCGCTTAGCGGCGGGCAGGCAGCCTCGCCGGAGCCAGGAGGCGTCTTTTCTCACGATTTGCCGGTTCCGCTGGGGGGGCGCACCTCGCGACCGGTCTGGCCGTGGCTGTTGGCGCTGGCGGCGTTGTTGCTGCCCTTCGATATCGCGGTTCGCCGCCTGATTTTGACACGGCAAGACTTCTTGCGCCTGCGCGACGCGCTGCTTGCAGGATTTTTCGGGGCCAAACCCTCCGCCGTTCCCTTGCCGGCCGATGCCCGCCTGGAGGCCCTGCGGCAGGCCAAAGAACGCGCGCTCACGTCTGCGCCGCCCCGTTCTACGGTTGTCGAGGCGGTAGAGAGCCGTCATCCGCCGCTGAGAGAATCGCCTCCAGCGCGCGCGCAGCCTGCTCCGCCTACGTCGTCTTCGCCTGAGGTGTCCCCGACTGGCTCGTCTGCGTCTCCGCTGGGGACGACGGAAATGCTGTTGAAGCGGAAGCAGGCCCGGCGGAGTCAGAGCGAGGGCGGAACTGTCCGTCCATCCAAAGGAGAACAGGAGTCCTCATGAACGAACCGCGCATCTATCGTCATTCGCGCAGCGAGATTGTGCTGGCTTTCATTGCGGTTTTCTTGCTTGGTATTTTTGCGAGCGTCCTGGCCTTGATCGGGATAGAAAATGATACGGCCTTGACGATGGGCGATAGGAAGGATTGCGCTTTCGAGAAAATAGTGTTTTCAACGCGAAAAACGCAAACAGGGCGAATTGTGCGAAGGGTATCTTCTCAATACTTTGGGGCATTCTTGCACCGTCCCGAAGGTTTGAGCGTCTCAAGAAGGCTTTTCCGGAAAACCTTCGGGACGTTTCCCCAGTTTTTTGAGATGATACTGCGAAGGTTATTGGAGGGTCGCGTCATTCGTTCTTTTCGCGTAATTTGCGTTAAAGTCCATCACCTGGAATTTGCCACTACAGAGAATTGTTATGACAAATGGTGGGGGGCCAGTATGTCGTATAATAGAAGCAGCGGCTACTTGGAAAGGAGATGAACCATGACGGTCTTGGAGGAAAGGGAAAGGCTCTACCCGGTGCGGATGCTGGATGTGTATGCGGGGAACGTTTGGGATGCCGCTCAAGAAGCAGCCAAGGGTACGCGCGGTATCATTTGTAAGGCGGGGCAGGGAGGGTTCTATTCTTTGCCCAAGACATTCATTTCGGATTGTGAACGAGCGGGGCTGCCGTGGGGGGTGTATTGGTTGATTGATAGCCGTTATGACAGCGGTTATCACCTGCGCGCTATCAAGCAGGCTTTTCCCGACATGAATTTCGGTCCGCTGGGTTGGTGGTGGGATTGCGAAAAGCCTAAAATCAATATGTCCGATGCGCTCTATCGTAAGACGCCTTACTGGGGCAACGGTTTGATTGAAGCGGTGATAGACAAGTTTACCGGCTGGTGCGGGCAATCGGGCGGCATCTATACGGCGCCGGGCTTTGCCAGGCTGGTTGGCTGGTACTCGCCATTGTTCAAGTTGAAGTCGCTCGCCAAGAAACTGGCGGCTATGCCGTTGTGGGTGGCGCAATACAACGATTTCATCATGCAGCCCGATTTGTGCGGCGTATGGACAGATTGGCTGTGGTGGCAATATCGCGAAGGTCCAGATTACAACTACTTCAACGGCGACCAGGCCAAGTTCCAGGCTTATCTGGACGGTTACGTGGTCACGCCTGCGCCTCCTTTGGAGGACAAGTACACCGGCACGGTGACTTCGTTCACGGGCGTCAATGTCCGCACGGCGCCCGGCACTTCTTTTGCCAAAATTACGACCTTGTTGCGCTACGCTGAGGTGCGCGGGGTGGAGTTGAAGGAGGTTTCGCCCACAGAAACCTGGTTGAAGATTACTTATCCGCTGGATGGTTGGGTGGCGGTGAAGTATAACAATCAGGAATTGGTGCGCGTGGAGGAGGTGTAGGAAAAAAGGGGTTTGGTTCACCCCAGAGGTATGCGTCGAAGCGAGATTTGACGGCGCAGGCCGGGGATGACGGTCTCAGGCAGAGGAACGAGACGGTCTGTTTTGCTCCTTCGACTTCGCTCAGGACTGGTCTTGCCGTCGCGGCAACCATCTGGCGGTTCTGGAAGTCTATGTCCCTTCGATGAGCTCATGGCAGGCTTTGACCCGCGGGCAGAGGCAATCCATGAGGCGCAGGCCAAAGTCGTTCTGTACGAATAGCCCGATGGTTCATCGTCGGGCGGGTCTCATTCGTCATTCCCCATGAAATATTCGGTCGTCGCCTGCCCCGGCTGGCTGATGCCCTCGCGTTGAAGTACTTTCCAGAAGGTCAGCAGGATGATTCGGATGTCTAGCCAAAAGGACCAGTGGTCTACGTACCATACGTCGAGCCGGAATTTGTCGGCCCAGGTGAGGGCGTTGCGGCCATGAATTTGGGCCCAGCCGGTCAGACCGGGATAGGCCTCGTGGCGGCGCATTTGTTCGGGGGAGTAACGCGGCAAATATTCCATCAGCAAGGGACGCGGCCCCACCACGCTCATTTCGCCGCGCAGGATGTTGAACAGTTCGGGCAACTCGTCCAGGCTAAAGGCGCGCAGGAAACGCCCTAGCGGAGTCAAACGCTCGGCGTCCGGGAGCAGGTTCCCGGCTGAGTCGGAGGCGTTGGTCATCGTCCTGAATTTATAAATAAAGAAGGGCCGTCCCTTGTAGCCCGGTCTCTGCTGGCGAAAGAGGAGCGGCTTTCCCAGAAAGAGACGCACACTCAACGCCACTACCAGCAGGAGCGGCGAGAGGAGCAGCAAAGCAAGCACGACAATGACCAAATCGAGAAGGCGTTTGCTGAGGGGAAGACCCGGCGGAAAGAGCATGAGGACGATTCGACAAAGGGAGGGTGAGATGCAACAATATCATACCTGGAAAGAGCCGGCTTGCCAAGCCGCCCCTCTCGTTCCAAAACAGCAGGCAACGTGTTAAAATAGCACCAGTTCGGGATAAACGTCCCGAAGGCTTTTTAGAGCCATTGTATGGGAAAAATCGAGCCTTCACCCTGCGGGTACTTCGCGGGACGGTTCAAAATGCAGGTTTAGCGACATGGCAAAGCATAAGTTTTATGTAGTTTGGAAAGGGCGGAGGCCGGGCGTTTACGCAGAATGGGAGGCGTGCGAAGCGCAGGTCAAGGGCTTTAGCGGGGCGCAATACAAGGCCTTTCCGACGCGCGAGATGGCCGAGGCTGCCTTCCGCCAGCCATACGAGCAGCAGGTTGGCAAATCGGTCTCGCTGCAAGGGTGGTTGCTTGCGCCTCAGCCGCCTATCGTCCCTTCCCTGTGCGTGGACGCGGCCTGCGAGGGCACGCCCGGAACGCTCGAATACCGCGGCGTGTTGACCGAAAGCGGCGAGCAGGTCTTTCACGCCGGGCCGTTTACAGACGGGACAAATAACGTCGGCGAGTTCCTGGCCATTGTGTTGGGTATGGAGTGGTTGGCAAATAAAGGATATGATTGGCCGATTTATTCTGATTCCGCCATAGCCATTGGATGGGTGAAGGCCGGCAAGTGTAAAACCGACCTGGAGCGCCTGCCTTCCAATCAATTGTTGTTCGAGCTCATGCGGCAAGCCGAAGAGACGTTGAAGGGATTGAAAGCCTATACATTGCTGAAATGGGATACGCAGGCTTGGGGTGAAAATCCAGCAGATTTTGGGAGGAAATAAGGTTTTCTCGAATTGCCAGAATCTGGTATACTTGCCGCCTGGATGCAGATAATCAACCTCGTGAGGCACTTGGTTCGACGGCCCTGACAGGTTGATTTCATCTCCCTTCGACTGGCCCCGTAGCTCAATTGGCAGAGCAGGCGACTCTTAATCGTCTGGTTAGGCGTTCGATCCGCCTCGGGGTCATGACGAAAGACCTGGTATGCGCGCCGGCGACGAAGCGCACGACCAGGTCTTTTTTTCTGGCTATCGGTTCCAGCCGCCCGGCAGCCGCGCTACGCCCACATAAATCAGGAACAGCGCGCCCACCACAGCCAGTAAGGCAATGAAGTGTTTGCCGCCTCTTCGTTTGAAAAAGGAGGGCAAATGCGCCACCAGGGCTGCCAGCAGCATAGTGACCATGTGTTCTATGCGGAACAGGGGAAAGCCTGTTCCGGCCAGGCCGTTCAACAAGAAGTAGAGGAAGCCCAACAAAGCCTGGGCATCCATCAAGCCGCTGAAGCCAGACGAGAGCGCGCGGTCGAGCCTGGAGAAGCGCTTCTTGGTCAACCAACCAAACAGGAATTCGAGCGCGGCCAGCGCCCCCACTACCACAATCAGCCAGCGCAAGAGGGAGTGGACGGTGAGTAGAATGGGCATTTTTGCTCCTACCAAGTAAATTGGATAACCGTCCCGAAGGCTTTTTAGCGGGTACTTCGCGGGACGGTTCAAGGGCCTATCCCGAATTCAGATAAATTGAACAGCGTGCCAATCGTAGCATAAATCCTTTTCTCGTGTAAAATGATAGCGCATCGTTTTTACGAAATTCTATAAATACAGCAGGAGGCTGTCATGTATACCTACATCCTCACCGAAACACGCGGACAGGTCGGTTTGCTGACCCTCAATCGCCCGCAAGCCATGAATGCGCTCAACAACGCCTTGGTCAACGAGTTGATGGATGCGCTGACAGCGTTCGACCAGGACGAGAGCGTGCGTGCCATGGTCATCACGGGGAACGAGAAAGCCTTTGCGGCGGGCGCTGACATCAAAGAAATGGCAGACAAGAGCGCCGCCGAGATGCTCACCAGCGACCACGTAGCCGTTTTCGGGCGTATCCGCGCCATCCACAAGCCGGTGATTGCTGCTGTTTCGGGCTGGGCATTGGGAGGCGGCTGTGAACTGGCGATGTCTTGTGACATGATCGTTGCCTCCGAAACCGCCCGCTTTGGTCAGCCAGAGATTACGATTGGGGTCATCCCTGGCGCCGGCGGCACACAGCGCCTGACGCGCGCGGTGGGTAAGGCCATTGCAATGGAAATGGTACTGAACAACCGCACGTTATCGGCGCAGGAAGCGCTTCAGTATGGCCTCGTCAACCGCGTCGTCCCGCCGGAACGTTGTTTGGACGAGGCGTTAGCGCTGGCCAAATCGGTGGCGGCTCAGGCGCCTCTGGCTGTTCAGGCTGCCAAGCGGATGATCAATCAAGCCTTCGAGATTCCCCTGAATCAGGCGCTCGAAGAAGAACGTCAGGCTTTCTATCGCCTCTTCGATACCGCCGATCAAAAAGAGGGAATGCGCGCTTTCATCGAGAAGCGCAAACCCCAATGGCAGGGAAAATGAGAGAGGGCGAGCCATGCTCACTTTTTCGGAGTTCAAATCGGCCTTTGCCAGCCTGAACCTGGGGGCAAAACCAGCCATTGCTCACGCCTCTGTAAAGTCGTTTGGCGTCATTCAAGGCGGCGCAGCGACCGTCCTTCAGGCGCTTTTGACCTCGGTGGGAGGATTGATCATGCCTGCTTTTACCTACAAGACGATGATCATCCCCGAGGTCGGGCCGCCTAACAATGGCCTGACGTATGGCAGTTATAAGGACCATAATCGCATGGCCGAGCCATTCCGAACAGACATGCCCGTAGACGCTCTCATGGGCATCCTGCCAGAAACGCTGCGGCATTACCCCGGCGCGCACCGCACGGCGCATCCCATCCTGTCCTTCGTGGGCGTGAACGCCGGCCCCGCCTTGCATGCCCAAACGATTTACAATCCCTTTGCGCCGATTGGCGTATTGGCCGACCAGGACGGCTGGGTGCTCTTGCTGGGCGTAGATCATACGGTCAATACCAGCATTCATTACGCCGAAAAACTGGCCGGGCGACCGCAGTTCGTCCGCTGGGCGTTGTCCAAGAATCGCGTGGTGGAATGTTATGGCTTTCCCGGCTGTTCCGAGGGATTCTACGAAATCACGCCTGACCTGGAGCAGGATGTTCGGCGTGTGGAGGTAGGAAACTCGTTCATTGACGCTGTGCCGCTCAAACGATTGTTGCAGGTTGTCGAGGCGCGCATTCACAAAGACCCGCTGGCCTTGCTGTGTCATCGGCAAGAGTGTGAACGCTGCCAGGCGGTTCGGAAAATGCTCGCGGCGGGATGAGTGGTTGTAAATTCCCCTGAATAACTCCAAATTGCCTCTTGCTATTTCCTGCCTTGTTGAGGTACTATTATACGAAATTCGATGGAACCTCGAAGTGTCGAACGCTCCTCCTCGCAGAAGAATCTTGGCGCGGCGCGTGTCTTTGGCAGTACGCTGTGGCTGGCGATCTTGCTGGCGACTCTCTTCAACTTGTGGACGCCGGCCGATGGCTGGTTTTCTGGCGATTTCTCGGCAAAACTGGCGCTTTTGTTGACGGCTCAACCGGAGAGAGAGTATATCTTGACGCCGCAGCCGCAGTTGCGCATTGGCATCGTAGCGGGTCATGCAGGCAACGACTCGGGAGCGGTTTGTTACGACGAACAAGGTAACCCCACCCTGACCGAAGCGCAGGTCAACCTGGATATTGCTACCCGTGTTCAGCAAGCGCTCACCGCCGAGGGCTATCAGGTGGATTTGCTCAACGAGTTCGACACACGGCTGAACGGTTATCGCGCTGTGGCGTTGGTTTCCATCCATAACGACTCCTGCGACTACATCAACGAAGAAGCGACCGGTTTCAAAGTGGCTGCCGCCCTCAACACCCACGATTACAACCGCGCTACCCGCCTGACCGAGTGCCTGCGCGACCGCTACCAGGACGCTACCGGCCTGACCTTTCACGCCGGAAGTATCACCGGCGATATGCGCGAGTATCATGCCTTTTCGGAAATCAATCCGAACACCATTGCCGCCATCATCGAGACCGGCTTCTTGAACCTCGACCAGGAATTGCTCACGAAAGATGCGGACAAAGTCGCCGACGGCGTGGCGCGCGGCATCTTGTGTTTCGTCCGCAACGAGAACGTTGAGCCTACCCCGTCTCCTACGTTCAAGCCATGAACCCGAATCTCTTGCAGGCCCAGCAGTTCATCCAATATGCCCGCGCGGCGCTGCGCAACGGCGAGCGCGGTGCGGCGCGGCGGTGGGCCGAGCAAGCGGCCGAACTGGCGCCGCAAATGGAAGACCCCTGGTTGATTTTGGCGGC
Source organism: Anaerolineales bacterium (assembly GCA_034431895.1). GTDB lineage: Bacteria > Chloroflexota > Anaerolineae > Anaerolineales > Villigracilaceae > JAABUE01. The sequence goes on from DAOUCM010000057.1 coordinate 14,662, forward strand.
GGTTGCCAGCCCGCGCGCCAGTGTGGCTTTCATCGAGCGCGCCTTGCAAATCAACCCGAACAGTCCGCGCGCCTTGAAGGGAATGCAGTGGGCCTTGAAGCGTTTGCAGGAAAAACCGTCACAGGCGGCGGCGCCATCGAAAGGGGAGCAGGTCCACGTCCAGGCGCGAAGCGAGGGCAGGCAGCCACCCCCAGCCCTCGCTCAGAAAGACCGGCGGATGTCCGTCTACCCCGTCCTCTTGTTCCTGGTGGGCTGTGTGGTCGTGCTGTTTGCCGCCTGGCTGGCCGGGGCGAGCCCGGCGCTGGCGTCTATTCTGAGCGTTCCCCGCTCGCTTCAGGCAGAGCATCCACGAGTTTGGGCGCAGGTGGAAATTGCCAAGCCGACCTATACCCCCCAGCCAGAGACGGCGTTGGCGCAGACCGAACCGACCCTCCTTCCTCCTACGCCGACCCCGCTTCATCCCGTTTCCCCCTTGGCTGGCTCGCCCCTCCCCACCGACACCCCGCCCCTGGCAATGGATACCCTTCCCCCTGCCACCCCACCCCTCCCGCTCGATACCCTTTCCCCCGACGCGCCGCCGCTGACGAGCGATACCCTGCCCCCCGATGCCCTTGCCTCCGATACTCCCGCCCCGACCGTTACGCCCGAAGCGGCCTCTACGCCGGGCCAACTGGTGATGGAGGTGCTGCCCGATACGCCCACCCCGCCGCTTCTTCCCACCAGTGAATACAAGCCGCCCACCGCCAGCGCGCCAGAGCAGCCCCAACCGGTTGCCGGGAACGGCGCGCGCTGGATAGACATCAATCTCTCGGAGCAACGTTTGTACGCCTACGAAGGCGATGTGGCGGTCAACGTTTTCATTGTCTCCACCGGCACGTGGGCGCATCCTACCGTTACCGGTACGTTCAAGATCTGGAACAAGACCCGCGTACAAGATATGTCAGGGCCGGGCTATTACCTGCCAGATGTGCCTTATGTGATGTATTTCTACAAAGATTACGGCATCCATGGCACGTATTGGCACAATAATTTTGGTACCCCTATGAGCCATGGATGCGTCAACCTGACCATCCCTGATGCAGAGTGGCTATATTATTGGGCTTACGAGGGGATGACGGTGCGGGTCCATTATTGATGTAGATGCGCCATGCCTGCTTTGCTTTCGCGCCGTGACTTTTTGAAATTGGGCACTTACGGCGCGCTAGGGCTGTTCCTGCCCGACTTTTCCCCTTATGCGCAAACGGCAGAGCCTGTCTTGCAGGGACGCATCACCGAGAAGAGCGCCTGGATATACGCCGAACCGACCCCGCAATCTCGTAAAATCGAACTGGTGTGGCGCGATTTGGTGCTGCCCCTCTCCGGCGCGGTCCTCAGCGAGGACGAATCTGCCTACAACCGTTTGTGGTATGAGGTGGAAGGCAAAGGATACCTCTACTCGGGCGGCGTCCAGCCGGTGCAAACCCGCTTGAACGAGCCGGTCAGCGCCGTGCCGGCCAACGGCTTGCTGGGCGAGATTTCTGTCCCTTTCACCGATGCGCGCGAAGAGCCTGAAGGGGACGCCAAAGTCTCCCATCGGCTGTACTATCAGACTGTCCATTGGATCATGACGCTCGAATCTGACGCCGAGGGACAGATCTGGTACGGCCTGCTGGACGACAAGCGCGAATTGCTCTACTACATCCCGGCGCGCCACATCCGCCTCATTTCGGACCCCGAACTTGCTCCCCTTTCCCCAGAGATTCCCGACGCCGAGAAGCGCATCGAGGTGCGCCTGTCACAGCAACTGGTGCTGGCCTACGAACGCTCGCAATTGGTCTTTGCCACCCGCGCCGCTACCGGCGGTCAATTTCGTGACGGGCGTTGGACGACGCCGCAGGGACAGTTCATCACCTCATACAAGCGCCCCACCCGCCACATGGCGGCCGGCGACATCGCCTCCAACGGCTTCGACCTGCCCGGTGTACCTTGGGTGTTGTACATCACCAAAGGGGGCATTTCCCTGCATGGCACGTACTGGCACAATGACTATGGCCGCCCGCGCAGCCACGGCTGCATCAACCTGACGCCGCAGGCCGCCAAATGGCTTTATCGCTGGACATCTCCTGTCGTCGAACCCGGCAAGCAGTTTGCTTACGAGTATTATGGTACGAAAGTGTTGATTGTCGAATAAAAATGGGGTCCGAAGCCTCTACACTTCGGACTCCGATGAATACCCATGAGATTCTCCCTCCCTTTCACTCGCCGCGATTTTCTCAAATTCAGCGCTGCCGGAGCGGTGGGTATGTTGCTGGCTGAGACCGGTCTCGATCGCGCCCTGGCTGCTTCTGCGCCCGTCCCTTCCTATGCACGGGTGATCATGAGCGGCCTTTTCCTTTACGCATCGCCTTCCTTCCATGCCCAAAAGCGCAAAGCCTTTGGCAAAGACTGGGTCGTGCCAATTACAGAGGTCGTGGAGGGCGAAGCCGGCAATCCTTTCAACACGGCCTGGTACCGCATCGCCGACGAGGGGTACACTTATTCGGGCTGGGTGCAGCCGGTCGAGACGGTTTACCAGAAGCCGGTGTTCCACATCCGCGCCGAAGGGCAAGTGGGCGAGATCACTGTCCCCTACAGCGTGCCGCGCATTCAGCCTGACACGCGCTCCGAAAGCGCCGAGCGGCTGTACTACCAAAGCACCCACTGGGTGCGGCAGACAGTGGTCAACCGCCAGGAAAAAAGTATATGGTATGAGATTTACAACTTCCATCGGAAAGTGTCCTATTACGTGCCGGCCTACGACATGCGCATCGTCCCAGACGAGGAACTAGCCCCGCTTTCCCCCGACGTTCCCGACGCCCTGAAACACATCTACGTGGACCTGGCTACCCAAAGCGTGACCGCCTTCGAGGACGATCAAGCCGTCTTGATTGCGCGTTGTTCCAGCGGCGCGGGCAGAACCAAGACGCCGTTGGGCGACTTCCGCACCTTTCACAAAGGCCCGACCGTCCACATGACCAACGAGGGCGATGACGAGGCCAACGTCTATGACCTGCCTGGCGTACCATGGGTTTCGTTCTTCACCGGTACAGGCATTGCGTTTCACGGCACTTACTGGCATAATGACTATGGCCGCCCGCGCAGTCACGGCTGCATCAACCTGCCGCCAGCAGAGGCGAAATTCATATATCGTTGGACCAGCCCGGCCGTCCCGCCAGAGACGAATTATCTGTACCGTCTGGGAGAGGGTACGGCTGTACGGGTCGTCAAATCGTAAAGCAAGATTCATACTCGCGCTACCTAATTTCAAATTTCAGGAGAGAAACATGAACCCCATTTTCGATTACCCCCAGTACTTGCTCAAACGTCAGGTGTTTGCGTTGACCGGCAAATTCCGCTATTATGACCCCAGCGGCAGGCTGGTGTTGTTCAGCGAACAGAAGATGTTCAAACTGCGCGAGGACATCCGCGTATTTACGGATGAAGGCAAGTCGCAGGAGGTGTTGCAAATCAAGGCACGCCAGATCATTGACTTTTCGGCCGCCTACGATGTGATAGACAGCGCCACCGGCGAAAAGGCCGGCACACTGCGCCGCAAAGGGTTCAAGTCCATGCTGCGCGACGAGTGGGAAGTGTTGGACGCAAACGACCAGGTCATCGGCTTGCTGTTCGAGGACAGCGTGGGGCTGGCCTTGCTGCGCCGCCTGTTGCTTGGCTCGCTGCTGCCCCAGAACTATGACCTGACCATCCGCGGGCAAAAAGCGGCCGATCTGCGCCAACGTTTCCACCTCTTCCGCTATGAATTGGAAGTGGATTTCAGCATGGACACCGCTCACACGCTCGACCGACGCGTGGGCCTGGCAGCCGGTATCCTGCTAGCGGCTATCGAGGGAAAGCAGAGTAGTTGAGGCGTATACTATCGCGTCGCGTTGTATCTCTACGATCTCATCTGGGATGATTGTGAAATTCTTCAAATCCCCAAAAACGCCATGCCAAGAACTCCCCTCTTTTCCGGACTGGTATTCGATGAGAGCGACCGCCCTGTCGAAAGCGCCTTTGTGGGCGACGAACCCTGCTATGTAATTGACGACGCCGGGTTCCGCCGCCATATCCCTGCCGCGCAGGTGGACCGCCAGGTGCTCCAGCACATGCAAGACCTGATCAAAGGCAGCGAAGACCTGATCTCCGAGCAGACCGCCAAAATGCTCGGCCAGGAAGATGTCTTTACCGTAGCCGCCATCGAACAACAACTGAAGAACATGGACAAACAGTTCGATGTGTTGATGCAGCAAGGCCTCCCGGAAGACGCGCGCGCCTACCTGGGCATGATGGGTTTCAAGGTCGTGATCAATTATCACGGCGAGGTGCTGCGCGTGGAACAGCCCGGCGCGGTGGA
>DAOUCM010000058.1:0-8033 GCA_034431895.1 Anaerolineales bacterium
TTTTGCAATCGCTCCTGGGAGCCCAGGTACGGGGTAGATGTCCTAGCCAGAGCATTCGTCGAAATAGCGGGAGCAGCCCCAAATGTCAGTTTGATGCTGATGGGGGGCGGATCGCAAGGCGCGCGCATTCGTCAAATTCTGCTCAACGGCGGCGTGCTAGAGCGTGTCTATTTCCCCGGCCAAATTTCTCAAACGGATTTGCCGCGCTGGTATCACATGGCAGACCTGTACATCAGCCCGTCGCATGTGGACGGTTCGTCGGTGTCACTGATGGAAGCGTTGGCGAGCGGGTTACCCTGCTTGGTATCGGATATTCCTGCCAACCGCGAATGGGTGCGAGAGGGGTATAATGGTTGGCTGTTTCCAGATGGCGATGTGCCGGCGTTAGCCGCCAAAATCTTACAGGTCATCGAAAATCGTGAAGTTCTGTCCGAAATAGGAGGCCATGCGCGCCTGGTTGCCGAGCAGCGCGCCGATTGGAAGAAGAATGCTGCCAAATTGTTTGCTGCCTATCAGCAGGCAGTGGAACTTCCCTGATTGCAGGAGGTGGTGATGTTTTTTTCGCTCATCGTGATTGTTGCGGTGGCTATTTTGGCTGTCTTGTTTGCCAGTTACAACCCTACCGTAGTCAGCATTGATTTTTTTGGCTACCCCGTGCAAGGCACCATTGGCTTGTTGTTGGTGGTGGCGCTGGGCGCGGGCGTGTTGCTGGGCGTCATGGTCATGCTGCCCTCGCTGTGGAAACGCAGTTTCGACATCCATCGCCAACGCAAGCAGATGGAAGAATTGAGCCAGAAGAAACGACCGGCGGGCAGAAAGAAATAGGTGTCTGTGCAAGCGCGCGTCGTTGCGATCATCCAGGGACGGATGGGGTCGTCCCGCCTGCCGGGGAAGATCCTGGCTGACATTGCCGGACAGCCCATGCTCCAGCGCGTCTTCGTTCGGACCTCGCGGGCTGCTACCGTGACCGAAACGATTTTCGCCACCACCGACGATCCCAGCGACGACCCGGTAGCCGAGTACTGCAATTTCAGCGGCATTCCCTTCATACGCGGCAGTTTGTACGATGTGCTGGATCGTTACTATCAGGTTGCCAAATGGACGCGGGCAGACGTGGTCGTGCGCATTACCGCCGATTGCCCGGTTATTGATCCGGCCTTGATTGACGAAGTGGTAAAGACGGTGATCAGTGATCGCCCCTCAGTCATCAGTGGGCAGTTCGATTTTGCCGCCAATCGCCTCCCGCCGCCCTGGAAAAGGACGTACCCCATTGGCCTGGATACAGAAGTCTGCACCTTTGCCGCCCTGGAGCGCGCCTGGAAGGAAGCCAAAGAGCCGCATCAACGCGAACATGTGATGCCCTACCTCTATGAAGGGGTAGAATTTTCAGCCGTCAGCCGCCAACTCTCGGCAGGCGTTTCGGCGCGCGGCTTTCATATCGCTCAGTTGCATCACAGCCCCGATTTCGGTGATTATCGCTGGACGGTAGACACGCCCGCAGACCTGGAATTCATCCGCCAGGTTTATGGCCGGTTCAACGGGCGCAATGATTTTTCGTGGAAAGAAATTCTAGATTTAGTTCACGCTCATCCTGAATTGATGAAAATCAATGCCGGCGTGCGGCACAAAACCCTCAAAGATATTGACGAACGAGCCTCTCCCACTGAACACTGACGACTGATGACTGATTACTGATGACTGATGACTGATGACTGACGACTGATGACCTTCCTCACCCTCTTCTCTGCCCCCAAGCCTTTCACTGACCCGCACATTGCTATCATCCAGCGCAATGCTATTCGCTCTTGGACTCTGCTGCCGGAGGTGGAAGTCCTGCTCATGGGAGAGGAGGCCGGCCTGGCCGAGACGGCGCGGGAATTCGGCGTTACCCATCTTCCACACGTAACCCGCAGTCCAAATGGTTTGCCTCTGGTCTCGTCTATGCTCGAACTGGCCAGGCAGGTCAGCCATGCCGGCCTGCTGTGTCTCATCAACACCGACATGCTCCTGATGCCCGATTTCGTTGCCGCGGCAGAAGCGTGCAAGTCCTCTTACCCCCAGCGCCCCTTTGTTTTGCTCAGCCAACGCTGGGACCTGGACGTTACTCATCCCATCGAGTTCAGTCCGGGTTGGCAGGAACGCCTGCGCGAGCGTGTGAAACAAGAGGGCCGGCTCCACAAACCGGCTGGAAGCGATTTCTTCCTCTTTCCTTCCAATGGGTATCTTCACGTTCCCGATTTCGTCATCGGCCGAGCCGGCTGGGATAACTGGATGATTTACCATGCCCGTCAGGCAGGCTGGCCGGTGATAGATGGCACCCCCTCGTTGATGATCGTTCATCAAAACCATGACTATCGTCATCTGCCTGGCGGACGGTCGCATCATACGACCTCTGAAACCAACGAGAATATCCGTCTGGCGGGCGGGCAGGCCAACATTCGCTATACGATTTTGGACTCGACCCATCAACTGCTGGATGGGCGACTTGTCTGCCCCAAGATGACGCGTGCGCGTTTCCTCCGCCGCCTCGAATTGCTCCTGCGAAAGATGTTTTTCTTCCTCCCTGAGAATCTGGTCGAGAACATTGCCAGACCTCAGAGATGGGAAAAAAGATTCAAGAGACTGTTAAGGAGTTTAACAAAATAATTCGGTAACCTTCCTTGCGGCCCCGGCGGGTGGATCGCTCCCCCGCCTCAGCGCATGAAAGTCGGCTGGAAGCCGACCCCAGGCGCCAGCCGCCAGGCTCGAACAACGTATCACCAGGCTCTGCCTGGTCGAACCGACCAAAGATCGGTGGTACGACGGCTGATCGTCGCATCTCGGTAATTACCTACCCTCATCACTAACCCTTTCCCAAAGAGAGAATGGGCTGGGGGTGAGGGTGGTAGGCAGTTACTTTGAAACCTGGAACTCGAAACCGCTATGAGAAAAGGCCAAAACCCCGCCAAATTCGTCAAAGAGGTCGCCAAACCGCAGCGCATCACGGCTGCCATGTTGACCTATGTTCCCTTTCTGAGTGGATTCTATGCCGAAACGCTCGAGGTGCTCAAAGTCAGCCTGGACTCGATGCGCCGGGAAGCCGGCCTGCCCTTCGACCTGCTGGTCTTCGACAACGGCTCTTGCCCGCAAGTGCGCGATTACCTGATTCGAGAAAAGGAAGAAGGCCGCATTCAATACCTGATTCTCTCGCAGAAGAATATCGGCAAAGGCGGCGCATGGAACATCCTCCTGGCGGGCGCACCGGGTGAGATCATTGCCTACGCCGACAGCGACGTGCTGTTTTTCCCTACCTGGCTTTCTCGTTCGGTAGAAATTCTCGAAACCTTCCCCAACGTCGGCATGGTGACGGCGCGTCCCTTCCGCACGCCGCCAGAGTTCTACAGCGCCACGCTCGATTGGGCGCGAGAACATGCTACCCTGGAGCAGGGTCAATTCATCTCCTGGGAGACCTTCCTGGAGTTCAACCTTTCGCTTGGGCAAACAGAAGAAGAAAACAGGAAAGTATATGCAGAGACGAGAGATTGCAGAATAAGTTACCGCGGCGTAACGGCTATGGCGGGCGCCTCACATTGGCAGTTCACGGCGTACAAGTCTACCCTTCAGCAGTTTCTACCTTTCGATATGGACAAGCCAATGGGACAGGTGCGCCAGTTGGACAAACGCATGAACGATGCCGGCTTGCTGCGGCTGATGGTCTCTGACCCGCTGGCGATGAACATGTCCAATACGCTCGGTTATGTGCGAGGGGAATTGGGCAAGGCGAGTCCCAAGCGAACACCGTCTTTGCGTAAACGGTTGTTGGAGTTTGCGCCGCTCAAAAAGACGCTGCTGGCAATCTACAACAAGATTTTCCTCTGGTATTACTCGTAGCGCGGCAAAGTAGGACAAGTCTGTGACTTGTCCTACGCCATCAGTTTGACGAAAGGGTCGCCAAGGATGACGTAGTTACGGGCGTCGTTGTTGGCGGTCCACATACCGGCCAGTTCCATGGGGTCTACTTTCAGGCCGAATTCCATTTCTTGCAAGGTGCTGGTCAGGTCGGTGGAGAGTTCGGCGTAGCGATTGTTGAAATATTCGAAGGCGTAGCCGACCGGGTAACCGTCGAACAGCCGCTGCAGGGCGCTCTCGAAGACCGCCAGTTGCGTACCAGCCTTGCCCCATGAGAAAGAGTAGCCCCAGGCACGTTCCACATGCCCGATGACCGCCAGGGCGCCGCCTTTGGGATGTCCAAGCAGGCGCTGCGGTAACTTAGCGATGAAGTCCTGAGGGGCAATCTGCGCGGGACGTTTGAGCGCCTGGCGGGCAAATTCGTCCATTTTGGGGGTGCCGGCGCCATAGCAGGCAAACAAGAAGGCCAGCAGACCGAAGACATTGGCATCGTTGGCGAGGTCGTCGGCGGCGAAGTAGAAGTCCTTGCCGATGGGTTTGCGCCATTGTTTGGGGCCGGGCCAGTCCTGGCATAGCAAGCCGCCCTGGTCGCTCCGTTGCAGGGCATGGCCGTTGGGGAAGCCAATGCCATGGCTGGCAGTGAACAGCAGGGCTGGAGGCTGTTTGCCGCCGAGCAGGCCGCTCAGCGCGGATTTGGTGGCCTTGCTTTTGACCAGGCTGGATACTTTCCAGTTCTTGTTTGCTTTAGCGGCTTTCTCGGCCAGCGGCGCGATCAATTGCTCGGCGCTCATGTTGGTGGCCGGGTCGTCGGGATTGGCAACGCCGAAGAAGGTCGCGGTTTTACCGAGTGCGAGTTTCTTCTTTTCTGCCGTGACCACGCTGTTAGCGTAGTTCGCGTACTCTTCGAGCGTGTCGAAGTGGATGCGGCCAACTGCATATTGCACATCCATTTGCACCTGGAAGCGGTAGGGGATGACCTCGGGGCCGCCGACCAGCAGCAGGTAATAGGGGACCTTTTCCGGGTCTGCGGGGCCAGGCCCCATGCCGTGCCGGGCCAACCAGTCGTTTTTGCTTTCGGCCATGCTGCCGTCTGGTTTGTAGCGATACCCCTCCGGCCCGGTATATTCTTTGTATCGTTCTCCAGCCTGAGATTTACGCCAGTCCAGCAGCGGTTTGAGAGCCTGGATGACTTTGGCATCGGCGTTGTAGGGGAAAATGACGCCCCAGCCGGCCGAGGCCAGGTCTTTGTAATCGGTGCCTTCTATAGCGGCCAGGTGACGGGGCGCATTGGGACGGGCATATTGCTCCCACCACTGGGCCAGTTCGTTCTCCTCGTCGGGACTGCGCTCTTCGCTTGTAATCAATTTCGCCATCAATGCGGCGTCTAAAGGCGGCACCAGTGGCTCGCCGCTGGCAGCATCCATGCCGTTGAAGAATAATTGTTTGCTCATGGTTTCCTCTTCGATTAGGTAGGCGGTATCGTCTCGTTCAGTCGGGGTGCGGGGTGTTTAGAGCGTGTTGCGCATACCCCAACACAAGACACGGTGGGCAGGTACACGGTGGGTCAAGGGGCGGCAGGTTCGGTTGGCTCGTCCTCCGCTGGCGGGGGCGCGGGAGCAGGCGGCGGTTTGCAGCCGCCTAGTTCGTATCCGCTCAGTTCGAAGCCCATGCTCTGGCGGCAGGTATTGTCCAGGGCGTAGAGGGATTGGATGGGATAGTATTCGGTTCGTTCTTTCAGAGGTGAGCCGGCCTGTTTGAATGTGAAGTGGTCATTGTAGTCGAACCAAGACGGTTTGAGCAAATCACGGCTGGCCCACACATTCCACAAGTAGTGGGTATCGTTTTCGATGGCCGAGGCTTTGATGGCAATTTGGATGTCGCGGGTTTGCGAAACGGTAAATTGCAACAGGTTGTTTTGGGGCGAGAGGAGACGCGCCCAAGCCAGGTCGGCCGGTTCGCCCTGCCCTTGGTCGAAAAGCAGGGTCTCATAGCCGTTGCCGATCTGGGGCGGATCCGATTCGACCGGCACGCCGTTGCCCACATCGCGGTTGGAGTCTTTCCAGATGCGCACGCCAGCAGTAGACCACTGGTCGGTTGGCACGAAGGCGTTGACCAGGGTGTCGCCGCGTCCATCGCCGTTGAGATCGAATTCGACTGCGTAGGAGCCGAGAAAGTCGCTGTCTAATCGCTGACCCACCACACGGATGGTTACGTAAATCCAGTCGCTGGTCTGCGTCAACATGGCGCTTTGGATGTCTATATCGGGGTAATAGATCCCCATTGAGTTGGCGTTGAATGGTCGTTCGTACAGGTTGCGATTGAAGTCGTCGCCGCCGGGGGCGCGCGCTTCGGCAGCGGTGGCTTCGGAGGTCTCGTCTTCGATCTGGCTGTCAATGTAAGTGGGCGCATCAGGCGGAGGAGTGGATACGACGCTCCTCGTTTCGGGGGCTGGCATATCTGAATCGGCCGGACAGGCTTCGTTCAAGAATTCCTGACATTCTTCGGCAGTAAATTGGCGCGTGACGCGCTTTTGGGCCAAGGCCACCAATTGTTGGAAGTCGAACAAGTAGGCGCGCACGGTGGAATCGGCTCCAGCCGTGAACATGCGTTTGCCATCTGGAGAGAAAGCCACGCCGTAGATGCGGTCCTGGTGGCCGTACAAATGCTTGATAACGGTATCCGTTTCCAGGTCCCAGAGCGAGGCGATGCCATCTGCGCCGCCGGCCAGCAAGTATCTCCCGTCTGGGCTAAAAGCCACGCCAAAGAGGGTGTCGCCGCGATCAATCAAAGGACCTTGCCTGGCGCCCAATGGTTCGGACTGCATATCCCACAAAAAGATTTGGCCGTCATCGCCGGAGGAGGCCAGCCAGAAACCATCTGGACTGAAGGCCAGGGTTTGCAAGCCGTTGGTATGTCCGCGCAAGGTTGCCAATTGCCGGCCGGTGAGCGCATCCCACAGGACAATGACTTTGCCGCTATAGCCGGCAGCGATCAGGCGTCCGCCGGGGTCGTATTCCACGGCCAGCGCCTCGCCAAACGAGGCGCGCAAGGAAAAATATTCTTGCCCAGAGGCGGCATCCCACACTTTTACGCTGCCATCTTGCCCGGCTGTAGCCACGCGCGTTCCATCCGGGCTGAACGCCAGGTCCCAAATCGTCCCGCTGTGGTTTCGAAAGCGGGCGATTTCTTGCGTTGTGGCGGCATCCCAAACAATGGCTATGCCATCGCGGCCTGCAGAGGCTAGGCGCGTACCATCAGGACTATAGGAAACGGCTTCGACGACATCGTTGTGCGCTCTAATGCTGTTCATAGAGCGGCCGTTATTGGCATTGGCAATGCGGATGACGCCATCGCGACCGGCGCTGGCAAGGCGTGTTCCATCCGGGTTCAAGGCCAATGTCAGAGCGTGAACGCGGTTATCTATGGTGTAAAGTTCGCGGCTGCCTTCGGGGGCAATATTCCAAATGCGCACGGTTTGATCTTCGCTGGCAGTCGCCAAGTGTTTGTTATCTGGGCTGAGGCTGAGGCCAAATACCTGGTCGGTATGGCCGTACAGAATGTTTCCAAGCGGACGGCCATAGGTCGTTTCCCAGAAGCGTACCGTGCGGTCTGCGCTTACAGACATGAGCGTTGAGCCGTCTTTGGAGAAGACCATTTCGTAGACCCAGTCGCGGTGGCCGGTAATGGTCATCAGCAAACGGCCGCTGGTGACTTCCCATAGTTTGATAGAACGGTCGTAACCACCCGAAGTTGCCAGCCATTTTCCGTCGGGGCTAAAGACAGCATTGTTGGCTAAGCCGCTATGGGCAGCCAGGGTATAGAGCGGCTTGCCGGTGCCGGCGTCCCACAAAGTGACTGCGCCATTGGCGCTCGTCGTTGCCAGGTAGGCGCCATCTGGGCTGTAGGCTACCCATTGAAGCGCTCCCTCCTCGCTCTGTATCGTCAGGAGCAGGCTGCCGCTTTCCACCTCCCATACTTTGAGCAAACCATCTTCTGCGGCGCTGGCAATGCGCGTACCGTCGGGGCTGAAGGCAATTCCCCAAATGCTCTTGTCATGCGCCTGGATACGGCGTATTTCCTCGCCGCTAGAGGCTTTGTACAAGACCAAAGAACCATCTAAAGCGGATGCAGCCAGGACATCTCCG
>DAOUCM010000059.1:0-39470 GCA_034431895.1 Anaerolineales bacterium
CTGGGCTTCGTCAAACTGCACATCCTCCACCATGCCGGGCATGAGCCGGTCTTTGGCTTGTGGCTGATGGAGGAACTGGCGCAGCACGGCTACCGTCTCAGCCCAGGCACGCTTTATCCCATCCTGCACAGCCTGGAACAGGACGGCCTGCTATCTAGCACCAGCCAGGTGGTGGACGGCAAAGTGCGCAAATATTATAAATTGACCCCGGCCGGACAAGATGCGCTGGCGCAGGGGCGCGAAAAAGCCGCGGAACTCCTGCGCGAATTGGGACCACAGATAAACGCAGATTAGGAAAATCATGCTATCGCCCGACTCTTTCCCGGAGAAAGAATCTGCTTCGCCTTTGGGGACGGCGCCCCTCTACCAGCGCCTGCTCGAAGTGATCTTACTGTTCTTGAAACTCGGCTTCACCGCCTTTGGCGGGCCGGCCGCGCACCTGGCCCTGTTCCACGATGAAGTGGTCAAGCGCCGCAAATGGCTGGATGAGCAGCGCTTCCTCGACCTGATCGGGGCCACCAATCTCATCCCCGGCCCGAACTCCACCGAGATTGTCATCCATATCGGATTTTTGCGCGCGGGCTGGCTGGGATTCCTTTTTGCAGGCCTGTGCTTCACCTTGCCGGCCGCGCTAATCGTGCTGGCGCTGGCAAACGTCTACGTGCGCTTTGGTTCCGCGCCACAAGCGGGCTGGCTGCTGTACGGCATCAAACCCGTCATCATCGCCGTCATTCTCCAGGCGCTGCTGAACCTGGGCAAGAAGGCGCTCAAAGACAGGTTGACGGGCGCGGCGGGTGTGTTGGCCCTGGTCGCGTATTTCTTGGGAGCCAACGAAATCGCTTTGCTCTTCATCGCCGGTCTGCTCGTCATGCTCTTCGAGAACCTGCAAAAGACCAGGAAGCCCGGCGCACCGCTGGCGTTCCTGCCCCTGGCCGCAGGCAGCCTGCCCGCCCTGGCCTCCATCCCGTTCAGCCTGCCGGTGCTGTTCCTCACGTTCTTGAAGATCGGCTCGGTGCTATACGGCAGCGGCTACGTGCTGCTGGCCTTCCTCAAGGCCGACTTCGTGACCCGCCTGGGCTGGATCACCGACCAGCAACTGATTGACGCAGTGGCTGTTGGCCAGGTAACGCCCGGCCCCCTTTTCACTGCGGCTACCTTCATTGGCTTCCTGCTGGACGGAACACGGGGGGCCCTGCTGGCGACCGTTGGCATCTTCCTGCCGTCCTTCGTCTTCGTGGCGCTCAGTAAGCCGCTGATGCCGCGCCTGCGGAATTCCCCCTGGGCCGGCAGTCTGCTGGACGGCGTCAACGCCGCCTCGCTGGGACTGATGGCAGCCGTGACCTGGCAACTGGGCGCGGCCTCGCTCACGGATCCGCTCACGCTGGGGCTTGCCCTCGTGTCCTTGTTCCTTTTGCTCCGCTACAAGGTCAGTTCGACCTGGCTGATCGCCGGCGGGGCGCTGGTCGGCTTCCTGAGTATGGCATTACAATGAATTCCTGAGAAAGGTCTGTGAATGAAAAAGAAACTCTTACTTCCCCGCCTGCATCCCAACATCTGGGTCGTGACGACCACCTCGTTCCTGACCGACATCTCGTCCGAGATGCTGGTCTACCTCATCCCGCTCTTTCTCTCCAACGTGTTGGGCGTGCGGACGGCTGTCATCGGCCTGATCGACGGCGTGGCCGAGACCACCGCCAGTTTGCTCAAAATCTATTCCGGCGCGCTCTCGGATAAACTCGGCCGGCGCAAGGGACTGGCTGTGCTGGGCTATGGCCTCTCGACGATCGCCAAGCCTTTCCTGTACTTTGCCAACTCGTGGGGCGGGGTGTTGGGCGTGCGCTTCGCCGACCGGGCCGGCAAGGGCATCCGCACCGCGCCGCGCGACGCGCTGGTAGCCGCCAGCACAGACGACGAGTCGCGCGGCCTGGCTTTTGGCTTGCACCGCGCGGGCGATACGGCCGGCGCTTTTGTGGGCATCGGCATCGCTGCGCTCATCATCTGGCTGACGCAGGCCAATCAATCGCTGCTCAGCCGCGCCACGTTCCAAATCGCTGTTCTAGCCAGCATGATCCCGGCTGCCCTGGCGGTGCTTGTCCTGGCAGTGGGAGCGAAAGAGGCGAGGAAAAACCCCGCTGAAACGGAAGCAGGCCCACGGTCCGGCAAGAAGCGGATGCGTTTCGCAGACCTGGACCGACGCTTCCAGTCCTTCCTGCTGGCGGTCGTCCTGTTCACGCTCGGCAATTCATCCGATTCTTTCATCGTCTTGCGGGCGCAGGAGCGCGGTCTGTCTGCCTTGCAGACCATGTTCATGCTGATGACCTTCACCGCGGTGTACACACTGTTCTCCGGGCCGCTGGGCGCGCTCTCGGACCGCGTTGGGCGGCGCAGGCTCATGCTGGGCGGCTGGCTGGCCTACGGACTGGTCTATCTCGGCCTGGCCGTTTCGCAAACCGGCTGGCAGGTGTGGGCGCTGTTTGGGCTTTACGGTATTTACTATGCAGCCACCGAGGGGACAGCCAAGGCGCTGGTGGCAGACCTGGTGCCAGATGCGCAGCGCGGGACGGCCTACGGCTTGTTCAACGCCGCCATCGGGCTGACGGCCTTGCCCGCTTCGGTGATTGCCGGCCTGCTGTGGCAAGGAGCCGGGCCGTGGGCGGGATTTGGCGCCAGCGCGCCGTTCTTCTTTGGGACCGGGATGGCGCTGTTGGCCAGCGGGATGTTTTGGAGGGGGGTGAAATAAACCAATGACTGCTTGGAAAGATCAAGTTCAACGAGAATTCGAACGCGCCAAAGTCGCCCGTGCCGGAGGCAACGAGGGGCAGGCACGGGTATGCGCCCGTCGCGCGGCCGGTATTGCCATCCGTGAGTATTATGCCCGGCAAGGACAAAAACTCCGCACGCCCAGCGCCTATGACTTACTCACTCTGCTCAGGGACGACCCTGGCATCGCGCCGGACCTCAAACAGGCTGCCGCTCATTTGACCTTGCGCGTCACCGAAGAGTTCAAGTTGCCCGTCCATGTGGATTTGGTCGAAGAGGCGCACAAGGTATGTGAGGGATTACTGGGGGAAATCTGAAAATCGCGGCGCCCTCTCTTTGGAAAGAATCCCGGACGAACATAGAGTGTCCACGCAAAAAATGAGTCCGTGGGTGAAGTGCGTGGACATACGCCTCCTGAAGCCTGGAGCTTCCAGACAGAATTCAACAGGCGTTGACTCAACGCGAATGACTCGAAAAAGGCGAAAAGCACGAAAGCAACGAGGAAATGTGGAGTGCGCGGCCTGGCAAAACAAGAAGAAGTTCGCGTATTTCGCTTGTTTCGCGACTCATCGTACCCGTATGGGTATTCGCGTCGAAAACCTGGGATGAGCATGAAAGCCAATGCTGCTGCATGAGTTCGCCGGCAGAATCAACCTTTGCATGCACACGAACATAGAACAGATTTGCAGTATCCAGATTTGAATATGGTAAAATCAAGGGGTTATGGGAAAAGAGCAACAGCAAACTCTGCCTCCACCGCCCGGCGTGGTCGGTTCACTTAAAGCGGGCTTCGATAGCATTGCTTCCAACGTTGCGGTGATTGCCCTGCCCCTGATGCTGGACCTGTGGCTGTGGCTGGGGCCGCACTTGCGCGTAGACCATCTCTTCCAGCCATTCTTCGATGAGATGCTTCGCTATTCTGCCTCGAGCGGAATCCCAGCCGCCGACATGACGCACGCCCAGGAGGTATATGCGGCCCTGTCAGTCGAGTTGCAAAAGTTCAACTTAATGAGCATGTTGCGTACATTTCCGGTGGGCGTGTTCAGCCTGATGAGCGGCAAGATGCCTGCCGAAACACCCTTTGGCGCGGCGGCGATGATTTATGTGAATTCCCCCCTTGCCCTGGCAGGTTGGACGCTCTTGCTCACGCTGTCAGGATGGATATTGGGGGGGGTGTTTTTCCGCTGGGTATCCATTGTGGTGGCAGACCCATCCAAACCATCTGCATGGCAACTGAAATATTGCGTGACGCAGACGGTGTTATTTTCTATGCTATGGCTTTTTCTGATGTTCTTGTTTGGCATCCCGTTTTCGATGATGCTGACAGTGGGACTGCTCGCCAGTCCTGTGCTTGCACAAGGTATTCTATTGATTGCAACGCTGTTGTCTGTGTGGCTGGTGGTGCCTTTGTTCTTTACTCCCCATGGCATTTTCATGCGGCAGGAGAATGCGTTTTCTTCAATCTACACCAGTTTGCGCATGGCGCGATATACGCTGCCCACCAGTAGTTTGTTCATCATGAGCGTGTTCTTGATTGCCTATGGGTTGGATTATCTGTGGAATATTCCCCCCGCCAATTCATGGATGGCATTGGTTGGCATCGCCGGCCATGCCTTCATTACCACGTCGTTATTGGCAGCCAGTTTCATTTACTACCGCGATATGCAGGTCTGGTTGCAAACGGTTTTTGCAAAGATGAAAATGAATACGCCGCCGCAATCGGTGTAACAGGCCCTTGGAGGTTTTTGTGGTTCAACCGAACGGAAGTTATGAAGCAGAAAATATCCAGGTTTTGGAGGGATTGGAGGCTGTTCGCCGCCGCCCAGGCATGTATGTGGGCGGAACAGACATCAAAGCGCTGCATCATCTGGTTTATGAGGTTGTAGACAACTCGATTGACGAGGCGCTGGCAGGGGCATGCACGCGCATCGAGATTGTCATCCATCCCGATAGCAGCGTTACAGTAGAGGACAATGGGCGGGGCATCCCGGTAGGGATTCATCCGCAAATGAAAAAATCAGCCCTGGAAGTGGTCATGACCACTTTGCACGCTGGCGGCAAGTTCGGCGGGGGCGGCTATAAAGTCTCTGGCGGTTTGCACGGGGTGGGCGTGAGCGCGGTCAATGCGCTTTCGGAATGGTGCGAGGTAGAGGTACGGCGCGAAGGCCAAATCCACTTCCAGCGTTTCGAGCGCGGTCGCCCGCTGGAAGCGGTAAAGGTCATCGGCAAGACCAAAGCCGGGGAAAGCGGCACCAAGACCACGTTCAAGTTCGATGCGGAGATCTTCAAAGGGGATCTCGACTATAAATTCGATACGCTAAGCCAGCGCCTGCGTGAGATGGCGTTCGTCACGCGCGGCGTCACCATCCATTTTCGTGATGAACGCAGCGACCGCGAGATGACGTTCTACTTCGAGGGCGGTATCATCTCCTTCGTCCGCTATTTGAATCGCAACCGCGAGACGCTGCATCCGGCGGTTTACGTCGAGAAGGAAATCGAAGGCATCGGTATCGAGGCTGCTATTCAGTACACGGATGCATACACCGAATCGGTCTATTCCTTTGCAAACACCATCAACACCATAGACGGCGGCACGCACTTGACCGGTCTGCGCAGCGCCCTGACGCGCGTCATCAACGACTTTGCCCGCAAAAACGGCTTGCTCAAAGACGCCGACCCCAACTTCTCCGGCGATGATACGCGCGAAGGCTTGACCGCTATCGTCTCGGTGAAACACCCCGACCCGCAGTTCGAGAGCCAGACCAAGGTCAAGTTGATGAACGCAGAGGTGCAAACCTATGTGCAGCAGGTGGTAGCCGAGGCTTTCAATACTTTCTTGGAAGAGAATCCGCAAGCGGCCAAAGCCATCGTACAAAAATGTCTGACCTCAGCCCGCGCGCGCGACGCAGCCCGCAAGGCGCGCGATCTGGTCATCCGCAAATCGGCCCTCGAGTCGCTTACGCTGCCGGGCAAACTGGCCGATTGCTCTGAGCGCGATTCGTCCAAGACCGAGTTGTATATCGTCGAGGGCGACTCGGCCGGCGGAAGCGCAAAACAAGGCCGCGACCGGCATTTTCAGGCCATCTTGCCCCTGCGAGGCAAAATTCTCAATACCGAGCGCGCCCGCCTGGATAAAATTTTGGGTAACAACGAGGTCAAGGCGCTCATTTCGGCGCTTGGCACCGGCATAGGCGACAACTTCGACCTCGAAGGGTTGCGTTATGGGCGAGTCATCCTTATGAGCGATGCCGACGTAGATGGAAGCCACATCCGCACCTTATTATTGACTTTCTTCTTTCGTTACATGCCAGAATTGATCGAAAACGGACATTTGTTCATTGCCCAACCGCCCTTATATCGTATAGCGTACAAGAACCAGGTAAAGTATGCTTACACGGATGCCGAGAAGGACAAAATCCTCAAAGAGTTGGGGAGTGAAAAAGCAACCTTACAACGTTACAAAGGTCTGGGCGAAATGAACCCTGAGCAGTTGTGGGAAACGACCATGAACCCGAAAAACCGTACCCTGTTGATGGTGACGGTGGAGGACGCTGCCGAAGCCGACCGAACCTTCGACATGCTCATGGGCGATGCGGTGGATCCACGCCGCCGCTTCATTCAAACCCACGCTCGCAGCGTCCGCAACCTGGACATTTAGCCGCCCACGTGCAAAAAGACCATCCCATGGGTTGGTCTTTTTTGTTCACACCATACCCCTGCTTTGTTATGAAAGTAACATTTATTCAACTAAAAATATCGTTTAGAATTGCTTTAGTTCACTTTTGACGGACATCGTTTCAGGCTATGTTCAAACGTTTGCGCTTGAATCTCACCCTCAGCCGATTGTTGCAGATCGTTGTATTTACTTATCAAATCAGCACCATTGCCATCTTCCTGGTGTCGTTATACCTGGCATGGAACTGGCTGCAAAATCCCTTTGTGGGAGCGTTTTTCGAACCGACCATGGTGATGAACGGCGGCGGTCCAAGCGCGGAGGGCGCGAAATGGCCTTTATACGACCAGGGCATCCAGCATGGCGATCAATTGATTTCAATTGCTGGTCGGGAAATCCACAACGCAGAAGACATGCGCCAAACTCTGGCAGGCTTCTACGCCGGTGAGACCGTGCCGGTCGTCGTCCGCACGGTAGAAGGCAAGACAATCACATATGAGATCGAATTGCAGCGCTTACCCCAAGCCGATTTGATCGCCTATTTGGTTATTCCTTCAGTCATCAGTATAGCCTTCTTTGCGCTCAGTTTGTGGATTTTTGGATTACGCCACACCGAACCGGCTGGCCGCGCCTTTACGTTATTTGCCTCCTCGATGGCCATTGTAACTGGCACCTTTTTCGACCTGTATACCACACATCGTTTCTCTTACTACTGGGCTTTGGCCTTGCCCTTAGCAGGGGGGGCGCTCATTGATTTGACCTTGTCCTTCCCACAGGAAGCGCGCGCCGTAGTAGGGCGACCTTATCTGCGCTGGGGCGGATACGTAATTGCCCTCTTGCTGGCTGGCTATTCTCATGTAACCATGCTCAACCTGGAACAGCCCACGGCTTATTTTGCCGCCTGGTATAGTTCCTACTTTTTCAATGCCTTTGCCATTCTCTTCCATTTGAGCGTGACAATTCACCGCGCCTTTTTTGTGCCATCGCCGGTGGTCAAAAGTCAAGCGCGCATGGTGTTGATTGGGCTGATCCTTTCGCTTGGCCCCATAGCGGTCTGGTTTGTTCTCTTTCCTTTCGATCTGGTCAAATTCTCTCCTTACCTGTTCCTTGCCCTTATTCTTTTCCCGCTGACCATTGGGTATACAATTTTGCGTTATCGCCTGGTGCGAACCGACCTCTGGCTGCGGCAGGGATTGGTGTATATCGGCCTGACTGTTCTGGCCGTAGGCGGTTACGCCGCGATGGTGAGCGGAATTGGCTTGATTTTCACCAGCGTCATCCCGTCTGAAAGCCCATGGCTGATTGGAAGCATCATTTTTCTCTTGGCCATTGCGCTGGAGCCTTTACGTATTTGGCTGGAGAAGACCATCAACAGTACCTTCTTCCGCGGACAGAAAGTCTATGAAGAAAGACTACGGAACTTCAGCCATGACCTGACCAACGCGCTGGACTTGGAAAGCATTGGGCGACTGTTGCGCCGTCATATTCTGGATACCCTTTCTCCCCAATACGTTCACATTTACATTCTCGATGCTGTCAATGATCAATATGTCAGCATGGCCGACGAGGATGGCCGCCCCAGTAGTGATGTCCGATTTGCCGTAGGCAGCCCTCTTGCGCAATATTTCCTGAGAGAACGTATTCCCCTCTACCTGGACGATGGGAATTTGCCTGCCAGCCTGAGACCTGAAGAGAGCCGCCTCAGGCTGCTTGGCGCACGATTGTTCCTGGCTCTGCCCGGTGAGCACGAAGTGAGCGGTTGGCTGGCCTTGGGACCGCGCCTTTCAGGGCAACCATATACACCTCAAGACCTGGCATTTCTCCAAAACCTGGCAGACCAATCTTCGGTAGCGATTGGACGTGTGCAGACCGTTGCCAACCTTGAGCGCCGCATTCAGGAGATGAACGCCCTGACGCGCGTCTCTCAAGGCGTCAATATTACGCTGACCTTCGACGACGTGATGGAGTTGATCTTTGCGCAAACCGGGCAAATCATCCCGGCAACCGACTTCCATGTCACACTCTTGAACAAGACCGGAGATTATTTCTATTACGCTTTCTGCGTCGAAAACCATGACCGCCTGTCAGAACGAGAAAATGTTCCCCTGCCGCCCAAATACGGCCTGGGACAAGAAGTTTGCGAAAAAGGGCGTCCCATTTTGACCCAAGATTATTTGCGCGAATGCCAGGCGCGGAATGTCACCCCTGCCCTGCACGATGTATATGCCTGGATGGGCGTCCCCCTGAACGCCGGCGCCGACACCATTGGCGCCTTGACGGTTGGCAGCCGTGAGGCGAATGTCACCTATTCGCGTGCCCAACTTGGCCTCTTGCAGGCTGTTGCAGACCAAACGGCTGGCGCCATTGTGAAATCGCGCCTGCTGCAAGAAACGCAACAGCGCGCTTACCAGTTATCTACCCTGAACGACTTGACACGTCAGTTGACCTCCACCCTGGAACTTGAACCTCTATTGAAAAATATCCTGGAGAATGCTGTTAGCATTCTCAACTGTGAAGCAGGGAGTTTATTCCTGGTGGATGAGCAAACGGGTGATTTGGTTTTCAAGGTTACAGCCGGCCCGCCTGCCTCGGCAGAACTGGTAGGTCAGCGAATTCCGGCCGGAACCGGCATCGTTGGCCGTGCAGCCAAATTACGTACAGCGGTTGTCGAAAACCAGGCACAGTCTTCGGCAGCACACTTCAATGTGCCCGATGCGCAGACCGGTTTCACCAGCAAGTCATTGCTGGCAGTGCCATTGATGTTCAAAGATCAAGTCATTGGCGTTTTGGAGGTCATCAACCGTATGGATGGCCTGCCTTTTGTGGAAGATGACCAGACGCTGCTTTCGGCCTTTGCAGGTCAAGCGGCAGTGGCCATCGAAAACGCACGCTTGCATACCCTCACAGACCAAGAGTTGGCTGCGCGCGTAGAAGAACTCTCTGTATTACAGCGCATCGACCGCGAACTCAATGCCAGCCTCGAAATAGACCGCGCCATGCGCATTACGCTCGAATGGGCAATGCGACAATCCAAAGCGGAGGCTGGCTTGATCGGCATACTAGACAAAGGAAATTTGAGTGTCATGGCAGAACAAGGCTATGGCGACCTCTCGAAACAATTTCCCGATGGCAAACTCCCCTACATCCATATGCCGGCCATGAAACAGGCCGTGGAAACTTCTCAACCTCATCAAATTTCCCTCCAGGAGCAAGGGGGCAACTGCATTTTGCCGGGCGCCCACACCCAAATTGCCATCCCCTTGCGCCGTGAAGCCACAGTGGTTGGCTTGATTTTCTTGGAAAGCATCTATGATACTCAGCAAGATATTGCGTTCCTCAACCGCCTAAGCGACCATGCTGCAATTGCCATTTCGAATGCTCAACTTTACCAGGAAATCCAACGCGCCAACGAGGCCAAAAGTGAGTTTGTCTCTTTCGTAGCGCATGAATTGAAGAATCCAATGACCTCCATCAAGGGCTACACCGAATTGCTTGCAGGAGGCAAAGTCGGCCCCATCAACGAAATGCAGGCGAACTTCCTGAACACCATCCGCGCCAATGTGGAGCGCATGTCAACGTTGGTGTCCGACCTGAACGATAATTCCAAAATCGAGGCTGGGCGTCTGCGACTGGATTTCAAAGCGGTGGATATTGCCGAGGTCATCGAAGAAGTGACGCGCTCTACGCACCGCCAGATTGAAGACCGCAAGCAAACCTTACAACTGCAAGTTCCAGAAACGCTTCCCAAAATCTGGGCCGATCGTACACGTGTTATCCAGATACTCACCAACTTGGTGAGTAATGCGAACAAGTACACACCCGAAGGCGGCCAAATCATCATTGGGGCTGAGGCTACGCCCAATCGCTGGGACGCGGCTGGCGCATCGAAAGTCGTACACGTATGGGTTCAGGACAATGGAATTGGCATCAGTCTGGAAGATCAAAAGAAAATTTTCACCAAATTCTTCCGTTCCGAGGACGAATCGGCTCGCAAAGCGCCTGGCACCGGCCTGGGATTGAACATCACCAAGAGTCTGGTAGAAATGCAGGCAGGCCGTATCTGGTTCGATAGCAAATTGCGCGAGGGAACGACATTCCATTTTACAATACCCGTAGCAGAGGAATAGTTTTCCATGACCTTAAACGCTGTCGTTGGTTGGGCCAAGGCCCTGGATGGCCGTGAAGCCAGTCTGCAAGCCATTCACCAGGCGTTGAACAAATTCGGCGCCGCCCAGCCTGGGCTGGGAATTGTCATCGCTTCTCAGCAATACCAACCGCGTGACATTGCCAGCGGTGTTGCCGGCCTGCTCGGCGAGGTGCCGGTCATCGGATTTAGTTCGCCGGCCGGCTTGACCGCAGCAGGTTCGCTTCCTCACGCGGTCGTTGTCTGTATTTTGGGAGGCGATGACCTCGAAGCGCATACTCATTGGCTGCCTGGATATGCCCAAAGCAGCCGTGAAACAGCCGCTCAATTGGGGATGCTTGCCAGCGGAGAAAATGCACGACATATTCTCTTCTTTGCAGATGGCTTCAATGGCGATGCAGAACAGTTTTGCCAGGCCATGAGCGGGCAGCCTTATCAAACGATAGGAGGGCTTTCTTCGGGCGATTTGCACACCGGTAATACTTTCCAAATGGCAGGCAACCAGACCGGTAGCGGCGCCATTGCAGCCCTGACGATGGGCAGCAAGATCCAACTCGGCATCGGTTATGCGCATGGCTGGAATCCGATCGGTAGCCAGATGCGCGTCACTCGCTCACGCGGTTTTTGGCTGCGCACCCTAGACGCCCGTCCCACCTCTGAAACCTATGCCGAACTATTGGGTTACCCGGCGCGCGAATGGGGCTTTCCCCCTTTGAGCCACATGGCGCGGCTATACCCGCTAGGGATGGAGCAAGGCGAGGAGTTGGTCATCCGCGCCCCCATTCGCGTGGAGGCCGACGGCAGTTTTCGCATGAATGCGCCTGTTCGCGATGGTGTGGACGCCTTCTTGATGGTTGGCAGCCGCTCCGCCTGTCAAAAGGCTGCCCAAACTGCAACTCAACAAGCCTTGCACGCCCTGGGAGGCGCCAAACCCGTCCTGGCCCTGGTATTGGTAGATATTGCCTGGCAAATGCTGCTCAAGGCTACCCCTGGCGCTGAGATTACAGCCGTGCAAGACATCTTGGGAGAAGAAATCCCCGTCGCCGGTGGATATACCCTTGGACAAGTAGTATCTGAACGGGCCGGCGACACGCCGCGCTTCTTGAATCAACATTTGGTCGTCATTCTATTTGGCGAAACACCGACCGCCTGAAGTTGCATCCTCACCGGAGGCCAAACATGCCCCTCGACCCTGCCACCATCCGTCAACAGTTCCCCTCCCTTGACCGACCGGCCATATTTTTCGACAACCCCGGCGGAACCCAAATTGCCCGTCAGTCGCTCGAGCGCATGACGCGCTATTTGCTCGAATGCAACGCCAATCACGAGGGCGCCTTTGCCACCAGCATCGCCTCGGATGCCATCCTGGAAGCCGCTCACGCCGCCATGGCTGACTTCTATAACGCCGCCAGTCCAGAAGAAATCATTTTCGGCAACAATATGACCAGCCTCACGCTGCATATCAGCCGTTCCCTCTCGCGGAACTGGCAAGCAGGGGACGAAATCATTGTCACCCGCCTCGATCATGACGCGAACGTCACCCCCTGGGTGCTGGCAGCTCAAGATCGTGATGTCAAAGTCCATTGGGTGGATTTCGACGTAGAAGACGGCACCCTCGACCTGAGCGACCTGCAAAAAGCCTTAGAACGCAAACCGCGACTGCTGGCGGTAGGCTATGCTTCCAATGCGCTCGGCACCATCAATCCGGTGGCAAAAATTACCCGCATGGCGCACGAAGCCGGGGCATTGGTCTACATAGATGCGGTGCAATACGCCCCACATGGCCCAATAGATGTCCAACGCATCGGGTGTGACTTCTTAGTGGCTTCCAGTTACAAATTTTTTGGCCCGCACGCCGGCATTTTATACGGTCGGCGCGATCTGTTGGAAAATCTGTTTGCCTACAAGGTGCGCCCGGCGCCCAATCACCTGCCCGGCAAGTTCGAGACCGGCACCCAAAATCACGAGGGCATTGCCGGCGTCTTAGGCGCCATCGAATACTTCGAATGGCTGGGCAAAGAGTTCGGCAGCCGATATGCCGATAGCCTGGCTGAAAACGGCTACCAGGGCCGGCGAATGGAACTCAAAAAGGCCCTCATTGCCATCCGCGCCTATGAATTCGAACTGGGAAGAGCGCTTCTTTCTACGCTGCAATCTGTTCCTGGACTCAGGCTGTTTGGCCTCTCCGACGCCCGCCGCCTGGACGACCGCGTGTCTACCTTTGCCTTCCGCTTGAAGGATCTTCCCCCGCGGCTGGTTGCCGAGAAACTGGCCCAGCAGGGCATCTATGTTTGGGACGGCAACTACTACGCCATCAACGTCACGGAACGATTAGGCGTGGAGGAAAGCGGCGGCATGGTACGTGTAGGCGCGGTGCATTACAACACGCTAGAAGAAATCCAGCGCCTGGGAGAGGCGCTGGAAAAAATTGCCTTGTCAGGTTAGAGTTGGCAGTAACGTTCTACACGCTCGCCAAAAATGGCAATACTATCTTCCCAAAATCTGCGTGAGCGGATATCAATGCCAAAGCGAGCAGCCAAATCAGCAGCCGAGGCTTCACCGGTAGAGGCCAACAGCGCCTGATAATCGGGGATGAATGCCGCTCCGCGCTGGCGATAGATGGCATACAAACCAGCGCCAAACAGCAGGCCAAAGGCATAGGGGAAATTGTAGAACGGCAAGCCCACCGAATAATAATGCGGCTTCCAGGTCCACATATATTTTTGCAAGTAACGTTCGTCCAGGCCATCCCCATAGGTAGCCTTTTGTGCGCGTTCCATGATTTCGCAAATTTCCTCGGCAGATAGTTCTGCCTGCGCACGGCGCTCGAACACCTCCTGCTCGAACAGAAAGCGGGAGTAAATATCCACGATCACCTGCGAGGCGCCATTGAGTTGACCTTCGAGGATGGCCAATTCCTCCTGCGAGTCGCTGGCCTGCGCCAATACTGCTTCAGTGACGATAGTTTCACAAAAAGTGGAAGCAGTTTCGGCCAGCGTCATGGGGGTCAATTGTTGCAAGGGCGTCTTGCCAAATTGATAAGCGCACTCATTGTGAAAAGCATGCCCAAGTTCATGGGCAATGGTCGAAAGTTGATCTTGAGAGCCATCGAAGTTGACCAGGATACGGCTTTCCTTGGTCCCCTGGATTTCCATACAAAAACCGCCTCCGCGTTTGCCGTCACGCATTTCGGCATCAATCCAGCGACGCTCGAAGGCTCGTTCTGCAAAGGCGCGTAATGTGGGGGAAAAGGTCTCGAACTGTTCCAGGATGAAATCACGGGCTTCCTCGAAAGAGTAGGTTTTGTCCACTTTGCCCACCGGTGCAAACAGATCCCACCAGGCCAGTTTGGATTTGCCCAGCAGTTTGGCTTTGTGATGGAAATACTTGCGGAACAACGGGAAGGAAGCCTGCATTGCCGCCAACATAGCATTCAAGGTATGACGGTCAATGCGAGCAGCATCGAGCGCAGGATGGAGCGCATCTTCGCGGCCGCGGCGTTTGTTGAGGGTGAGCGTCTCGCCCTTGACACCGTTCAGGCAGGCCGCCAGGGTCTCCTGCACCGATGTCCAAGCCTGACTCTCGGCTTCATAGGCGCGACGGCGAACGGATTCGTCTGCATGAGAGCGCAGATTGATCAAGGCTGGCATGGGCAACTTCTCTAGCCGGCCGTCCAGTTCGAAATCTACGCTCAGTTGCGAGGTGACCGTTCCCTGGAGTTTCTCCCAAGCGTTCCCGCCGCTCAGGGTCAGTTCAGCGGCCAGCGTCTCTTCTTCTTCGCTCATCAGATATTTGCTTTGTTCAGCGGCTTCCTGGAGCATGAAGGCATGGGCTTTGGCTACGGGGTGTTTCTCCACCGCCGCTCCCAGATGAGGGGAAATTTTCCCTAACCAGGCTTTCCACTGTACATTTAGGTTTTGCAACGGAAGTTTGAGTTGCTCGTATTCAGAAAGTTTGCGCGCAGCAACTTTATTGTGTGAATCGGTACTGACAAAAGAGTAGATATATGGCTCAAGAGTGCCGGACAAGGTGTAGATGGCATTGAAGCGCTCGACCAATTCACCCAAAATGGGCGCCAATCGTTCGGCTGAAGCGTTGATGTCGGTTTTTTGGACAACTTTGGCAAAATAATCGCCTAAGTCAGCCACTTGTGTCTGAAAGAGATGGATGGCTTCCTGAAATTCGGAAGATTCAAGCGAGGGATAGACGTTCGACAAATCCCAGCGTGGAGCAGGAGGGGTAGGCATGTATTTTTCTCCTTGGTAGAAATCAGCGCCGTATCCTTTCAATCCATTGGGGATGGAGGGGGGGCGCGCTGCACACGCCTACGATACCCTCCTTCCCCCTGTTTTCGAGAAGATACTCAGCACCCCTATTTTACTCGATGGCTCAACGGTTTCTACAGGCAAAGACCAAAAAGCCCAAGCCACTCCCTAATCCAATCAAATTATGCTATTATGAAACTGACCTTTTCTCCTAACCAAAACAATGCGGCGTATGTACACAGATCTCCAACCAGCCAAAGCCTTCCCCGGCGAACAATACGCTCTGACGCATGCTTACGTTCCAGAACATATCCCTTCATTGATGGCGACCATTTCGCAGGCTGCGCCCTTTCTCATCGAAGATTATCTTGGCTTTGCCAAAGACAATTGGGTCATCTTCGTCGGCTATCCTCTTGAGATGCCCTTCGACGCAGCGCAATGCGACCAGCGTATTGCGCGCGCCCTTGAATTGTATCACCCCGATTACCTTTGGTTCATCGGCCCAGAAATTCCCCCCTCCCTAGCGCGTTCCTGCCGGGCGCGCCAAAGCGACTGGTATTACCGTCTCAATCTGACCGAGACCAAAATCCGCTCGGCGCTAGAACGAGAAGTGAGACAGGCCGCCCGCTCATTGACCGTTGTACACAGTCAAGCCTTCACACGCGAACATGAATCTCTGGTGGACGAACTGATGCGTCGGGAGGCGCTCCCTCCAATGATTGCGGAACTCTATCGCACCATGCCGGCCTACGTTTCTCAATGCAAAAGCGCGTTGATACTGGAGGCGCGCGATGCGCATGGACGGCTGGTTGCCTTCTTTGTGATCGAGCGCGCAGCACAAAAATTCGATACCTACGTGCTGGGTTGTCATTCGAAGAAGCACTATGTCCCCCACGCCTCTGACCTGCTGTTTTCAGACATGCTGGCCGGCGCACATCTGCGCAACAAAACCGAAATCCATCTCGGCCTGGGGGTCAATCCCGGCATTCGACGATTCAAGACCAAATGGGGCGGCGCGCCTTTCCTGAAATACGAATTCTGTGAGTGCTACTTTGGGGCGCAAAAACAGCCCTCCATGCTCGATGTACTGTTGGATATGAAACTATGACGAAAACCCTGCCCGATTCCATGAACCTGTTTTCCTGGTTCAACGAAAAACCCTTGCGCATGGTCTGGCGCATCGAAAAGGACGGCTGTGCTTCTCATCTGGTCGGCACGGCGCACTTTTTCCCCTACAGTTTTCGACGTCCACTCACGCGCTTGATGAAAGGCATCACAACTGTGATGTTCGAAGGCCCCCTGGACGAAGATAGTTCAGAGCGCATTGCCGAATATGGACGGCAGGGGGAGGGTGTGCCTACTTTCGTGGACGATGTCACACCCGAAGCAATCCAAACGATCGACCGGCTGCTGCGCGAACGGCTGGACGGTGAAGGCGATGGTTGGCTGTTCTCACTGGTTGAACGCCGTCCGGTTTACTTTGAATCTTTTACACGCGGAGTGCGTCCGTGGGCGGCCTTTTTTTCTATCTGGCAGACCTACCTGGGTTGGAAATATTCGGTGGACCTGGAAGGCTATCAAATCGCGCGCAAACTGGGCAAGCGGGTGCTGTTCCTTGAAACGCTCGAGGAACAGCTGGCTGTGCTGGATAATATCCCCCTGGAACGCATAGTGCGGCAAATGAACGATGTCCACAATTGGGGCGTCTACCAAACGGAGTATGTGAAAACCTTCTTGGAAGGTAACCTGGAAAGAATGGTAGAACTGACCACCCAATTTGCGACGCGCGGCCCGGTAGTGGTCGGCGCCCGCGACCGCATCTTGTTCGAACGTATGCAGCCGGTCGTCGAACGTGAAGCGGCGCTGGTTTTCATCGGCTTTCCGCACGTCCCTGGTGTCAGTCAGCTGTTGCGGCAAGACGGTTACGTCGTTACACAGGTCACGGCATGATTACCGACGCCGAGCAAGCCTACATTGCTGAACATGCTTACGTCCCAGAGCATTTGCCGCATTACGTCACGGCCATCTCTCGCACCGAGCCATTTCTGTTAGGCGAGTATGTGGCGCATTTGGCCGAGAGGAACCTGGTCTTCGTCGGCTATCCTTTGACGGGAGACTTCGAGGCGGGGAACATGCTGAATGGTCTGGAGCAGGCCAGGGAGCGGTTCGAAGCGTCTCACGTCTCCTTGTTGTCGCCGCCGCTTCTTCATCCCCCCCCAGGTTGCTCCCCGTCTGCGGCAGATCAATACTTTCGCCTCGATCTATCGAATCTGCACCTCTCTAAAAAGACGCGCAATATGCTGGCGCGCGCACGGCGGGAAGTGACGATCGAAATGGGTACATTTGGGCGGGAGCATCAGCGGCTAGTAGATGAGTTCTTGCGCGCTCATCGGCTGGACGCCGAGGAACGTTTCATCTTCCGGCGCGTGGGCGAATACGCCAGGTGCAAAAGCGCTCTGGTCTTCGAGGCGCGCACACCGAAGGGCAATCTGGCGGCTTTCGACATTGCGGAGTTTGGCGCACGGGAATATGCCTTTTACATGTTCAACTTTCGCGCGCGCAAATACAGAATACCAGGTGTTTCGGACCTGCTTCTTGCGCATATCATCGAACACGCCCAGGCCGAAGGCAAGCGTTTCGTCAACTTGGGGTTGGGCATAGACGCAGGTGTGGCTTTTTTCAAGAAAAAATGGGGGGCGGCCCCGTTCTTAGAACATGTTACTTACACGCAAGATGTGAAGGCGCCGCCCGCCTGGGATGAAATGCTCGACCAGTTTGCACGGTTTTGACTGTTGGTTCGAAAAGCGGCCTCCCAAAGGTTGAAAAGAAGTTAGAGTCTCTCGAAACCTTTCGAGACGCATTCCATCTTACTACATGGAGGAAGTCATGTCTGAATCTGCTTTGCAAGCCCTCTCTATCTTGCGGGATGGCAGCCAATTCCAATGGTATGTCATTCCTCTCTTGGCGTTCGTCTTTTACGTCTACACCGTAGAGGCCGAAAAGCGCAACTGGAACCAGGTGCTAGCCGGCTTGGCCTTTTGGGGCATGGACTGGTTCAACGAAATCTGGAACGGGCTGGTGCTGCGTTTCAGCGGCTACGCCCCCGTGTGGGGTGCGCCAGGCAACACCGCTTACCTGATCCTGGTAGGGCTGAACATCGAAATCATGTTCATGTTTGCAGTCAGTGGCGTCATTTGGAGCAAGATGCTGCTGCCTCACAAGGAAGACAAAATCCTGGGTATTCCAAACCGTTGGTTCGTGGCTGTTGCCGGTTCAGCCTTCTGCGTCTTCGTTGAATACCTGCTCAATGCGGCTGGCGCACTGACCTGGGATTGGCCATGGTGGAATCGCAGCGCGCCGTGGCTGATTTTCCTCTTCGGCTACCTGACATTTTTTGTGGTCGCCTTCTGGGTCTTCGACATGAAATCCTACAAGCAAAAGGTATGGACGGTAGGCGGCATCTGGGCCTTCGACATCCTATGCCTGGTGGTCTTCATGGGCATCTTGAAGTGGATTTAGGAGTCAACCACATCTCATGTGGAAACGTCCCAAAGTCGAAAGCAACCCTTTGGGACGTTTCCAACAGTTATTCGACTATGTCTCTTCCATAATCCTGCACGGCGGCCAAAGGAATGGTGCAAAATCGTTTGATCAACATCACCAAGGATTTAGGAGTGATCCCATCACCATCTAAAATAACATCGTATGAAAACCTCAGTATGTTGTTGAGAGCAATTGCCCGCACCATGATATAGTCAGTGTTGATACTATTGACGCATTTCATTTTCTGCGCATCGTTAGCCGTAGGCTTGAAGGCATATTGGACCAAAAGCCAAATGCGACGTTTTTCTTTGTCAGGGATTACGATGCAATTGCATTGATCACGAATGACAATATCACCATCCTTATCCAGTGATGTCGTCATATAAGCAGCGTCAAAAATCTCCTTGAGGAACTCTTTCGACAGGTTTTCTGCGTTCACAAATTCGGCAGACATGTTTTTCTCCTTTTAGATAGGGGGATAGTAGTTGAGAGGTGTTTACGATCTTTGCATTATCCTTGCAAGGCAGCCTCCTTTCATGTTGTTCCAAAACGACCGAACAACATCACCCAAGAACTTGTATGGGGAACGTTGTGCCAAGTATGACGCCGGCGCCTCTTCCAGCCAATTTGTAAACAGAGGAGCAGCGCAACTTACTCACGCGATCAAATACCGCTGCACACAAGCAACTTACTCGCGGTAAAGTTTTCCTGCAAACGCCCAATGGACCTAAGCGAAAGGATGGCTAGGGATTCAAAGACCGTTCATCGAAGGCCCCCTTGAAAGGCTCAGAAAGACTCTCCAACCCAGAGATCCAATCTCAGTCATTAAAAGTGTAGCATGAATCCACTACAAAATGCAAGCAAATTGCAACAACTTTCGGCCTTCAGTCGTAATGCTCTGCCTTTTCCCTCCTAACACCGCTCGAAGGGCTAGTCTGGGCGCCTCTGTCCATTCTGCTTTTACTTTATGGAGAGGCATCCAGAAAGCCATTCTCGACATTGGATTGAATGAAATCTGCCAACGCTGTTTTGGGCCATCCCACGACCCAGATGTAGTTATCCCGCCCAAAAGGGAACGTGGCGATGTGTGTCATGCCGCGCAGAACAGCCTCCTCATACAGCAAACGAGCCCCGCCATGTTCATCTGAGATGCGGTTCGGGTTGTC
This sequence comes from Anaerolineales bacterium, assembly GCA_034431895.1. GTDB lineage: Bacteria > Chloroflexota > Anaerolineae > Anaerolineales > Villigracilaceae > JAABUE01. The sequence goes on from DAOUCM010000059.1 coordinate 19,552, forward strand.
ACCCACGCTGAGCAGGATTAAGTCAACCGCTTGGCGATCGAAGACCATCGTAAACACTGGCGTCTCTCCCAAACCGATCTCGCGGCTATTTAGCCCAAACAAGTCTATCACCTGCCAGTCGGCGTAATATGGCACCGTTCCAGCATCACCGATAGCCAAAGTGAGCGTATAGGACGAATCGAAGTCGCTCAACAGCGTCCCAAAAGATTTGTAATGGCTGATGCCGGCGCCGTAAGACTGTTTGCTGCGTACCAAACCCTCCAGGCTGCTCAGATTGGCAGCCCCTACCAAAAGCAACCCTGCCAAGAGAAGTTCCCAAGGCCGCCTGGGTTGCGCCTGCGTTTCCAGCAAAGCGAACCATTCCGCGCCGCCTGCGCCCGCCAGCGCCAAAATCAATGGCGCAGATGGATAGACAAATCGCCATTCGAATCCCATCGCATGGACAGGGAAAAGATAGAAAACCAGCAAAAAGGCGGCCGGCAGCGCCACCGGCCAATATTCGCAGCGAAAACGCAGCAGGGCAGGCAACAAGAGCGCAACGAGAGCGGGCAGAAGGTACATCAGATAAGAGCCAACGTCGCCGGCCCCGGCAAAGGCGCCCGCACGCAGTACTTTCATATAGAAAGGCAGTGGTAGTGGCAGCGCATAATACCAGGCGCGCCACAAAAAGTAAAGCGTCCCTGGCAAGACATACCATTTCAGCACAGCCCACATCAAACGCCTACGCCGTTCAATGGGGCTGACCAGGTAAGCATAGCCAAACAGCAACAAAGCAATGGCGTTGCCTTCCGGGCGCGTCAAGCCAGTCAACAGCCCTATCAGAGGCAACCCGAAGAGCCATCGGGAGTCAACCGTCACCCCGCGCACCGCACACCAAGACAACAAACTGACCAACAGCACGAACAAGGCCGTCTCCATCCCCGAGACCGCATGGACGGCGCTAATGGGCAGCGTGGCCATGACGAAGGCAGCAAAAGACGCAAAGAACAATCGCGTTTCGACCCGCTGGGAGTGGCTCACATCATACGTCAGGCGGGCGGTCAAAAAAAACGTTCCACACAGGCACAGTACGCTCACCAGTTTGGCAAAGGTCGCCACGTTCACGCCCACAAAATGCGGCAGCGCCATCATCAGCATCCATAGAAACGTGGTGTAGCCTTCCACAGGCGGTTGTCCAGGATTGTAGGTTGGCCCCCATCCTGCTGCCAGGTTCTTCGAATAACGAAACGTGATGTACGCATCGTCAATCGTGAAAGAAAAAAGTTGCGCTGTCAACCAGAAGAAGAACAAGTGACCGGCAACGGCGAAGAGGACAGCCAAGACAAGCAACCCGCCTCTCTTACCTTCCCCCGCGCTCAGGACCACGCCCGAGCCTGCCAGCCAAACGATGGCCGCTGCCACACCCCAGCCGATCAACGGCCCCGCTTGGATGAGCGCCTCGCGCACCTGAGAGCCGCGGGTAAACAGAACTATCCACAGCAACAGCCCCCCTCCGCTTCCCAAACCCGACAAAGCGGCCAAAAAAGCCCCCTGCGCACAGCCCGGCGCTTCCAGACGCCGCAACAGCCACACAGCGGGGCGCGTGCGAGCGTACATCATCCACAAGAAGGTCAAATGAAGAACGAACAGCCCAATCGTTGCAAGCAAGGCAAGGCGCGACAATCTCAGCAAGAGCGCCGCCAGTAAGGCTATTCCACTTGCAAGTGTAGAGAGGTTGAATAGAGTGCGTGTTTGACGGTAGGTAAAGGCCATGTGCGTTGTTTTTGTATACTTGCCGCTATGCAACCACCAGAGGGATTGGTCGAGCATCTCCTTTTGGAAACGCCAATCTCCGCAAGGAAAAGTGCCTGACCTACGGGTGTGATTGTACCTTACCCAGGAAAGTTTTGGAACACTTCATGCCCAAGATAAAGAAAATCGAGCCGTTCGAATACCTTACAATTTCCTAACAGCCCTTGCCCCTTTTGTCATCCCAAGTATGGGGGATTCAAAAAATGGTCATAAAAAGATATATTCTGAGAGAATTTTATGACCTCCCTATTCTTTGGGAGACGACCTATCGAAAGGAGTTTTTCATGAAGCCCGTTCACCTTCTGCTCATCGTTTTTGCGCTTGGCGCAACATTGTTGTCCGCTTGTGGGCCGTCTGCAGCGCCAACCCAGGCAGCGCCGCCGCCCGTAGTAGAACAACCCACCATTGCGCCTCCGCCGGCGACCGAACCGCCGCCCGTCATCGTCGAACCGACCCAGCCTCAATATGCCCCCTTCTGTCAGGCGGCCCCGGCTGTTTGCGAACCGCCAACCATCGAGATGCGTGATAACAAATATTGCGTGAAGAAACAAGTATATGTCATCATGGCAGCGCCGGCCGGTACGACTTACGAACCCATTGACCCAGGCCTGACTTGCTCTCATCAAATGACCGCCGACGGGACGATGCGAATCCAATGTCAACCAGACAAACCCCTATGGACCTATCAGCTCAAGGTGTGCAACAGCGCTTGTTCTGCGCCCGCCCTGGCCATGGACACGGGTCAATGCCCGGCCGGTTATGGCTTCGACGCTACCAACCAATGCTGCGCGTCTCCTGCCGCTGGCGGTGGAGATGGATGCACTATCTACAAGGTAGAGGTAGGCACCTGCTCGAAGTAAGACCAAAATCGAACGCCTAACCAATCGTAAGGGCGGCAAGTGATCTGCCGCCCTATTTGTTTGCTCAGTATAGACTTCGGCATCGCTTTGGGAACGTTTTTGGCTCCCCAGTATCGCCGGGATGGGTTTGTCATCGTTGACCTCTCCTTGGGAGAGGGTGAGGAAAATCATTACGCATGATTTCCGAAGACAGTAGGCAATTAACACTCGTCCGAAGTCTCTTGACTTCGGACGCCAAGCAAGCGAACTTATCTAAACAGCATTAGGTTTAGGCGGCGGAGTAACAGTTGCTGCCCGCTGCATTTTTTCCTCTTCCAGTTTTCGAATGCCGTTATGCACCTGGGTCAAATAACGTTCCAGTTCGTCCTGTAAGCGTTGCAAGGTTTCGATGACATAATCATCCGCATCGCGGCGGGTGGCATCTGCGTCGGCGCGCGCCTGGGCAACGATTTGCTCGGCGCGGCGCTGGGCTTCCAGCACGATATTGTCTTTGCTGATGATGCTATCGGCTTTGTCGCGCGCCAGTTGCAGGGTGCGGTTGGCTTCTTCCTGCGCTTGCGCCATCACGCGGTCGCGCTGGCTGAGCAATTGCTGAGCCTTTTTCACTTCTTCGGGGATGGCAATGCGCATCTGGTCAATGATGTCCAACATGCGGTCTTCGTCTACGGCCACATTGTGCGTGAACGGGATGGCTTTCCCATCATTGAAAAGTTCTTCCAGGCGGTCAATCAATTGCAAGATGTCCATAGTCGCCTCTTCGTCCAGACAATTGCTTTACAAGGGCTATTTGTATTATTCTAGCACAATTAATCGCGGATTGCATTGGGCAGGTGCTGGTCGCCCATGCCGCTCAACTTACGCGCCAAAGCCTGCTCGACATGCGGCGGCACCATGCTCGAAACGTCCCCGCCCAGCGAAGCGATTTCACGCACGGTGGTGGACGACAAGAAGGTATGTTCCTCCGCCGTGATGAGCGCCATATACTCGATATCCGGCAGCAAGCGATGATTGGCCAGCGCCATGCGAAACTCGAACTCGAAATCCGAGAAGACGCGCAATCCGCGCACGATGACCTGGGCGCCAATTTTGCGGGCAAATTCCACCGTCAAACCGCTGTAACCGGTTACCTTGATTTTGGGATTATTGCGTAAGGCTTCTTCGACCAAGGCAATACGTTCCTCTGGCAAAAAAAACAACGACTTGAGCGGTTTATCGTATACCGCCACAACCATCTCATCGAACAGGCGTGAGGCGCGGTTGGCAATATCAATATGGCCGTAATGAATGGGGTCGAACGTTCCGGGGAATAAGGCTCTTACCATAGGCCTCCAGGGCAGAAAAATGCGATTTGTGGTAATCATCTAGCCGAGGGTGAAGAATGGCTACTCTTGCTCGAAGCGCCAAATTCATCCACCCATGCTAACTCACATCTCCTACGCCCTCGTTCCAAAAACGCTCTAACGCTTCTGCCAACAGAGCGTTTTCGGGCGCTTCGAGTTTGGCGTCTTGCGCAAACAATTGCTGCGCGTGGGAACGGGCGCTCTCGATCAAATCCACATCGGTCAGGCTGGCCATGCGCAGGCCGGTGGCATAGCCCGACTGGCGCGTACCGAGGAACTCGCCCGGCCCGCGCTGCTGCAAATCGCGCTCAGCCAGCACAAAGCCGTCGTTGCTTTCGGCCATAGCCTGCAAGCGATCGTTTTCCACGGCGTCTTCGTGATCGGGAATGAGCAGGCAGTACGATTGCTGCGCGCCGCGCCCTACCCGCCCGCGTAACTGGTGCAACTGCGCCAGGCCAAAGCGGTTGGCGCCTTCTACCAGCATCACGGTCGCGTTGGGAACATCCACGCCTACTTCCACCACCGTCGTCGAGACCAGGATGTCGAACTCGCCATCACGGAAACGGCGCATGACGGCCTCTTTTTCGTCGGGTCGCATCCGGCCGTGCAACAGGCCCAGTTTCAGGTCGGGGAAGATTTCTTGCGAGAGCATCTGATAATCGTCCACCGCCGCGCGCGCTTCGATTTTGTCGCTCTCTTCGATGAGCGGATAGATGATAAAGGCCTGCCGTCCGCTCTTGACTTGTGAGCGGATGAGCGTATAAGCCCGCTCGCGTTCCTGCGGCCTCAGCACATGCGTCGAGACCGGTTGCCTTCCAAGCGGCATTTCGTCTATCACGCTCAAGTCCAGGTCGCCATACAGGGTGAGCGCCAGCGAGCGCGGGATGGGTGTGGCGGTCATCACCAGCAAGTGTGGGGCGCGGCCTTTGGTGCGCAGCGACGCCCGCTGTTCCACGCCAAAGCGGTGCTGCTCGTCAATGACAGCCAGTTCCAAATCTGAAAACTGGACCGGTTCTTCGAGCAGCGCGTGCGTGCCGATGAGGACTTTGACGCTGCCGTCCTGCAAGCCGGCCCGCACCGATTCTTTCTCCGCCTCGGGCGTGTCTCCGATCAATAAGCGGATTGCCGGCTGCGGCAGGATTCCGTTTTCCCCTGCCAGCAGGTTGGAAAAGTTGCGAAAGTGCTGCTCGGCCAAAATGGAGGTGGGCGCCATCACCGCCGCCTGCGCCCCCGCATGGGCCACGATGGAAGCCGTCAAAGCGGCGACCACGGTTTTGCCAGAACCGACATCCCCTTGTAACAGGCGGTTCATCGGGCGGCCGGAGCCAAGGTCTACCAGGATGTCCTCCAAGGCGCGTTGCTGCGCGGCGGTGAGTTGGAAAGGCAAAGCCTGGATACGGGCCTCCATCCACTCCTCCGGCACATCGAAGATGCGCGCCGTCACCGACTGCCAATCGCGCTTTTGACGCAAGACGCCCATCTGCAAAAAGAAGATTTCGTCGAAGGCCAAGCGCTTGCGGGCAGCCTGCAATTTGTCCTGCGAATCAGGGAAATGCGCCTGCAAAATGGCTTCGCCCAAGGGCAGCAGGCCAGCGGCTTTGCGAACGCTTTCTGGAAGGTGATCGACCAGGCGCGGCGCCCAATAAGTGACTACCTGGTTCATCATGCCGCGCAGCCATTTTTGCGTAATCTTTTCAGTGAGCGAGTAGATGGGAACGATGCGGTTGGTGTGCAAACTTTCGGCTTCGACCGGCTCGAAATCGGGGTTGTTCATCACCAGGCGCCCCAGGTATTGCTCGACCTTGCCAGAGACGGCGATGGCATCGCCCGCATGAAGGCGATTGATGATCCATGGCTGATTGAACCACGCCAGCCGCAGCGCCGCTGTGCCGTCGGACAGAATGGCTTCTACCAGTTGGGCCTGTCCGCCGCGAATGGGACGGCCATGAAGCGATTGCACGACGCCAATGACGGTCACATGCTGTCCATAGAATAGTTCCTTGATAGGCTTGAGTTGACTGTAATCTTCGTAGCGGCGCGGGAAGTAGTACAGCATATCGCCCAGGGTGCGCAAGCCGAGTTTGGAGAGCGTCTGCGCATGGCGCGGACCCACCCCCTGCAAGACGGTCAGTTCGGCGCGCAGGGCCGCCGGCGTGGCCGAGGTCAGGCCGCCGGGGGCTGATTCGGCGCGCCCCGGCTGGGAGCGGCGCGGCGGGGGGGGCGGGGCGGGGCGTTTGGCTTCGGCGGAGGGGGCGGCCGGTTCAACGGAGGCAGGCAGCGGCTGAGAACGAGGCGGGGGCGCCGTCTTCTTTTGCATGGCTTCGGGGTATTGTTGACCAATGCGTTTCCACAGTCCCTTGAGCACTTCGGCGCGCGAGGCCGGCGAGAGGCTGGCGTATGATCCAAGTCGCTGGAGGACGGCCTGGATGATGTCTTCGCTGATGCCGTCGCTGCGGGCTTCGCTTTCCCAAAAATCGAGCATTTTGGCAAGGCCGCCGATAATGGCGGTGTCGTTGTATCCGTTTTGATGTTCGAGACGGAAGAATTTGCGCAGTTTTTCGAGAGAGGGTCGCATGAGATTATTTTATCATGGGGAGACAGGCAAAGAAGAGGCAAAATCTACCGGCCTGACCTCCTGCCTGGAGGCGGCTCGTCTTGTATAATGGGGGCTATGAACCTCGATGATCTTTCTCTGTTCAAGAAACTCGACCCTCAGGATATGCTGGCCCACATCGAAGGGCTGCCCGAACAATTGGAAACCGCCTGGCAATTGGGACACAGGCTGCCGCTGCCCGCCGCGTGGAAGGGCATTCAGCGCGTGGTGATTGCAGGGATGGGCGGTTCGGCCATCGGAGCCGACCTGCTCTCTGCCGCCGTGATGGAGGCCTGTCCTGCGCCGCTTAGCGTTCACCGCGATTACGGCCTGCCCGCTTTTGCTCGTGGAGCGGAGACGTTGGTCATCTGCTCTTCTCACTCCGGCAACACCGAAGAAACGCTGGACGCTTTCGAAAGGGCGTTGGAGCGTGGCTGCTGCGTCTTGGCGCTTTGCACGGGCGGCAGGTTGGCCGAAAAGGCCGAGGCGGCCGGCATCCCGCTCTGGCGCTTCGACCACCATGGACAGCCGCGCACGGCAGTGGGCTTTTCGTTTGGGCTGCTCTTGGCCGCACTGGTCAGGCTGGGATTGATGCCCGATAGCGGGGCAGCAGTGGCGGCAGCGGCTAAGGCGATGAGAACTCAACAGGAGTCGCTGCGGGCGGAGTCGCCGGTGGTTCACAACCCGGCGAAACGGCTGGCGGGGCAATTGGTTGGGCGCTGGGTGACGGTCTTTGGAGCGGGCATTCTGGCGCCGGTGGCGCGCCGCTGGAAGGGACAGATCAACGAGATCGCCAAGGCGGGCGCCAATTTCGAGTTCATCCCCGAAGCCAATCACAACACGCTGGCCGGCCTGCAACATCCCGAAGCCATGCTCACGGCACACACCATGACGCTCTTCCTGCGCGCGCCGTGCGACCATCCGCGCAACCGCCTGCGGCTGGACACGACGCGCCAAGTATACATGCTCGAAGGCTTGAACGTGGACGGCTACACTGCTCAGGGCGACTCGCCGCTGGAAAATATCTGGACAGCATTGCACTTCGGCGATTATTTGGCCTATTACCTGGCGATGGCGTATGGGATCGATCCGACCCCGGTAGAGGCTTTGGAGGCTTTCAAGCAAACGCTGAGAGAACAGAAAGACTCTGCCACGATGCCATAAATCCACAGCGGCGTTATTGTTTCACGTGAAACGTAAAGCGTAAAGCGCGAGGGGAGAGGTGCGCTATGCTTTGGTCTCTTGGCGGTACAGGACATACGAATACACGACCAGGAAGAGGGTCGAACCGAGCAAAGGCACCAGCAGCAGCCAGAACGCATAGCGGGGAATGAAGGCCCCCGCCAGCGCCAACAAGCCCGAGGCGATGAAGAGCGTCCCGCCGAGGCGATGGGTTTCGTCCCACACCCGGTCGCTGTGCAAAGTCCAGGGCGTGCGAATGCCGATGAAGTAGTTGCGTTTGGCCTGTCTCATCATAATGCCCGCCAGGATGAAAATCAGTCCCAGCGCAGGCAGCAGCGCAGCGCCCATGTCGAACTGCTCATAGCCGAGGTTCCAGGCCAGGGTCAGTCCATGTAAATACAACATGAAGACCACTATCGAAGCAATGAAGCCATTGAAGGCGCCGCGAAATTTTTCCACATTGGCCTTGAGCGGGTCTATCTGTGGGATGAGCAGGAACAACGCCAACAGACCCAACGAGACCAACGGCATCAGGAACGCGCCCCAAAAACGGGGCATATATCCATCCACCTGGTTAGCGGTGTTCCAGTGCGAAGCAACTCGCTCCGGCAACCGCGGGTAGACCGCCGCGCTGATGACGGACGCAATAACGATGAGGAAGATGGACAAGAGGATGGTTGCACGAGTGGACATTCTTTCTCCTTTCGACCTATTGTAATCCTCGAAGGGCATCCCTGGCGCCTGTCATCTCGTTGCATGAGGTCGGCTGCCAGCGTGCCCGGCTATGCCAAGGGGAATCAGCGGGCCAAAAATCTATGTAGCGCCTTTGCCAATCGCTTGACGCCCTCTTCGATTTCGTCCGGCGCATGGACAACGAAATTGAGGCGCATCCAATTCCTGCCTTCGCTGCCTTGCGTGAAGAATCTGCTGCCCGGAACGAACGAGACCCCCTCTTCATACGCCCAGGGGAGCAAGTCGTCGGTGGAAACCTCTTCAGGAAATCTGACCCACACGAATAACCCCCCCTGAGGCGGTTCGAATTGCACGCCGGCTGGCAAGTACTGTTCGAGAGCCGAAACCATAGCGTCACGGCGTTTGCGAAACACCTGACACGAGCGCCGCAAGTGCGCCTGGTAACGTCCAACCGTGACATACGCTTCCAGCGCCCGTTGAATGAGGGTGGAGGTCGTCAGGTCGTTGACGCGCTTGAAATGCACCAGGCTATCATAAATTGGGCCCTCGATGAACAGGTATCCCACCCGCAGGCCAGGCATGAGCATTTTCGAAAACGTATTGACGTAGATGACGCGCCCGCCCGGATCTAGCGCTTTCAGGGATGGCTGCGCCCGTCCATCGTAACGCAGGTCGCCTACAAAATCGTCTTCCAGCACAGGCACGTTGTAGCGGTCTGCCAAGATGAGCAACTCGCGGCGGCGAGAATTTGCCAGGCAGGCGCCGGTTGGGTTATGAAAGTTGGGAATGGTATAAATGAGTTTGGGATGATGCTGCTGCAACAACCGCTCCAGATGTTCGACCTGCATCCCCTGTTTGTCCACCGGCACGCCAACCACTGTAAAATGAAGCGCCCGGAACAGTTCGAGCGCCCCGCCATAGGTGGGACTTTCGAGCAGGATGGTATCGCCCGGCTTGAGCAAGAGTTGTGACACGAGAGAAAGCGCCTGTTGTGAACCGGCCGTGATGAGGATGTTTTCAGGGCGCGCCTGTAATCCCTGGCTAGCCAACACGCGCGCAATCGTGACGCGCAAGGGCGCATAGCCTTGACTCTCGCCGTATTCCAACGCCTCTATTCCATCGCGGCGCATGACAGCCTGGAGCACTTTGCGAAATTCATCGGCCGGGAACAGATGAGGGGCGCTGGAACCGCTGGCGAATTCGATCATAGGGCGAGATGGCAGCCTATCGGCTTGTTGGTCCCTTTCTGCCGCTTTGGCTTCTACGCTCTCCACCTGTACATGGCGCTGCCAGAGCGGCCAGGCAGATTCGAGTTGCGGCAAGGGCTGGGCAGGCAGGGGCGGAGAAAGGGAAACGTAGGTGCCGCTTCCCACCCGCGAGAAGACCAACCCATCCGCCTCCAAGTCTGAATAAGCCGTCTCTACGGTAATGCGGTTGACGCCCAAATCATGCGCCAGCCTCCGACTGGCCGGCAGGCGCGTTCCCGGCAGCAGACTGCCCGAAAGGATGCCCTGCCGCAAATGGGCTTTGATTTGCTGATAAAGCGGAACCTGACTGTGCCGATCGAGAGGAATGCGCATGACGCTGCTCCCTTAATTGGTACTGTCAATATACCACCAATTCAATTATTTCAACAGAGCCAATTTGTCTTATTTTAGCCTATTTCAAAAAATTGGACGGGTGTATATTTCAAAAAATTGGCTCTTAACATTACGCCAATTTGCTCTACAATTGGGCCATGTCCACTCTCGATTCCACTCGCCTGGCTCTGACGCGCGGGTATGCGGCCGCCATGGTCAGCGCCTTCGTACTGGCGACGACCGCCATTTTCATCCGCTACTTGACGCAGACCTATCGCTTGCCCGCCTTGGTGCTAGCCTATTGGCGCGACCTGTTCGTGGCGCTGGCCTTGTCGCTTGTATTGGCCAAGATTCGCCCAGACTTATTGAAAGTCCAGCGCGCCAGCCTGCGCTACCTTGCGCTTTATGGTCTGGTATTGGCGACTTTCAACGCGCTCTGGACGCTTTCGGTAGCGCTCAACGGCGCGGCCGTTTCGACCGTTTTGGCGTATAGCTCGACCGGCTTCACCGCCCTGCTGGGATGGTGGTTCCTCAAGGAGCGCCTGGACTGGGCCAAGGCGCTGGCGGTAGCGCTCAGTTTGGGGGGCTTCGTGCTGGTCTCTGGCGCTTGGGAAGCATCCGCCTGGAACGCCAACCTGGTCGGTATCTCGACCGGCGTCTTGTCTGGTTTGCTGTATGCCGTCTACAGTCTCATGGGGCGATCCGCTTCGCAACGCAACTTGAATCCCTGGACGACCCTGCTCTATACTTTTGGCTTTGCCGCCGCTTTTTTGCTGGCCTTCAACCTGATACCGAGCGGTTTCGTGCCGGGTAAAGCAGTCCAACCGGCCGACCTGTTTTGGCTGGGAAATTCGCTGGCCGGCTGGGGCCTCTTGCTCGCACTGGCGGCTGGCCCCACTCTGGCCGGCTTTGGGCTGTACAACGTCAGCCTGGCGTATCTTCCCTCCAGCGTCGCCAACCTCATCGTTTCTCTCGAACCGGCGCTGACTGCCGGCATGGCCTATCTCTTTTTCGGTGAAGTGTTGAACGGAACGCAAATTTTGGGCGGGCTGATGATCTTGGCGGCAGTGGTGTTTTTCAGGATGTACGAAGGAACGATGCTGCGCCTGAAGCGCGGCAAGGAACGGCTGGCGACCATCCCCTAACGAGGCGCCTCTTGCAGAACAAAGAGTAAAATCGCTGGAAGGCCAGCGTGGTAGAATCTAACCGTACGTTTCGATAAGGAGTTCGAAAAATGGAAAAACAGATTGGTACTTTTGCGGTCAAAAAAGGCCTGGCACAAATGCTGAAGGGCGGCGTCATCATGGACGTGGTGACGCCCGAACATGCCCGCATTGCCGAGGAGGCCGGCGCCTGCGCCGTCATGGCGCTGGAACGAGTGCCGGCCGACATCCGCGCACAGGGCGGCGTAGCGCGCATGTCGGACCCCGATTTGATTCTCAAAATCATGGATGCGGTCAGCATCCCGGTCATGGCCAAATGCCGTATCGGTCACTTCGTGGAAGCGCAGATTTTAGAGGCCATTGGCGTGGATTACATTGACGAATCCGAAGTGTTGACTCCCGCTGACGAAGCCCATCACATCAACAAACACGAATTCAAGGTCCCCTTCGTTTGCGGCTGCCGCAATCTGGGCGAAGCCTTACGGCGGATTGGCGAAGGCGCAGCCATGATCCGCACCAAAGGCGAAGCCGGCACCGGCGACGTGGTGGAGGCCGTCCGTCATGCGCGCGCGGTCATGGGAGAAATCCGCCGTCTGACGACCATGGCCGAGGAGGAACTGATGGCCTATGCCAAAGAAATCGGCGCTCCCTATGAATTGGTCAAAGAGACCAAACAACTGGGCCGCTTGCCGGTGGTCAATTTTGCAGCCGGCGGCGTAGCCACCCCCGCCGATGCTGCCATGATGATGCAACTGGGCATGGACGGCGTCTTCGTCGGCTCGGGCATCTTCAAGTCGGGCGATCCGGCCAAACGCGCTGCGGCCATCGTCAAAGCCGTCACGAACTACCAAGACGCCTACATCCTGGCCGAGGTCAGCAAGAACCTGGGCGAGCCGATGGTCGGAAGGAACGTGTCCACCATGCCAGAGATCGAAAGGCTGGCGGGGAGAGGCTGGTAAGAGCCAGTGTTCAGTGTTCAGTGTTCAGTGATCAGTGATCAGTAATCAGTAATCAGTGGCTGCTGACTGATTACTGTTCACTGAATTCCTCGGAAGACATCGCAGACTATGAAGATTGGAGTTTTAGCCCTCCAGGGCGATTTTGCCGAACACATGACCATGCTCAAGCGCCTGGGCGCAGAAACCGCTGAAGTGCGCCTGCCCGCCCATCTCGACGGGCTGGATGGCCTCATCATCCCCGGCGGCGAATCCACCACCATCGGCAAACTGGCAGTGGACTTTGGCCTGCTAGAACCCCTGCGCGAGTTTGGCAAAACTCATGCCATTTGGGGCACCTGCGCGGGCGCCATCTTCCTCTCGAAGGATGTCAGCCGCAACCAGCCTCTGCTTGGCCTAATGGACATCAAAGTTGCGCGCAATGCCTTTGGCCGCCAGGTAGATTCCTTCGAGGCAGAACTGGACATCTCGGAACTGAAGCAGGCCACGGGGACGAAGGAAGCGTTCCGCGCGGTCTTCATTCGGGCGCCCATCATCGAGTCCGTTTTCGGCAAAGCCCACGTCCTCGCCTCGCTCCCCGACGGGAGAATTGTTGCCGCGCGACAAGAGCGGTTGCTGGCGACATCCTTTCACCCCGAACTGACCGACGATGCGCGTTTCCACCAATATTTCCTCTCGCTCATCGGTTGAACCCGCCTATGCCTATCCGCCCGCTCGACCTGCTCGACCTGCCAACGCTTTACCGCTATCGCGGAGAAGTCGCCAGTTTGGACACGGCGCGGCTGTTGACGCGCGGCAATCCCTTGGGCGCCATAGGCTTCATGGCATACTTCAACCCGGCGCGTTATATCTACTCGGCGGTGTCCACGCAAGACGGCGTCTCCCTGCTGGGAGGCATCACTCATACCCATGGCGAGAGTTTTGCCAAGTTGCTCTACCTGGCGCCTGCTTCGCGCCTCGACCAGCCTGACTTGTCAGCCCTGCTCGAGGCGCTAATCGCCGAGGCCGGCAAGTGGGGCGTGTTCCACGTCCTTGCCGAAACGGATGAAACCAGCCCTGCTTTCGTGGCTTTGCGGAAGGCAGGCTTTTCGGTCTATGCCTGGCAGCGCATGTGGGATGTATCCAGGCTGGCCGCACGCAGCCCATCTGCGCGCTGGGCGCGGATGCGTTCTGTGGACCTACCCTGGGCGCAAAGCCTGTATTACCAAATCGTTCCGCCCTTATTGCAAGCGGTAGAGCCAGCCCTCAAACAACCGCAGGGCCTGGTCTGCGCGGATCGGGCGAAGTGTTATGTGAACGTCATGTCGGGCGTGTATGGCATTGTTCTGACGCCGTTCATTCACCCCGAAATATCAGACGTCAGCGCAAAACTGGCTGAAATCGTCGGCAGCATGTCGGCGCGCCAAAGCCGCCCGGTGTACCTGTGCGTGCGTTCTTACCAGGCCTGGCTGGAACCAGTGTTGGAAGACTTGGGCGCGACCGCCTCTGCGCGGCAGGCCGTGATGGTCAAACATCTAACACGCCGCATCAAAGGGGAACAAACCGTGCCGGTCGTGCCGTCGGCCGTCAGCATACAGCCGTCGCAAGTCAGTAAAATCGAAGAAAAGAAGTAGACGTATCCTCTAAATTTCGATGACTGATACCCGCCAGCGCGCGTTGCGCATCCACCAAAAACTTTTAGAAACCTATGGCGAGCCAACCTGGCGCAATCCGCTGCCGCCGGTAGATGAACTGGTCTCGACCATCCTTTCGCAGAATACCAACGACATCAATCGTGACCGCGCTTTCGAGGCGTTGCGCGCGAAATTTCCGACCTGGGAAGCGGTGCGCGATGCAAAAACAGACGAGGTGATTGCCGCCATCCGCCCGGCTGGGCTGGCCAACCAGAAGGGGCCGCGCATCCAAAAAGTATTGCGGCAAATGACCGCCGAGCGCGGGTCGCTGGACTTGTCGTTCCTGAGAGACATGCCGCTGGAAGAGGCGCGCTCCTGGCTGATGAAGTTCGACGGCGTTGGCCCCAAAACCGCCGCCATCGTGTTGTGTTTTTCGCTCGACCGCCCGGCTTTCCCGGTAGACACTCACATCTACCGCGTGAGCGGGCGCCTTGGACTGCGGCCCGAAAAAATGACCGTGGAACAGGCCCACCCGCACCTAGAAGGTCTATTGCCTCCACAAACCTATTACGCCGCGCACCTCAACCTCATCCGCCTGGGACGCGAGGTTTGCACCGCGCGTAAACCCCATTGTCCCGTTTGCCCCGTCCGCGCGCTGTGCTTGTACGAACCGAAAACAAAGTAAGCCACGCCAAAAGGAAAACGACATGCCCGCATTCTTCATCCTGCTCTTTCGCTTCTTCCGCAGCCTGTGGTATGGGCTGAAAGACGAGGAATTCCGCGCGCTGTTCCTGTGGGTGCTGGCCATCCTGCTGCTTGGCACCTGGTTCTACGCCAAAGTGGAGGACTGGCGCGCCCTAGACGCCTTTTATTTCACTATCACCACGCTGACAACGGTTGGCTATGGCGACTTCTACCCAAAGACCGACGCCGGGAAGATCTTTACGATCTTCTACATCTTCGTCGGCCTGGGACTGATTTCATCGTTCATTATCCTGCTGGCAGAAAAGTCGGGCCTGCTCAAGAAGTCTGAGAAAAAAGACGAAAGGGAATCGTAACATGGAAGCGCAGCGAAAAAAGATTGGCTACCTGGTCGGCGGCGGCTTGAAGGAAAATTTCCGCGTGCGGCTGACCGTATCGCCACAGGAGGTGCAAGAGGGCGCCTTCGTAGTATTGGCCAGCGGGGATTGGCGCTACTACGGCATCGTCACCGACATCCAACTCGGCGCGACCGACCCGCGCTTTGCCGACGAGCCAATCGAAGGGCGCTTCCCGCCTCATATCGTCAGCCCCTTGCACGGACAAACCCTCTTTGCCAACCTGGAAGTGCTGCCCCAACTGATGCTCGAAGTTGGACCGGATGAAGCCAGCCCGCAATACCAGGCCTGGATACGCTCCAACCCACAGCCCAAATTGCTGCCGGTCAAGAACGTGCCTCCACATCATGCAGAAGTCTTCCTGGCGGCCGAAGGAGACATCGCGCAAATTTTTGGCGACCCGCACCAAAAAGGCAACTTCGTCATTGGCTACACTCGCGAGCAGGGACATCCCGTGTGCATAGACCTGGAACGATTCGTCCAGCGTTCTTCGGGCGTGTTCGGCGCCACCGGCACGGGCAAATCCTTCCTCACGCGCCTGGTGCTGGCCGGGCTGATACAAGCCGGCAACGCCTCCCTGCTGGTGCTGGACATGCACAATGAATATGGCTTCGATGACGTAGCCTCTGACACCAAGAACCCCGTCACGGGGTTGAAAACCAAATTCAGGTCCAAAGTCAGAATCGTGGGACTGGGAAGCGGAGCAACCATCCGCGGTCAGACGCCAGATTTCAACCTGGAAATCGCCGCCAGCGACATCTCTACCGCCGACATCGAGACGCTCACCCGTGAATTGAACCTGAAAGAAACCACCCCCACCACCTTGAACGCCCTGTATGGTTCGTTTCGAGAGCAATGGTTTGCGCGCTTCCGCGACATGACGCGCAACACAACGGTCGTAGAAGACGAGCGAGGCAGGAAGAAAGAAGTGCCGGCCGAAGGAAGCGTAGCGGCCTGGGCCCTGGAAAACGGCGTCAACGTGGCTGCTGCCGAGGCCCTGCACGACAAACTGCGCCGCCTCTTCAACAAACCCTACATCGTCGAGCGGCCTGCCGCCGACAGCGTCGCAGAGATCATCCAATCGCTCGAAAACGGTCAGCACATCATCCTGTCCTTTGGCGAACACGAAAGCGACCTGGATTACTTGCTGGTCTCGAACTTGCTGACGCGCAAAATCCGCGCCGCCTGGGAACGCCAGACCAACCAATTCCGCTCACACGGCCTCTCTGCTGGAGCGGCAGAACCGCGCCCCTTGGTCATCGTGGTCGAAGAGGCCCATAAACTGCTCGACCGCGAAATGGCCGCCCAAACCACCTTTGCCACCATCGCCAGAGAACTGCGCAAATATTATGTCACGCTGCTGATCGTAGACCAGCGCCCCTCTCGAATTGATGACGAAGTCATGTCTCAACTGGGAACGCGCATCTCCGGCTGGTTGGGCGATGAAGACGACATCCACGCCGTCCTCGCTGGGCTGGCAGGACGCGAAGCCTTGCGGGGCATGTTGGCGCGCCTGCAACCGAAAGAGGAAGCGCTGCTGCTAGGCTGGGGCGTGCCAATGCCGCTGCCGGTGCGCTCACGCCGCTATGACGACACCTTTTGGAAAGAATTGCTGGGCGGCAAGAAGAGCCAGGAACAGACTCTGAAAGAACTGGGGTATTAGAGCATGGGCCTGGAACTTTCCCGCATCCGCGCCTTGTGTTTCGACGTGGACGGCACCCTGAGCGATACAGACGACCTCTACGTCCAGCGCCTGACCGGCCTGCTGCGACCGCTCAGTTTGCTGGGTCTTGACGTTCCACATCTTGCCCGCCGCCTGGTGATGTGGATGGAAGCGCCCGGCAATGCCCTGCTGGGGCTGGCCGATACGCTCGGCATAGACGACGAAATCGCTGCCCTCATCAACTGGATGTCGCGCCACCGCAAGAAAGCCTGGAAAAAATTTCTGCTAGTGCCGGGCGTGGACGACATGCTGGCGGCCTTGCATGGACGCTACCCGATGGCCGTCGTCAGCGCTCGTGACGAAGAAAGCACCCTGCGCTTCTTGGAACAATTCAATCTGACCGCTTACTTCGAGGTCATCGTCACCGCCCTGAGCGCCGAGCATACCAAGCCTTACCCCGACCCGGTCTTGTTCGCCGCCCAAAGGATGGGTGTCGAAGCCAGGCATTGCCTGATGATTGGCGACACCACCGTAGATATTCGCGCTGGCAAAAAAGCCGGCGCTCAAACGGTAGGCGTGCTATGCGGCTTTGGAGAAGCGCACGAACTGAGCCGCCTGGGCGCCGACTTGATTTTGGCCTCCACGCCGGAATTGAAAGACCTCCTCCTCCCTGCGGCAAACCAGAACTGAACGAACTGGGCGCGTGAGGCAATCTGGCCTTGTGAAGCAAACGACAGCCAAAAACGATGCTTACCGTTTCTGACTTCTTGCGCCTGCCCTACACTCCCGACCTGAGCGAGGGCGGCATCGCCTACGCCGTCCGTTCATTGCCCTACACGTATGACCGCATGGGCGGTTCGCCATTCGACCGCTTGCGGCGTATCGTGGCGGGCGTGGCCGTAGAACTGGCTTTGCGCCGCTATCTCAGTCAGCAGGACATTCCCTACGATGTCGAAGGCGCGACCCCTTTTACCGAGCCAGACCGCTACGACATCTCGCTGGGCGGCCATCGCTGCGACATCAAGTCCTTCCTGATCTCCCACCGCGACCAAATCCGCGCGCTTCGGACTCACCCCGAACTGCTCCTGACAGCCCCGGCGCTGGTGCCTGCCGACCAGCACGCCGCCGACGGCCACCGTGCCAACGACCTGTATCTGTTCGCCTTCTTGTATGGCTTGGTTGCCGGCTCGCAGGCCAGCATCCGCAAAGCGCAAGCAGCCGGCCAGCCGCTCTACCTGGTCCATACCATGCCCCCCGCCTGGACACGCCCGCGCATTTGGCAATCGCTGGCCCCGCTGGCGCTCAAATCCGAATCAGACCAGACCATGCTCATCGAAATCGGCGGGCAGGCCGAAAGTCGGGAGTATCTGACGCGGACGGTCGAACTGCCCCCACGCACGCGCGTCACGGTTCACGATCCCTTCTTTGCGCTCTCGTTCCTGCATGTCTCCCACCCGCCAGCGGCGCGCATCGGCCTCCACAGCCCGGCAATGGGTCAAACGTACCTCATCAGCCCCTTCGATTGGGGGAACATCTGGGTATACGGCATGAACATCATCCTAACCGGCTACCTCACCCACGATGAATTCGGACGACGCAGCAGTCCGCTGCCGCCCGGCAGTCAGGTATTCCAATACAAGAAGACGAGGACCAAGAACCTGGCCGTGCCAATTGCCAATTTGAAACCCCTGCCGGACCTGTTTGCACGCCTCAAGGCCTGGATTGTTCAGCAAAATGAAACGGTGTGACACGCCAGCACATGAAAAATGCGATTTCCTCTTGCATCGAATGACACGATGGCGCAAAAAGCGTTTTGGCGTGACGCGCAGCAAATCAAAAACAAGATTTCATCGAAACTATGAGACAGTTTGGGGCTGATTGATGATTTTTTTCACTTGACCTTCTTCCTTTCCCGTCCTACAATAGTTCATAGTCTCATAGTCAAATAGTGTCATAGCCAAATAGTCTCACAGTCTATAGGTGCTATCAGACCACTCGACTATCCGACTTCATCTTATCCGACGATCAGGCTATCCGACCATCCAATCAGGAGACTCACCATGTCCGATTACCTTTTTCGCGGCAAACTTGCCGAACTCGACCCCGACGTATTCGCTCTGACTCAACTCGAGGCGGAGAGGCAAGCCCGCAAGTTGATTCTCATCCCCAGCGAATCCACCGCGCCGATGTCGGTGCGCGAGGCGCTGGCTTCTGCCTTCCAAAACATCTATGCCGAAGGCTACCCCGACGAAGAGACGCGCTGGATGACCGAAGAAGAGATTCTCGATTATCCGGCGCGTTTGGTGCATTACCGCCGCTATTCCGACCCGCGCTACTACAAGGGCGTGGAATATGCCGACCTCGTCGAAGCGCTGGCGCGGCGGCGCGCAGCGGAGGCGTTTGCCGCCAACGGCTTCACCGCCGACCAGATTTACGTCAACGTGCAGGCGCTTTCGGGCGCGCCCGCCAACAACGCCGTCTATCAGGCGCTGCTCAACGTCGGCGAGACGGTGATGGGGCTAGACCTGCTGCACGGCGGTCATCTCTCGCACGGCTCGCCCGTCAACCGCAGCGGCAAATGGTTCAAAGCCGTGCATTACAGCGTGGGCGCCGACGAACGGCTGGACTACGAAGCCATCCGCAAACTGGCGCAGGAAGCCAAACCGAAACTCATCATCGCGGGCTACTCCTCGTACTCGTGGATTCCCGATTGGAAGAAGTTTCGCGAGATTGCAGACGAAGTCGGCGCGTACTTCCTGGCAGATATTTCGCACATCGGCGGGCTGGTGGCGGCGGGCGTCGTCCCTTCACCGATTGGCATTGCCGACGTGGTCATGTCCACCACCCACAAATCGCTTGACGGTCCGCGCGGAGCGGTGCTGTTGACCACCCAAGCCGACATCGCCAAGAAACTCGACAAAGCCGTCTTCCCCGGCGAGCAGGGCGGTCCGCACGTCAACGTGTTTGCGGCGCTCGCGCTGACCTTCAAACTGGCTCGCACCAAACAGTTCAAGAAACTGCAAGCGCAGACCATCGCCAACGCGCAAGCCATGGCCGACCAGTTCCAGAAGCGCGGACTGCGCATCCCCTTTGGCGGCACGGATTGTCACATGCTGAACGTGGATTGCTCGTCTGTGATTGGAGAGGACGGCACGAAGTTGAGCGGCGACCAGGCGGCTCGCATTCTGGACCTCGTGGGCGTGGTCGTCAACCGCAACACCATCCCCGGCGACAAGAGCGCGGCGGCGCCTTCGGGCATTCGCCTCGGCACGCCCTGGATCACCCAGCGCGGCTTCGACGAGAAGAAGAGCCGCAAAGTGGCAGACCTCATCGCGGATGTGCTGCTGGCCTGTGCGCCGCATTCGGTGGATACGCCGCATAAGGGACG
>DAOUCM010000060.1:0-55340 GCA_034431895.1 Anaerolineales bacterium
CCACGCCCGACCGCCTGGCTGCCATCCTGGCCGAGGCGGTCAAGGTCATGCCGGAGACCGACACCTACCCGGTCAAATCCGAAACCGACGAGTTCGCAGACCCCCTCCCGCTGCCCTTCCCGGTCAATACGAGCGGGGCCGAAGATTCCGCTTTCATGATGCCAGACGGGAAAACGCTGTATGTCTGGTTTACCCCTTCGCCAAGTATTCCGGTCGAAAAACAACTCTTCGACGGCGTGACCGGCATCTACGCCTTCCAGAAAACAGAGACCGGCTGGAGCGATCCGCAGCGCATTTGGCTGCAAGACCCCGGCAAGGTGTCGCTCGACGGCTGCGAATTCGTGCTGGGAAATACTATGTGGTTCTGCTCGGC
Source organism: Anaerolineales bacterium (assembly GCA_034431895.1). Taxonomy (GTDB): domain Bacteria; phylum Chloroflexota; class Anaerolineae; order Anaerolineales; family Villigracilaceae; genus JAABUE01. The sequence goes on from DAOUCM010000060.1 coordinate 374, forward strand.
GCGCGAGGGTTACACCGGTATGCACTGGTTCACCGCCGAATTCGTGAACGGAACCTGGCAAAACTGGAAGGAGGCCAATTTCAATCCTGCGTATGAAGTGGGCGAACTGCACATCACCGCTAACGGGAAGGAACTCTACTTCCACTCGCCGCGCACCGGCGGATTGGGCGGGTTGGACATATGGGTCTCGACGAATGTAGACGGCTCCTGGCAAGAACCGGTCAACCTCGCGGTCGTCAATTCGTCTGAATCCGAAGGCTGGCCGTATATTTCACCAGACGGCGCGGAATTGTGGCTCACGCGCATTCACGGCGCGCCAGAATTATGGCGTTCGAAAAAGGTCAATGGGGAATGGACCGCGCCGCAGAAGATGTTCGCACCCTTTGCAGGCGAAGCCTCGCTCGACCCCGCAGGCAACGTCTACTTCACGCACCATTTTTACAAAGACAATGTGATGCTCGAAGCCGACATCTATGTTGCTGCAAGGAAGTAGGACAACTCTTAAAGAGTTGTCCTACAAGGGTTGTCCTACGGACAGCCGTTCTGCAAATGCTCCTCGAAGGTGACGGAAAAGTCGTGCAGGCCGGAGCCGTCGCAGCGAGCGCGGAAGTAGTAGTAGGGCGTCTCGGCAGGGAAAGCCACCGCCCGCAGCGCCTCCAACGAGGGATTGCAGATGGGGCCGGGCGGCAAACCGTTGTAAAGATAGGTGTTGTAGGGAGAGTCGAACTGTAAATCCTGCGCGCTGAGCGGATTGGTCCACCAGGTCGCCTGGACGGCGTTGTACCCCAGAGCATACTGCACGGTGGGGTCGCTGTCCAGTTTCATACCGATTGCCAAACGGTTGAGGAACACCGAGGCAATTTGCGCCGCTTCTTCGGGCTGCACCGCCTCGCGCTGGACGAGGGAGGCCAGCGTGACGGCCTGGTAGATGTCGAGGCCCTGGCGTTCGAAGCCTTCGCGGATGTCGAGCGTCAAATGCAAGCCAAAGTTGCGCAGGAAACCAGACACCAGGGCCTCCACGCTGGTATCGCGGGGGACGATGTACGAGTCGGGGTAGAGGAAACCCTCGGTCGAAACGGTAGCAGGCAAAAAGTCCAGGCCGCGAGGCGCGGAAGAGGCAGCCGCCAGGAATTCTTCAGGAGAGATGTCCAAGCCCGAAGTGGGCAGCGAGGCGGCAATTTCCTCCATCCGCCAGCCGGGCAAAATGACAAAGGGAACCTGTTCAGGCGTGGCATCCTGCATCTCGCGGGCAATGTCTATGATAGACCGCGCCGGGCTGAGAAAGTACTCGCCTGCCTGGAGGCTGGTATCGAGGCCGGTGTACATCAGATAAGCGCGAAACGCCGCTGCGCTGCGAATCAGGCCGACTTCTTCGAGCCGAATGGCAATGGAGGCTACACTTTCGCCGGGTTCGATCACAAACCGTTGTTCGAGGGCGTGCGGGTCGAGCGGCTGGGTCAAGACGCCGCCGTACCACAGCAGGCGGGCCGAGAGCGCCAGCCGGTCGAATGTGCCGAGCGCCGGGCTGGGCGGACCGTAGCGACGGCCGGCAAGTGCAGGGACACCCATGAAGGCGCCAAGCAGCGAGATACACAGAACGACAAAGACAAGGATAAAGAAAAGACGGCGGGACATTTATGGCGAGGCGGTAAGAGATAAACAGGGAGATGGCAGCACGTATTACGTATTACGTATTACGTATTACGTATTACGTATTACGTATTACGCTATGCGCATCCAGATACGATTGCAGGATAACAGCAGCAGCCATTTCATCCAGGTGACCGGCGCGCTTCTTGCGCGATACGCCCATCTGCAAGCGGGCAGCGCGGGCTTGTTGTGTGCTGAAAGACTCGTCCCATAATTCGACCGGCAGGCTGGTCTGCTGGCGCAGGGCCTCGGCAAAACGCGCCGCGCGGCGACCGGCCAGATTGGGGCGTCCGTCCTCGTCGAAAGACTGGCCGACTACAATCAAACCGGCCTCATGTTCGGCAGCCAGAGCGGCTACTTGCCCCGCATCTATGGCGCGCGAGACGTGCCGGATGACCGTCAACGGGTTGGCAATCGTTGCGGTCGGGTCGCTGAGCGCCAGACCGATACGCTTCTCGCCGTGATCCACAGCCAGGATTCTCACTGCGCCTCCACAGTGATATTGAAGGGAATCAGCGGCAGCCACGGCCACCAGGCCGGGCGCAGCCTGACTTGCGGCGGCTCGACCAGCGGCAGCGTCTCGAACAACACAGCCTGCGCCGCCTGCGGCCTACGGCCCAACGCCAACGGAATCACACGCGGCATGTCCAACTGCCGGTAGAGGAGGCGCGTGGCGCGCGCCTGCCAGCGGGTAACGCCGCTAGCGTCGGTAGTAGGAGAAGAGAGCGACTCCAACGTCAGCGAATCCTCCAACGGCGCAAAACCGGCCGGCAGCGAGGCGTTCAGAACCAGGTGCGCTAGTTCTGTCAGGTCAGAATAGGCAGCATAGTAGGCCTGAAATTCTACCTGCATGGTCAACTTCACCTGGCGGCCTGCCTGACCCAGAGGAGGAGAATAACTTTCTTCCAAAATCTGCGTCACCGCGAGCGTATCGGCAAAGAGCATATCCCCCTCCATCAATTGCGCCTGCATCTGCGTCCGCGCTTTTGCTTGCAATTCATCCATCAACGCCTCCCGCAAGCGTCCGCGGTCTTCCTCGCTGGCTGCGGGCGATACCTGGTCGCTGCCGCCGCTGGTCGGCTCGGCATTCGACACGGCTGCTTTCAGTCCCAGGCTGCCTTCGATTGCTAGAATGGTACCGGCCTCCACGTTGCCGGCCGCGCCGGGCTGTTCGGCCTGTACTTTCACGTCTACCGTAGCCTTCAAGCCGGGCGCTAGTTCGCCGCTTTCCAGGGTCACAAAGCGCACACCGGGCAAGCCGGTGGAGGTCAGCACCGTGCCAGCCGGGATGACCAGCGCCTGCTCGGTCAGATTGCGAAAAGTGACCACCCCCTCGGCCCTGGTCTTGGGGACGGGGATTGCGCCGCTTGCCAGCGCTTCGCGGGCGCCGTCCACCGTCACCCGCACCACCCGCGCCGGCATATTGCCCGTCATGAAAACCGCACTCGCGCCCGGATCAGCGCGCACCGGCAAAGTGACTGCCTGCAACTGCGTTTCGGGGGTAAGCAAGATGTCTGCCTTGGGGATGAACAAAGACGCCAGCAGCAAAACGGCCAAAACGCCAAGCGCAAAGGATGAAATCCTGACCAGGGGATGACTGCGCCACGCTTCTTCCCGGACCTGAACCTGCTCCCGTAACCGACGCAAATCCTGCACCCTGCGCCGCTCCCGTTTCCCCCCTTTGGCGCGTTCCCCTCCCGGCCCCAAGTGACGCTCTGGCCAGGGAATGCGCTGTGCCTCGCCGGTGGACGCAAAAACCGGGATGCCCAAGGCCTGCGCCTCGCGCCAGATAGCGCGGCGGCGGGTCACCAGGCCCAGTTGTGCGCCCAAGGCAGCGGCGTGACGCTGCAAGACCTTCAAATCCAACGCCCGCAAGGCAACCCGTTCGGACTGCGGCCACACCAACAGGATGCGCGGCGTCTTGGCCCACGACATCCTGTCGCGGACAGAAATCCAATCGTCGTGCGCTTCGAGCGGGATGAGTTGGGTCTTCATGGACAGAGATTATACTGCGGAGCGGGCGTTTCTATCGGCGCGACACCCATCCAAACAAGACCAGCGCCAGGCTAAAACTGCTTGCCAGCGTAACCATGATGCTGACCGGCCCCATGGCTCCCATTTGCCATCCCATCAGCCAGGGATACAACATGGCGCCAAAACTGCCGCTGGCCCACAACACGCCCGCGGCTGCGCCCGTGATGGGCATTTTGCGCTCCATAAAGGCAAACGTGGTCGGGAAGACAGGCGCCAGGAAAAAGCCAAAACCCAGTGCGCCAACCCAGAGAAACATGGACGAAGCCGGGTCGAGCAGAATCAAGCCGAGGCTGGCAACCAGGCCGGTCAAGTTGGCAAGCACCACGCGGCGGAGGGCGAAGCGCACCGAGAGAAAGATAGCGGCCACCCGTCCCAGCGTGATCCCCAGCCAGTAGAAGGAGGTCAACATCCCGGCGGTCTGCTCTGTCCCCAAACCAAGCGAGCGGGCATAAGAGTAGAGCCAGCCGCTGAAGCCGACTTCGCCGCCGACGAAGATGAAAGTCAGCAGGCAAAAGAGGGCAAACGTAGAAGGGGAAAGCGTCGTGGAGGCGCGGTCAGACGGATGAGTTCGACGCAAAGGAGGCGGCGTGAAGAACGCCCACCCAGCAACCGGCAGACTAAGCAGCGCCAGCATACGATAGCCGGCCGTCTCCCCGGCAGAGGAAAGCAGCCATGGCGCAAGCATGCCGCCCAGGCCGGCAAACAGGAACATGCCGTTCAGGTACGGGCCAGAACGCGCGCCATGCAGCCAGGCCAGTTGGGTGTTGCAACCCACATCGAGCGTGGCTTCAGCCAGCCCAATGAGCAGCATCGTCGCGCTCAAGGCGGCAAAAGACAAGATGTGGGGAACGAAGCCCAGGCTGAGCGCGCCCAGGAAAATAGCCGAGCCCAATACGCGGTGACCGGGCAAACGGTCGTAGAGGCGCCCGCCCAACAACGAGCCAAGCAAATAACCGCCCGAACGCAAGGTAAAGAGCAAGCCCAGGCTAGAAAGCGCCGCGCCGGTGTTTTCTGCCAGGTAGGGCAAAGTGGGACCCAGCGAAGCGATGGTAGCGCCCAGTACAAAGAAGGCAGCAAAGTAGACGCTGGTCTGGCGGGCAGACAGGCTCATGTAAAAGCCCCCTACCCTAACGCCTCTCCGCTCGAGGGGGAGCAAGTTTCTTATAGACGTTCAGAAATTGTTCTTGTGTGCAGACAATTTCTGGCAATCCCAGCCGCAGGCCCAGGCGGGTGATTTGCGGAGGGTCTACGTAAGTTCGAGCCAGGATTTCTTCCTGCCCAAGCACCTGATTGGCAGGGCCATCCAGCAAAACCCTGCCCTGTGCCAGCGCAATGACGCGCTCGAAGTTTTCGGCGCAAAAGTCAATATCGTGCGTGATGGTGATGATGGTCTTACCGCGTTTACGCAGCGAGGCAATCACGCGCCCCATGCGGGCAATGTTGGCGGCATCCTGGCCGGTGGTAGGCTCATCGAGGATGACGATGGGCGTGTCCATCGCAATGATGGAGGCCAGCGCCACCATCTTGCGCCAGGTGGGCGAGAGATCGTAGGGATTGGTCTCTTTTTGGGCGCTCAGTTCGGTCAGCGCCAGGGCATCGTCCACAAGCGCCTCGACCTTTTCCTTTTCATAACCCAAATTTTTGGGGCCAAAGGCAACTTCCTGGTAAACAGTCCTCGTGAACAACTGCTCATCGGGGTTTTGGAAGACATACCCCACGCGGGAGGCAAGTTTTGCCACTGCATATTGCGTGGTGTCCCAACCGCCAACGACAACCGAGCCAGACGTAGGAAGCAGCAAGCCGTTCAAATGCTTAACCAGGGTGGTCTTACCGGCCCCATTCTGGCCGACGATGGCCACCTGTTCGCCCGGCCCAATGGTCAGACTGATGCCGTTCAGCGCCTTCACGCCGCCCGGATAGGTATGATGCAAATCGAGGATTTCGATGTTCATGCCGCACCTTCGACCTTCGTCCCTGGACGGGAGAGGGAAAAGCCCGCTTCGGCTTCGTCCAACGTGACCGGCAAGCGGCGGTCTTTCGGCCACAGTCCTTGCTTTTGTGCTTCTCTTGCAACAGACGTGTAACGCGAGAGGCCAAAGCCTTTGTCGTCCAGCAAGTCAGAGGTCAACACCTCGCCGGGCTTGCCATCCAGCAAGATTTTGCCCTCGTACAAAGCCACCACCCGGTCGGCGAACTGGGCAATCCATTCCACTTTATGCTCGGCCAGGATGACGGTCATGCCGCGCTCGGCCATCTTGCGCACCACGCCAAAGACCTCGCGCGTACCGATGGGGTCCATTTGGGAGGTCGGCTCATCGAGAACGAGCAGCCGCGGTTCCATGACCAGGATGGAGGTCAACGCGACGCGCTGCTGCTGTCCGCCGGAGAGGGAATAGGGAGAGCGGTCGGCCAGGTCGCGAATGCCGGTCATTTCGAGGGCGCGTTCCACGCGCTCCTTCATCTCCTCGCGCGGCACGCCAATATTTTCCAGCCCAAAGGCAATCTCCTCGAAGACGGTGTACTTGGCGCCGCTTATTTGGTTGAAGGGATTTTGGAAGGCCAGGCCGACGTTCAACACCCATTCGTCGAGCGTAGACTGAAGGGTCTCCAGGCCGGCCACCTCGACAACGCCGCTCAAGTCGCCTTTGTAGAAATGCGGGATGAAGCCCGAAAGCGTGTAGCACAGGGTGGACTTGCCCGCGCCGTTGGGACCCACGATGGCAACGAACTCGCCTTCCTCCACTTGCAAATCAATGTTCTCGAGAACAGGCTTGTCGGTAAGCGGATATTTGTATGTGACGTTTTGCAGGTTGACAAAAGGCATGATTTTCACCCGGCGAAAGCGTTCACGGCAACTTAGCCGCGACCACTTGGGCAACCTTGGCCAGCGCCGCCTGCACCTGCGACTGATGCGGCAAACTGCCCTGGGCAAGCGAGGGACGCCCACCGCCGCGCCCACCGATGCCGGCAATCAAGTCTCCCGCTTTCAGCCCTTTCTTGACCAAATCCTCGGTCAGGACTGCAACCACAGTTGTTCCCGTTATCAAAACCGCTGCCCCGCCCTGGGGATATTTCTCGCGGAACTTATCGGCCAGGGTGCGCAGGGTTTCCACGTCTGCATGGGGGATTTCGGCAGACAGGACATGGACACCCTTGACGCTCTGGACAGTATCGAGATGAAGCAAGAAGGAAGAAAGAGCCGTCTGCGTGCGCAAATGGGCAAGTTCCTTCTTTAGGTTAGAAACCTCCTCTTGCAAGGCCTCTACTTTTGCGGGAATGTCTTCGAGGGAGGACTTGAGAGCGGCAGCGGTTTGTTCGAGCGTCTTGGAGCGCTTAGCCACCACCTCATATGCGCCGCGCCCGGTCACCGCTTCGATGCGGCGAATGCCGGCTGCCGCCGAGCCTTCGCTCACGATGAGGAACATGCCCACATCGGAAGTGCGGTCGAGATGCGTACCGCCGCACAGTTCGTAAGAATATTTTTGTTGTACAGCAGTCGAACTGCTGGACAAACCCTCTTGTGAACCGCCGAACGGACTTTCCAAAATGCTGACCGTTCGCACCGTCTCGCTATATTTTTCGCCAAAGAGAGCCATCGCGCCTTCGGCTTTGGCTTCCTCCAACGATTTGTAAGCCTTTTGAACAGGCAAATCGGCAGCAACCGCTTCGTTGACCATGCGCTCGACGCGCTCCAGTTGTTCGGGCGTCAGGGCCTCGGGATGGGTAAAGTCGAAGCGCAGGTGCGTCGGCGCCACCAAAGAACCGGCCTGGCGGGCATGTTCCCCAAGGACGGTGCGCAATGCCTTGTGGAGTAAATGCGTAGCGGTGTGATTGCGCATGATGTCATGGCGCCGCGCCGCATCTACTTCGGCAATACACAAATCGCCCACTCTGGGCTGTCCAGAAATGACCGTGCCAACGTGGACGATGACCCCTGCCGAGGGTCGGCGCATAGCGGTCACCTCGATTTCCCACGCCCTTTCCTCTCCTGCGCCGACAGGCGAGGGGAGAGAGCGAATGAAACCTTGGTCATCCACTTGACCGCCCGATTCCACATAAAATCCTGTCTTCGGCAAAATCACTTCTACACGATCATCCAGCGAAGCAGACTCTACCGATTTGCCGCCAACGATCAAGGCAAGCACCTCCAAACCGGTATATTTGTCTACTTGTGTGCCTGAATAGGGCTCATATTCCACCCCGTCTGGTCCCAACTTGCCCTGGCTCTGTAATTCCTGGAGGATGCGGGCAAAGAATTCCGCATCTTCGCCGCCCAGTTGCCCCATCGCTTTGCCGCCGCCAGAAGCCAGGCTGTGTTCTTCTTTGGCCTGGTTGAAACCGGCCTCGTCCACGTCCAGGCCTTGTTCACGGGCAATATCGCGCGAGATTTCGAAGGGCAAGCCGTAGGTGGCGTACAAGTCGAAAGCGCGGCGGCCATCCAGGAGGGTATGATTGGCGGCGCGCAGTTCGGAGAGCAGATTCTCCAATTGCGCGGTGCCAGCCTCCACCGTCCGCGCGAAGCGGATTTCCTCCCGCGTCAAATTGTCGAGGATGGCAGCCTGATTCTTGCGCAGTTCGGGGTAGAAGTCTCCGTATTGGTCAATGACCGCCTGCGCCACCTGGGCCAGAAAAGGTTCCTTCAATCCAAGTTTGGAGGCTCCAAAACGAGCCGCGCGGCGGATGATCATGCGCGTCACGTAGTTGCGGCCAGCATTGCCCGGCACCACGCCATCGGCGATGAGGAAAGCCGCCGAACGGGCATGATCGGCAATCACCCGATAGGGAGTGAAATCGGCCAACATTTCCCGTTCGCTGTGACCGGTCAGCCTGCGCAGCACGGCCAGAGAGCCGGCAAAGAGATCGGTCTTATAGTTGGAATCAACGCCCTGTAACACCGAAACGATGCGCTCGAAGCCCATGCCCGTGTCCACATGCTTGGCGGGCAGCGGTTCAAGGCGTCCATCGGGGAAAAGATTGTACTGAATGAAAACGTTGTTCCACAATTCCAAGAAGCGATTGCACTCGCCGTTCACCCCGCATTTGTGCGGCTTCCCGCGCAGGTTATCGCGTTCCTCTCCCAGGTCGAGGTGAATTTCGGAGCAAGGCCCGCAGGGCCCTGTCTCGGCCATCTGCCAGAAATTTTCCTTGCGTCCAAAGAACAGCACATGTGAAGCATCGAAGCCGGGCTGCTGTTTCCAGATTTCGGCAGCCTCGTCATCGCGAGGAATATCGCCCTGGTCATCCTCGAAACAGGTAGCATAGAGCCGTTCCTTGGGCAATCCCCATACCTCGGTCAACAACTCCCATGACCAGCCAATGGCCTCCTTCTTGTAATAATCGCCAAATGACCAGTTGCCGAGCATTTCGAAGAAAGTGTGATGGGTATCATCGCGGCCTACATCTTCGAGGTCGTTGTGTTTGCCGGCGACCCGCATACACTTCTGCGAGTCGACAGCGCGCGTATAAGGACGTTTGTCTGTGCCGAGGAACACGTCTTTGAATTGCACCATGCCCGAGTTGGTGAACAACAGGGTAGAATCTCCGCCCGGCACGAGGGACATGGAGGGAACGGCGGTATGTCCGCGGGCGACGAAGAAATCTATGAAAGTTTGGCGAATCTGGTTGCCGGTAAATTTTTGATTCATGCTTGCTCCGATGAATGAAGTGGAGGAATTATACCAAAGGAGTAACTTCCTACCCACTCTCACCCTGGCCCTGTTGCACACAAAACATCTCAGAAGCGGAATCGTACAGATTTTGTAGCGCGACATTATGAAGTTTAACAAATTATTGCCGTAATCTTGTACCACCGACCTTGGGTCGGTTCGACCAGGCAGAGCCTGGTGATACGCTGTTCAAGTCTGGCTGCTGATGACCGGAGTTGGCTTCCAGCCGACTTTCATGCGCTGAGGCGGGGATCGATCCTCCAAGAGCCGCAAGGAAGGTTACCGAATTATTTTTTAAACTCCATAATTCCGCGTTACGAAGTACGGTTGTATAATGCTGTCGTAATGTCACTCACTCTTTTTTCCCTCACCCTTTCCCTCTCCCAAAGGGAGAGGGGACGGGGGTAAGGGCAAGCAGGCTTCTGGCAATGAACCTCGCTGATGCGCTGCGCGCAGCCGAAGCAGCCTGCTCAGCCTTTGTAGGCGCGGGCGGCAAGACCACCGCCCTGTTCCAATTGGCGCGCCAGTTGAGGCCGCCGGTCATCGTCACCGCCACCTCGCATCTGGGAGCCTGGCAGGTGCCGCTGGCCGACCGGCACATCATAGCCGAGCAGCCGCATGAACTGGCCGTATTGGACGAGGTCTCGGCGGGCGTAAGCCTGGTCAGCGGGCCGTTAGAGGGTGAACGCACCCAGCCGGTCAACGAGGCCGTGCTGTATGCCCTACACGAAAAATGCAAAGCGCGCAGCCTGCCGCTGTTGGTCGAAGCCGACGGCGCGCGACAGAAAGCGCTGAAGGCACCCGCTGCGCATGAACCGCCCATCCCGCCTTTTGCTGATCTAGTCATCGTGCTGGCAGGCATGGGCGGCGTGGGGGAACCTCTCCACGACGCAAACGTCTTTCGCGCCGACCTCTTTGGCCGCCTGAGCGGACTCGATGGCGGGCAGGCGGTCACTCTCGAAGCCCTCGTCCGCGTCTTGTGCCACCCGCTGGGCGGCTTGAAGAACATTCCACCCGCCGCCCGCCGCATCGCGCTGCTCAATCAGGCCGACACGCCGTCCTTGCAAGCCCAGGGCGCGCGGATGGCTGCCTCTTTGCTCGAGGCCTATGACGCCGTGGCAGTGGCTTCGCTGAAGAACGGGGGCGACTCTATCCACGCTGTGTACGAACCGATGGCCGGCCTGATCTTGGCCGCCGGGGAGAGCCGCCGCTTTGGTGCGCCCAAGCAACTGTTGGATTGGAAAGGGCAGCCGTTCGTGCGGCACGTTGCCCAAACTGCGCTTCGAGCCGGACTTCGGCCTGTTCTTGTGGTGACCGGCTTTTACGCCGCCGAGGTGGAAGCCGCCCTGCGCGACCTGCCTGTGGGCATCGTCCGCAACCAGGCCTGGCAGGAAGGACAGGCTCGTTCGATTCGAGCCGTTCTCGAAGGTTTGCTTGCTTCTGGGGTGAAAGCCGGCGGCGCCCTTTTCCTGTTGGCCGACCAACCGCAAGTGAGCGTGGAGGTGATTCATGCCCTGACCGAAAGACACGCCCACAGCCGACCAGCCATCCTTGCGCCGCTGGTGCTGGAAGAGAAACGCGCCAATCCAGTTTTGTTCGACCGCGTCTGCTTCCCCGATTTGCTGCAACTGAAAGGCGATAGCGGCGGGCGGGCGCTGTTTGGCAAATATCCGCCTGCCTACCTGCCCTGGCATGACGCCTCGCTGCTGTTGGACGTGGACACGCCTGAAGACTATCGCCGTTTGCTGGAGGTAACAGGATGATTGCCGCCCTGATTCTGGCCGCCGGCCAATCGAAACGCATGGGACAGCCCAAGATGCTCCTGCCGTGGGGCAACACGACCGTGCTGGGACAGGTCATTGCAACCATGCAGGCAGCCGGCGTGGAGCGCATTGTCGTCATCACCGGCAGTGCGCGAGAAGAGGTGGAGACGCTGGTCGAGCAGATGGTCAGGCAGACAGCAGGTTCGTCGGCAGGTCTGTGTACGGTCTACAACGAGCATTTTGCCGAAGGCGAGATGCTCTCTAGCGTGCAGGCCGGTTTGCGTCACCTGGCAGAGAGAGAAGTCGCGGCGCAGGCGACGCTCATCGCGCCCGGCGACCAGCCCCAAGTCCAAGAAAGAAGCGTGCGGAGCATCATACAAGCCTATCGAGAGCAGGGAGCGACGTTGGTCGTCCCCAGTTTCCATCGGCGGCGCGGACATCCATGGCTGGCGGCGCGTTCCTATTGGGAGGAAATCCTTTGCCTGGAACCGCCTGCCTCTCTGCGCGATTTCCTGCAACGTCATGCAGAGGCCATTCGATACGTCGAGGTCGAGGATGCCGGCGTGCTGCAAGACCTGGATACACCCGAAGACTACTTGAAATTACGGCCCTAACATGCTATTGTTAAAGGGGATGTGAATGGGGTTCCGTTCGAGAAAGGAGTATGCCATGACGGACTGGGACCTGATGAAAGAATACATCCACAATGCCATGCAGGCTGTAGACCGGGCCCATGCGGCAGGCGAGAAGTTACGCAATCACACCACCCCAGAGCATTTCGATGCCTTCAAAGAGCAAATGGAAATCTTGCATAACCATCTGAACGCGCTGAAGCAGGCGCTGGAACACGAAAGTACCTACTCCATGGATGAGTTGATAGACGCGCTGAGCGAGATGTTCAGCGGTCATCCGGCTGCCTTTCGCCGTACACAGCGAGTCGAAGAATGAGTGAATGGAGGACGTTGTTGGTCCTCCCCAAAAGGGGGAACGGCATCCAGTTGCCGACGACGAACGCGGGGTGTACATCTCTTTTGTAGTGCAGGCAAGTAGAATAATCGGCCAAATTGTTAACTGTTTGCAAAGTGAATTTGGTCTAAAATAGGTCATAATTAGTATCAAAGTGTTGCCTCTGCGGGCAAAGAGCGGTCTTTGCCCAGTATTGCGCTATCAGATTTGTGCATTTGACCAGAATGCTGTAAAATCTACCTGAGGAAACAGTTATGCCAATAAAAGTCCTTGCCATTGATGACGATAACGCCATCACCGAACTCCTCGCTATGTTGCTGCGCACGCACGGCTATGAAGTGCTGACTGCCAACAGCGGGGAAGAGGGCATTAAATTGCTTCAAGAAAAGTCCCCCGACGTTATTGTGTTAGATTTGATGATGCCGGGCATGGACGGTTGGCAGGTCTGCAAACAGGTGCGCACATTCAGCAACATACCTATTATCATTCTATCTGCTCTGGACGATCCTGCTATGATCGCCAGCGCCTTGGATGCGGGCGCCGACGATTACCTGGTCAAACCCATCTCCAGCAATATCCTGGTGGCCCACTTGAACCGCCTTATTCGGCGCACAGGAAGTTTGAACGGCGCCCAACAGGCCGTATTGCACACATCTTCCCCGTTATAAAGACGACCGCTTTGCTTGGAATCAACGTCCCGAAGGCTGTTAGCGAGTCTTCGGGACAGTGTTTGGAATAAATCTAGGAGGTATGCCATGCAAACCTGCTCACTGTGCAATGTTTCCTCGCCCGACCAGGCCACGCACTGCATCCACTGTCAGGCCGATCTTTCTGTATACTCCACCACTGCGCAAGCGCTCCAGCGTTTTCGGGCCAATCCGCGCGTGGCGGCGGTCAAAGTCATGACCAATGACGCTGCCTGCTCGTACTGCCACGAACGTTTGGGAACTTATGAGAAGAACCAGGTTCCACACTTGCCTCATCTGGGATGTTCGCACCCTCAAGGGTGCCGATGCTTCTACGTGCCGGTGTTGAGCGACATTTATCCCTAACTTGAACAAGCCAAAGTGCCGGGCTCCGAAAGTTATGCTTTTCGGCCTGACGCACTCCATCGGACAGCCCAAAGCCGTCATTTTCATCCAACAGGGGCATTTTCTCTAAAAAAAGGTGCGGGGTGTTTGGGATGCGCTGCGCATGTCCAAAACACCTCGCACCTCGATTCATGGAAGTGATTGATTAAACTTAGGGTTCGTAAAAATATAACTTCCCTCAGTGGAGGTAACCACGAGGATAAATGGTGTAATTCCATTGCGGGCAGACATTGTGATAGGTGATATTCAAGGTTGCCATCTGTTCGTCCGAGATTTTTTCACCGGTGACGTATTTCTTGCGGACATGGTGAGCCGAAACCATCAATCCCGTTTGCGTTTTTGTTTCTCGAATGTATTGAGCAGCCAGTGCAAAAGTTCGTAACGGACAACCAGCCCAGGTCTTACTGATTTCGCTGAACAGCCGATGTTCGATCGGATTCCATTTGGAGGCGCCGGTCGGATAGTGACAAACCGTTACAATCAAACCAAAGCGATCCACCACCTGGTTTTGCAGGTGATATTTCCAGGCTCGAGACACCGCGCTGTTACTGCCGCCGCCATCCGCCTCGATCAGCAACCGTCTGGAATTTGGAAAACGCTCCAAGCGTTCCGTAGCACACCAAGCCGCGATGTTCTCCACCGCAAAAGCCGGAGTATCCGCCGAGCGACCCAGATAGATCGTGCCCTGATTGAACTGCAGATCGTAAACACCGTACGGGACTGCGGTACCCAGCGCATCCTGTTTGAAGTCATGCACGTGGACCCGTTCGGCGGTCTGACACCATATCCGTCCCGGGTTCCGGAAGTTGCCGACCAGCTCCTTTTTCTTCGTATCGACGCTGATGCGCGGCTCGCCAGCCTCTTGATGTTGTCGGCGTTGTTCCTGAATATGCTCAAATTGCTCGTTGCGCTGCGGGTCCTGCTGCGAGCAGATTTGTTTGCTGTTGACCCGCAAACGATAATTGCGCGCTTTCAGTAAACGGCTGATGACAGGCTTGCTCACACGATGGCTTCCCAAGCGTTCTTGAATATCGCCCAGGCGACAATTCAACCACTTGCGGCTGCTCATCGGATCACCCGCCGTATGCGGTTCCACCAATTCCAGGAGCTTCGGCTCTAACTGCGGGTCTTTTTTTCGGCCCGCCAGCGTCCGCCTCCCTCCCGACGTTGCCGACCGACGGGTACCGTGGTGAGTTGATCCTGCAATTCGGCTTTACCGCGGCGAATCGTCTTTTCATCCAGACCCGTGATGAGCGCCAGTTGTCGGTCACTGGGACTATCGCTTTCTTCTGCCAACGTCGCCACGTACCAACGCCGTTGTGGTTCATTCAGCCGACTCATGAAGAGGTTGATCCGTTGATGGCTTTTTATGATTTGCATGTCAAGCCCGTTTTGACAAGTCTCGCATTCACATTGGTGTATGATTGGTTCGACATTCATGTCGCAAGTATAGCCGATGTGAGGGAAGTTATAAATTTACTGACCCTTACTCTTGCAGGGACAGCCAATCTAGGGCAAAATGAAGCCTGTCATGAAAATCCTGGCTGTCAGCGATCAAGAAGTCGAGCGCCTGTATACGCTTGCGGCAAACGGTCATTTTCAAGGCATCCAAATCATTTTAGGATGCGGCGATTTACCGTATTCATACCTCGAATACCTGCTTTCGGTATTGAACGCTCCGCTGTTTTACATTCCTGGCAATCACGACCCGAAATATGATAGCACGCATTCATTGACCTACGCCGAAGGCGCCTCCAACCTCGACCTGAAAATTGCTCGCTTCGACAACATGCTGTTGGCCGGACTAGGCGGCAGTATCCGCTACCGGCCCGACGGCGTCAACCAATACAGTCAGGCAGAGGCCTATAGTCGTGCTTTCCGCCTCCTCTCGCGCATTCTGCTCCAACGCCTGGTCTATCGGCAAGGGCTAGATATCCTCATTTCTCATTCTCCCCCCTTCGGTATTCACGACGAGAATACCGGGGCGCATCAAGGATTGAAGGCCTTGAATTTCCTCATCCGCTGGGCGCGTCCGCGTTATCACTTGCATGGCCATACGCATTTCTTCCGCCGCAACCTGGCAAACGCTGTCACGCAGGTTGGGCAAACGACCGTCATGAACATCTTTCCATACAAGGTAATCGAGATTCAGCATGAATGACCCAATCTCCTCCCGCGTCAAGGCCGACTTCAACCGCGCGCGTTTCAAAGCCTTTCTCAACCGCGTTTGGGCGGTTATCTCCGGTCAGCCGACCAACTTACTTTCCTACGATGAAGTGAAAGAAAAATTGCACATTGGCGGTCCTATCTATCGAGGCTGGAAAACGGTTCGTACCGACCAAATTGCCGGCAGCCTCAACCGCTACCATCAATTCGACCGCGCCTTCTTGCCCACAGAAGATGCCCTGGCGGCGCGCTGGCAAAGCGTCAACCGCGCCTTTTACGAAGACATCAGCCTGCCGCCGGTCGTCCTGTACAAAGTGGGGGAGGTGTACTTTGTGGTGGACGGACACCATCGCGTCTCGGTCGCCCGCGAGCAGGGACAGGAATACATCGAGGCCGAAGTGCGCGAATGCGCCACCAAAATCAATATCACCCCTGACATCAAACCGGAAGACCTGGAAATCTTGCACGACAAAGTGCATTTTCTCGAGCGCACCGGCCTTGATCGCCTGCGCCCAGATGCAAACATCAAACTCACCATCCCCGACGGCTTTTCCCGCATGTTGGAGCATATCGCTGTGCATCGTTACTTCATGGGACTTGACCTGCAGCGCGACATCAGCGAAGAGGAAGCGGTTAGCCATTGGTACGATACCGTCTATCTGCCCATCGTGGAAATCATCCGTCGAAGCAAAATCCTGAAAGACTTTCCCGAAAAGACCGAAGGCGACCTGTACTTGTGGGTGCTGGATCATCAGCACTACCTGGCGCAAACTCACGGCGAGCGTCTGCATCCGCCAGAAAAAGCCGCCCGCGATTTCATCGAAATGTTGGAGACCTGATGACTGAACACCCCTTGGCCGGCGTCTACGCCGCTGCTGTGACCCCGCTGACGCGCGCCTCTCTCCCTGACCTCGAAGCGGTTCCCGTTTTACTGGCTTTTCTTGCCAATCGAGGCTGCCACGGCGCCCTGTTGTTCGGTACTACAGGCGAGGGGCCTTCCTTCTCTCCCGCCGAGCGCCGTTCGGTCTGGAAGGCTGCCTTGCAAGTCCGGCAAGGCTATCCTCACTTTCGCTTGCTGGCCGGCACTGGCACACCCAGCCTATCCGAGAGCATCGAACTGACGAAAACGGCTTTCGATTTGGGTTACGAAGCGGTGGTCGTCCTGCCGCCTTACTACTTCCGTTCTGCCACCGACGAAGGCTTGTTTGCCTGGTTCAGCGCATTGATTCGCCGGGCTGTTCCTTCCGACGGTTACTTGCTGGGGTATCACATCCCTGGTCTCACCGGCATTGGCTTTTCGCTGGAATTGCTGAAACGCCTGAAAGAGGCCTTCCCCACCCGTTTTGCCGGCCTCAAAGACTCCTCCCACAATGCCGATTTTGCGGCGGCGCTCGGTGAAACTTTTGGCGATGACCTGCTTGTTTTTTCTGGCACCGACTCGCATTTTTCGCTGGCCTTACGACATCATGCAGCCGGCTGCATCACCGCGCCCGCCAACTTGTTTTCGCCCAGCCTGCGCGCGATCTACGATACCTTCCGGCAAGGCAGGGATCCATCCGCTGAGCAGGCGAAACTAACCGCCCAGCGTCAAATCTTGGAAAAATACCCACCCTTCCCGCCCATCCTCAAGGCCTTGCTGGCGCGCCTACACGGACTGCCGCGTTGGACAGTGCGCCCCCCGCTGGTAGAAACGGACGAGGCCATCGCAGTACAAGCCGCCATCCAACTGGCACAAATCGAATAATCGTTTTCTGCCCACAGCGTGGCAGAACGAATGAGTCTCTGAAAAAGAAATTCTATGTACACCGTTGGCGATGCCCTACAATTGGAGGTCTTCAAAAACTGCCGCGTAGTAGCCGGACAGACAGGCCTGAATCGTCCCATCCGTTGGGCGCACGCAATTGATGTCCCCGATGCGCCGAACTGGCTGCGGGGCGGCGAATTGGTGCTGACCACCGCCCTGTCGCTGGCAAAAGATACCGCTTTGCGTCAGGACTTCGTGCGCGCCCTGAACGCCAAGAACGTGGCGGGCTTGCTTGTGTCGGTAGGCGAGTTCATCGAGCGCGTTCCCCAGGAAATGATTGCTGTTGCCGACGAGTTGGGGCTTCCCATCATCGAGGCGCCCTGGGAATTACATTTGGTGGACGTAAGCGAGCCAATCAATTCACGCATCGTCAATCAGCAATTCGTCTTGCTGCAACGCGCTTCTCTCATCCATCGTAAATTGACCCAACTGGTGTTGGATGGCGGCGGACTCCCTGAATTGGCGCGCACCCTGGCAGAATTGGTGGAACGCGCCGTGACCATCGAAACACCGCAATTCGAACTGCTGGCTTATGCTGAATGGGGTCAAACCGACCAGGCGCGCAAAGACAGCATCTCTCAAATGCGAACGCCGCCCGCCTTGATCGCTGAACTGGAGCGCCGCGGCGACCTGGCAAAACTTCGTGCCGCCAGGCAGCCTATTCACATTGCGCCCACTCCGGCAGCAGGCATGACAATAGAACGCATCATTGCCCCCATTGTGGTAGGAAGCGAAGTCTATGGTTATACCTGGCTGATTGCCGATGCTCGTCCGCTGGGAGAATTGGACCGCATGGCCATCGAAAGCGCTGCAACCATTGCCGCCCTCATCATGTTGAGAGAACAAACCATTCGAGAAACCGAAAATCGCTTGAAAGGGGATTTCCTGGTGCGCTTGCTTCAGGGCAGTTTCGAGGACAAAGGCGCGCTTCTTTACCAGGGAGAACAGTTCAACCTGGATTTTCGCCAACCTCATCAAGTGTTGGTGATTGGCAAGGGCCCCGCCTGCACCGCTTCGCTATCCGAACTCTTACGCCAATTGCTACCACATGCGAGCGGACATAAAGCCCTGATGGGCACCTTTGGCAATCAGATTGTGGCCGTTGTACAATGTGCCGCCAACGTCCAAACCCTGTCTCAGAAATTGGCGGCCATTCACCCCGACGTGTGGATTGGCATAGGGCAGGTCGTCGAAGACCCGCTCTCCTTGCGGTCGAGTTACGACCAGGCACGCGAAGCGATGGAAATTGCCCGCCTGCTAAAGCATGAACAGCGCATCATGTTATTCGAGAATCTGGGCTATCTGCATTTGCTCTACCATGCAGCCGCCGATGACAGCCATTACGATATTTTCAGCCAGAAAATCCAGCAATTATCTTCACAGGGACACAACAAGGAATTGCTTACCACGCTAGAAACTTATCTGCGGCAGGGCGGTAATGCGCTGGAAACTGCCCGCCGCTTGCACATCCATCGCAGTACGCTCATTTACCGTCTGAAACGCATCGAAAACCTGTGCGGCCTGGATTTGTCGGACCCCCAGGTGCGCCTCAACCTGCAAATTTCCATCCAGTTGTATCGCCTGCGCAGGGGGAATTTATAGCAGCCCCACAACGCGCAAAAAGGTATCGGTCATCAGAGCAGTCGCCCCCCACAGCACTTCGCCATCGTAAGGATGGTATATGATCAATCCCAATTTCTTGCCCGGCAAAGAAAATTCCCAGCGATTGCGTTTATCTGCCAGCCAAGAGAGGGGCATGAGAAACACGCGCGCCACTTCGGCGTTTTCTACTCGAAAAGCATAAGGCCAGGGAATCCGCCCCACAACGGGACGCACCCAAAAGCCGGTAATCGTCGCCAACGGGCTCAACCGCCCCAGCACGCGCACATCGCGGGCGCGCAGGCCAATTTCTTCCTCGGCCTCGCGCAGAGCGGTCTGCTCGGGTTGCTCCTCGCCAGGATCGCAAGCGCCGCCCGGAAAAGAGACCTGCCCTTTATGTGTCTCGACCCGTTCCGTGCGGCGCGTATACAGCAAATACCATTCCTTTTCCACTTGCAACAGCGGAAGCAACACCGCCGCGCATTTCGCCTCCAGGCCAGGAGCAAGAGCCGCTTGTTGCGGCGTAGCGGCACGGGCCGCCTCAGCCTGCGCGCCCTGCAACTTTTCGATGATGTAGGCTTCTGTGATTTCGGGAGAGGCCATTGGGCTGCTCTATCTCACGGGACTGCCACAATAAGCGCACTCGGCAGTGACCTCGTCCAGCCATTCGACCTCATCGGGTCGCAGCGCCGCCCCGCAAGAAGGGCAGTGGGTAGGAAGTTGTGGCTTCGGCGTCGCGCTGCGTTCTGCAAATACAACCGAACCGGCCGGTAAGGTTGCCTTGAGCCAGGCCTCCATCTCGGCGGCTTCTCGGACCAGCCCGCGTTCGTTCAACTCGGTCAGCACGCGCCCTCCAACACGCTGCAAGCCCGGCCAATCGGCGTGCGCCGCCAAAAGCGACAATCCCTGCTTGAGGCGCGCCAGCCCGGCCGCCGTCTCACCGGCCAAAATGCGCGCGCGCCCGGCTTGCAAGAAGAGCAAAGGCGCACGCACACCGCCGCGCGACTGGGCGGCATCTGCCAGCGACTCGAAGGCTTCAGCCGCCTGAACATACTGACCGCTTGCCAGCAACTGATTGGCACGCTGCAAGAGCGGCGGCACCTGCGGAAGCAAGCCGCGCCTGAGAGGGCGCAGCGGTCGCCCAACGATGGGCCGTCTACGAAACATGATCGCCTCCTGTAAATCAAATAGCGCGGCCTCCAGCCGCAACCAAACTGGCGTTGCTCGGCAGTTCCCTGGGCAAACGCCGGCCTGTCTCCTGGACACCCACCAGGACAGGCTGGGCGGGTATCCAGGGGGCAGGCAACTGCGGAGCGACCCAGTGGTAGTTTTTCAAGGGTAATACTATAAGTGTGCTAACTCGTTGTCATTACGGCCAGGTATGGCTGGGCGCAGCGGCGTTATCGGCCTGTACTTGCGTCTTCACGGCCGGGGTGACACAGACGTGGTCGCCCGAAAAAGCCTCTCGCCATACATATCCAGAGATGCAATCATCGGGCCCCGCCACGCGGGAGGCGGCTGCGGCGTTGTCTGCCGCGGTTTGTGTGCGCACATCGGGCGTCACACACACATCATC
This sequence comes from Anaerolineales bacterium, assembly GCA_034431895.1. GTDB lineage: Bacteria > Chloroflexota > Anaerolineae > Anaerolineales > Villigracilaceae > JAABUE01. The sequence goes on from DAOUCM010000060.1 coordinate 20,689, forward strand.
GCCGGCTGTGGCCTCGCGCCAGACATAACCGCTGATGCAGGTGTGGGGCCCGTAGGCGCCGCTCGTCCAGCGAGATGGCGCCGCGGCATTATCGGCCTGCGCCTGCGAGCGTGTGGCAAGCGTGACGCAAACATGGTCGCCCGAGTAGGCCTCGCGCCAAACGTAGCCCTCCTTGCAGGCGTCTGCTCCGTAAACTGTCACCGCTTTGCGGGAATCGGCCGCAGCGTTATCGGCATCTGCCTGCGCTTTGGAGGCGGGCGGCACGCACACTTTATCGCTGGGTTTGATGAGCCGCCAGACATAACCATCCTTGCAAGTGCCGCTGGCCGGCAGCGGCGTGGGCGGCGCAGCCACTACGGGCAGCGTGGCCGGGATGCAACTTGCCGTCACCAGGCTGGCAGAAATCCAGCCGTGTCCGCCGGGGCCGGCGGGGAAGACGATGTACCACCATGTCCCCTCGCTGTTCTTCCCATCCACGGCGGCGGTGGCCCCTACGGTCAATGCGCCCAGCGGCGGGTCGTAGACCGTGCCGGGCCCAGAGCGCACGTTGGCGTTCGAATTGACAGTGATCATCGGCGTGCAGGCGGTGGCCGAAGGGGCAAGGGTGGCGGTTGGCTCTCCGGCAACCGTGGGCGGGGCAACGCTGGTCTCTGTAACCTGCTGTTGGGGCGCCAGCGCGGTCATGGTGGCAATCAAATCCTGGCCGCCTGTGGTCGGCGAGGGGACGGCGGTTGTGCTGGGCAAGTTGCAGCCCATGGCCGCCAAACACAAAACAACGAAAACGTATAAAGGTCTCTTGAACATTTCTCTCTCCTTTGGCAACTATAACCACTGTAAAGATTCTGTTGGGCAAGTCCGCGACTTGTCCAACCCACCTGCCTAAACACAGACAGGCGGGAATGCTTTACAAACATTATCAACAAAGTCAATTTCTGCTTCAATAGGCTATTGGTAGGAAGCCCAAAAGAACGATGCAGATGGCACACTTTCATATCCGCAGCACCTTTGCGCCCCGAATTTTCCCTTGCTTCAATTCGAGCAGCGCCTGGTTAGCGTCTTTCAATTCGTATTCCTGGAATTCGGGCTGGATGCCTGCCTGCGCTGCCAGTTGCAAAAATTCGCGCACGTCGGCCCGCGTCACGTTTGCCACACTCTTGACTTCCTTCTCCATCCATAACTGCGAGGGGTAATCCAGCGTGGAGAGGACATGGCGATCGCTGTCTTGCTTACGAATGGCGTTGATGACCAACCGCCCGCCGGGCTTGAGGCGCTTCAGCGCTTCCATATCAGGACCCCAAACCGGCGTGGTGTCAATGAACGCATCCAACGCCTGAGGGGGAATCTCGTCTATGGCTCCTGCCCAAGCCGCTCCCAGCGAGCGGGCGAACTCGCGTTCTTCGGGATTGCGGCTGAACACGAATACCTGGCTATGCGGGTACTTATGCGCAGCCATTTTCAACACCAGATGATTCGACCCGCCAAAGCCCATCAGCCCCAACGCTTGCCCGTCATGCAGGTTGCTCAAGCGCAGCGACCGATAGCCAATGGCCCCGGCGCACAACAATGGTGCGGCTTCAGCATCAGACAGCCCAGAGGGAATGGGGTGGACGAACTCCGCCGGCGCAGTCATGTACTCGGCGTAGCCGCCATCTGCGTCGCGCCCGGTCGCCCGGAATTGGGGACACAGGTTTTCCTGACCCGACAGGCAGAAAGCGCATTCGCCACAAGCCGAGAAAATCCAGGCAACGCCGACGCGCTCACCCAATTGACGAGTAGGCGCATCGGGGCCAAGCGCCTCGACGACGCCCACGACCTGATGCCCCAGGATGACCGGCAATGCAGGCGGCGGCGTGCGGCCCTCGATTTCGTCCAGTTCGGTGTGACACACGCCGCAGGCCGAGACGCGGATGAGGACCTGGCCCGGGCCGGGAACTGGCTCGGGAACTTGTAGCAGGCTGAGGAGCGTTGGATGCGCGCGCAGGTCGCCCAGTTCGGGCAGGAGCATGGCTTTCATCGTCTCGTCTCGAAAGACAGACCAAAGGTCTGTCCTACCAACCTAGCCCGTCCCAAACTGCCGGTCACCAGCGTCACCTAGGCCTGGCACGATGTAGGCGCGTTCGTTCAGGTGGTCGTCAATGGCGGCAAGATAAATGGGGATGTCGGGATGCGCCTTTTGCATGGCGGCGATGCCTTCTGGCGCGCCGATCAGCCCGACGAATTTGATCTTCTTCACGCCCCAGCGCTTCAACACGTCAGCGGTGGCAATGGCCGAACCGCCGGTAGCCAGCATCGGGTCCAGGATGATGCAAACGGAGACGGTTGGCTCGAGCGGCAGTTTGTTGTAATATTCCACCGGGCGCAGGGTCTTTTCGTCCCGATACAGCCCGATATGCCAGACTTCGGCGCTGGGCATCAGTTCCCAAAAGCCCTCTACCATGCCCAGGCCGGCGCGCAGGATAGGCACCAGGCCAATTTTCTCTTGCAACTCCCGTCCGGTCATTCTCGCCAGCGGGGTTTCCAGTTCGCGCGGAACCGTCAGCAGGTCGGCAGTGGCTTCATAGGCCAGCAGGGCGGCAATCTCGCGCACCAGTTCGCGGAATTTCTTCGGCTCGGTGCGCTTGTCGCGCAGGCGGGAAAGTTTGTGAGCCACCAGCGGATGGGTAGAGGCATACACGTTGGACATAGGGTCTCCTGTTCGAGATATTATACGTCAATTCAAGTATAATCTCTCACCATGTCCAAACGCTTTGTCCTCTTTTCAGCCATCGTGGTAGCGCTGGGGGTGGGGGGGTATTATTTGTACCGTATGTATCGCCCAAACGCAGCGCGGCTGGCGGCCTTCCACGCCTGGATGCAGGCCCCGGCTTCTCACCCAGAATGGAACATGCAAGCCGGAACGCGCTGCGGAGACGCGCCGTTCATTTTCCCGACCGATGGCCTGGTCGGGTTTCTTTGGGACGATTCTTTCCGCCCGGGCCACCGTCACCAGGGCATTGATATTTTCGGCGGCAAAGAGGTGGGAGTGACGCCGGTGATAGCCGCCTATCCTGGCTACCTGACCCGTCTGCCGGAGTGGAAGTCGTCGGTGATCGTGCGCGTTCCCGATGACCCGCTTCGTCCCGGTCGCCAGATTTGGCTCTACTACACCCACATGGCCGACCAAAGCGGCGCGTCTTACATCTCGGATGCGTTCCCGGCCGGCACCTACGAGCAATGGATCGAGGCGGGGACGTTTCTAGGCTACCAGGGTAACTATTCTGGAGATCCCAACAATCCCACCGGCGTTCACCTGCACTTTTCGATCGTACGAGATGACGGCCTGGGCCATTTTCGCAACGAGTTGGACATCCAAAACACACTCGACCCTTCGCCCTATTTGGGCATGAGGCTGAATGCCAACGAAAATCCAGACACGGTCCCCCTGTGTGAGTCATTCGACCAAGAGAAATGAAAAAATCAGATTTCAGTCAACAAGTGGTCTTGATTAGCGGGGCCGGCAAGGGCGCAGGCCGCCGCCTGGCCGAGGCCTTTGCGAAGCACGGCGCGACGACGGCGCTCAACGACATTTCGCCGCTCAATGTCGAAGAAGTGGCAGCGCAGATTTTGGCAAGCGGCGGGCAAGCGCGGGTGTACGTGGACGATGTAGCCAAAAAAGTGGCCGTGCAGGCCCTGGTGAAGCAAGTGCAAGACGATTTCGGCCGCATTGATATTCTGGTCAATCATGCTTGTGTCGAACCCCGCTCGCCGCTGCTCGACATGGACGAGTGGGACTGGCATCGCGTGTTGGATGTGAATCTGACGGGGGCGTTCTTGATGACCCAATCGGTCGGTCGTGTAATGCGGGAGCAAGGCGGGGGCGTGATCGTCCATCTGGTAACGGGAGCAGGCCGCGGGTCCGGCAAAGAGCGCGCGGCGTTCGTCGCCAGTATGGCCGGGCTGGAGTCCTTTAGCCGGCAGGCCAGGCGCGAACTAGCGCCATGGGGAATCCGCGTCTATACGGTAAAGGTGGATACGCCAATCGAGCGTGTTCTGGAACTGTGCCGGCGGTGAGGCCAGGGGCGCAGTCATTTTTGGATTTTGCGCAGCCCCACAATGGAGTTGATATGCACGGAAACGGTGTCGGTGATTACGCCATCGGCGCCGCCAAAATCTAGCACCACGCTGGGGTAATCTTCATCGTTGATATTTTCCATTTCCCATGACCAATAGAGCAGCAACTTGGTTTCGAGGAAACCTTCATCCTCGATGGAGGCCTTGCCGCAATGCGGACAGAGCGGCTCCAGGATATAGCCGTTCTCGAAGCGGATCGAACGCAGCGTGCCGCTGGCAGTTTTGACGTATTTGACGCGCTGTCCGCCTATCGTTTGTTCTATGATGTCGTACAAGCACATGGAGGTCGGCTGACCATCCTGGACGACAGGAAGCATGGGGCAATCATGCTCTCGGCAATAGGCGGCCTTCTTCAACAGGGACGCGCCGGGTGGAGGGGGTTGGATGGTGAATGACATAGGCTCCTCTTGTGATTACAACAGGCTGAGTCGAGCGGGTTTTGCCGATTCCCAGCCAAATTTTTTCAAGTCTATGCGGCCTTTTTGGTTGAAAATGAGGCCTTCACTTTCCAGCAAGGCTCTCTGCCGAGCGGCTCCTGGCCTGGGGCTGATCTCGCCTTTGGCATTGATGACGCGCTGCCAGGGAACGTCATCAGGGCAGGCGGCCATGGCGCCGCCCACCCAGCGCGGGCCAAAAGCGCGGTAGGTCTCGAAGTCCACCCCCGGCGGGGGCGGGAGGAGAAACGCTATTTGGCCGTAGGTGGCGACTTTGCCAGGCGAGATTTGACGCACGGCTTCCCAAACTTGGGCGTAATAGGCTTTGGGGTTGGGGGGCAAGGTGAAACGCATTGTCAATCCATTTCGAGCGCAAAGATTCTGCGCTTTGCACTGGTTGGCCGTTGTCGCAGATGAAATCTGCGCTAGGGGGTGGGGGTATCTTTTGGGAAAGGTAAGCGAACGATGAAGGTGCTGCCGGGGCAAGTTTCCTCATTGTACCCCGGACTCTCGGCCCACACCTTGCCGCCGTGGGCTTTGATGATGCCGGCCGCAATGGCCAGCCCCAAGCCCGGGCCGCCGCCTTTGAAAGAGGTGCGGCCAGAGGAATGTAGTTCTACTTTGCCCAGTTGGTAGAGTTTTTCGAAGATGATTTCGAGGTTTTGCGGGTCTATGCCAATGCCGGTATCCTGAATGCGCAGTTCTTCGCACGGACCGAGTTGCTCATCGGTGACCGCTGCAGCGCTGACCGAAACGGTTCCGCCATCGGGGGTATACTTGATGGCGTTGACGATGATGTTATCCAGTGCTTTCTGCATCAGTTCAGGGTCAATTTGCAAGGGCGGCATACGGCTGATGGATTCGTCCAGTTTCAATTCGATTTGGCGCGCCTCGAGTTCCTGCTGATAGTCTTTTTGAATCAGGCGCAGGAGCGGGGCAATCGGTAACAGGTCAGTGTGAGGCGTAAGCACTTGATTTTCCAGCCGGGCCACATCGAGCATACTGTTGACAATCTGATGCAGGCGGTTTGTGCCTTGTAACACGCCATCCACGGCTTGCAGCAGGGAGGGGTGGTCTTGTACGATGCTTTCACTGCGCAACATGCCCAGGTACCCCTTGATAACGGTCAAAGGCGTGCGCAATTCATGGGCCGCTACCTGGATAAAGGCAGATTTGTTCTTGTCTAGTTTTTCCAGGATGCTGAGGGCGCGGTTCAATTCCTCTACGCGCTGTTCCACCATGCGCTCCATCATGCGGTTGAAACGGTCCAATTCATCGTACAGGCGGGCATTTTCCAGAGCAATAGCGGCCTGGACGGCATAGGTAGTTACCAGCAGGGCATCGTCTTTGTTATAGGAGAAAGCCTGCTTGCGCGATAGAACCAACATTCCCATTACTTTGTCTTTGAAGAATAGGGGCGCGCCCATCCAGGATGAGTCAGGCGGCAGCCACTTCGGTTGCTGCCAGCCTTTGAGTTTTTGTACGTCCCCAATCTGGATAGGCTCCTTCATGCGCGCCACAGCGTCATACAAGTCGTTGCCTTGCGCCCGGTAGGTCAGTTCATGGATGGGGGCATTGGGCGGCAGGCCGTAATGTGCTGCTACATAGGGCGTGCCGTTGACATCTTCCAAGAACAGAACGCCGCGGTCGAAAGGAAGCAAGGTGCGCATTTGTTCCAGGATTTGTTGAGGCACGCGCTCCAGTTTTTCCAGCGAGGAAAGTTGGCGGGCCGCCCGCGCCAGTAATTCGGCGGCGCGGCGGCGGGCTTGCTCGTTTGCGTACAATTTTTCCTTTTCGATGGCGGCTTTTTCGGCAATGTCTCTGGCGATGGCCAGTTCGGCGGCGTGATTGCGCGCCTCTTCTAGCAAGCGTTCCACTTCCTTTTGAGCCTGCTCACGCTGCTGGACAAGCGTGACGCGCAACAGCGCACTGCTGACCAAATTGCGGACTCGCAGGTACACATCCCAATCCCTTGGGCCCATTTCGGCCCACATGAAACCGAAACGATTGCTTGCCAGCGAAAGCGGCATGATGACTGCCGTGTAGCGGTGGTCGGCGGGCGTTTTGCCGCGCGGAATCAGACTGCCTGGCTCTAAGTTGGATACTTGCGCCGGGATATGGAAGGTCTTGTTTTCGTATTCGAGTAATAAGCGATAATTCTCTGGCGGCGGCGCGGTAATGAGATGAGGGGAGGCTACATCGCTATAAAACATGACGTACCATCGCTCGATACCGAGGGCAGGGAAATTCTGCTTGATGGCCGAGCCAATCTCGTCCAGGCTCAATGCAGGCGCCATCGAAAAACTGAAGGCCTGCAAAATGTTCTCTTGTTGTTCACGTTGCAGACGTTGGAGAGCCTGAGCGCGCTGCGAAAGTTCGCCAGTTAGCAAGCGCGCTTGCTGAAACAGGTTCTCGGCATTCAGTATGGTCGTTTGATTGGAAACAGAGATGCCCCCCAGGGCATAACGGCGCAGCATCGAAACAACATTGTGCCAAATGGCAGGTTCGCGCCCTTCTCGGCGCATTAATTCAATGGCGGCGTTCGTGGCTTTCAGGAACTCATCGGTATGACGATTATCCTGAACGCTGGTCAGGAAAGTATCCCACATGGCGCCAAAAACTTCACGAAAGTGTCGGAGGGCCCCATCTTGCGCGTCAACGCGCGCCGCTCCCAGGAGGGCCTCAATGGCTGCATCGCGCTTATTTTGAAGGCGGCCAGTTTGCGCTACTTCGCGGGGCGCAACGACGGCTTTCTGTACTGTCTCTGGCAGGCATCCACATGACCAGCGGATGACCAGGCTGGTGGGTACTTTGGTGATGGATTCGATGCTCTCCCCTTGCATACGCCGCATGAGCATTTCGAAAACTTGCCGACCTTGTTCGTAGAAGGATTGATGTACAGTCGTCAACGGTACGCCTAGCGATTGGGCTTCGTCTACATCGTCGAAGCCGGTCAGGGCCACTTGGTCGGGCACCTGGATACCGCGCATTTGCAAGGCTTCCAGGGCGCCAAAGGCCATTCGGTCGTTGGCGGCGGCAATCGCCTGAAAGCGCATTCCCCGTTCGTCCATCAGAGTACGAATCGCAGCGCGCCCGCTTTCGGGGGTGAAATCGCCTTGCACAACCAGTTTCTCGTCATATCGAATCGCGTGGGCCTGCAATTCTTCGTGATATGCCTGGAAGCGTTCCTCGGCTTCGATTTGACCGGCTACGCCGCGAATGAAGGCGATGCGTTGGCAATGATGAGTTTCAATCAAGTGGCGGATGACCTCGCGCATGCCGCTCAAACTATCGGCGCGCAGATGGGGTACACCCTCTGCGTCAATCGCATGGGCCACGATAGGAATGGATGCAAAGGCTTTGCAGAAGGCACTGATTTCATGATATTTCAGTCCATGCCCCATGTCGGCTGCCAGGATGAGGCCGTCTAGTTGCACAGGCTTGACGAGGTCGTAAAATCCATAAGAAACAGCCTGCTGCTCAGGCGTCGAAATCGAAATGGGTTTCCCCCCCACAAAACAGATCAGGTTGACATTGTTGGCATGGGCCTGGTCATTTACACCCGCCATGAATTCTACCCCCCATACGCGGCTGATTTGCGCCAGCAATACACCAACTGTCTTGCGATTTGAATCGCGCCTTTTAGACATGGATGGCAACCTAATCGAATTATATCCTCGTTCTCAACTCAAAATAATCCAATCTGGAATATCATCTCAACAAATCGGGGCGCTGGGTGTTTTGCCACCTTTCTCTTCGAGAAGATACATCAGAGATCGCATGTTTCGACCATCTCAATCAGCCTGGAGTTGAACCAAAACTCGCTGGTAATCGGCTGCATTGGGCGGATTCAACGCCAGGATTTGTTGGATAATCTGGATGGCATCTTGTTTTTTGCCATCCTCGATCAACATTTCGCCGAGGGTATCCAGTTGGGAAATGGCCTGCTCGATGTGACCGTGCTGACGATATGCTTCTGCCAGCGCGCGCCGCAACACGATCTGGTCTTCGTTTTCCTTGACGAGTTCCTCGAGGAAGGGCAGCGCTTGTTCGCTGTGGCCGTTGCTTTCCAGATAAGACAGGTAACTTTGTAATTCTGCTTCTGCCTGGGCGCGCTGCGCCAGCCGCAAATTGAGGTCAATCAGGTTCTTACGCACATTTTGGTCATCGGGCCGCAGCGTGCGGATTTGTTCGAAGATGCGAATGGCCTGTTTCCAATCGAGTCGCTGCATGTCAATGTCAGCCATGCGCTGCAAGATGTGAACATTCCAACTGCGATCGGCGTTGGTTTGTTGGACCACTCGCAAAGCAGTAGTATAGGTTTTACGCGCCATGTCGAGTTCGGCCAGGCGATAATAAATATCGGCCAGGTCGAGGTATTCGTTGATGGCCTCGTCTACCTGCCCGTGGGCAATCAGTTGCTCGATCATGCGGGTACGGGCTGCCAGGTCCATAGGCGCCAATTCCAGTACACGCCGCAGCATTTTCGTTGCCTGGGCGGTCTCGCCGCGGATGCTATAAGCGTTGGCAATGACCATGAATTTGGCAATGGCCTCCTGGGTATGCCCTTCCTGGATGAGTAATTCGCCAATCAGGGTGTGCAGAGGCAAATAAGTGGGAGCATGGTACAAGGCTTGGAAGGCTTCATCCATGGCCGAGCGCAGGTGACCCATACGCGCCAGTTGTTTGACCTGATTCATAGCGTCTAGCACTTGGCTACTTTGCGCCTGGATGATGACTTCGGCCAGCGGTAGGGGGGTATCCCCTTCCTGCGATTTGGGCATTTGCTCGCGCGTCTTGCGCAAATGCGCTTGCCAGTCTTTGCGCAAAAGCATCTCTTGGATATTTTCGCACAGGCGGCGCAGGTTGGTCTCGTCATTTTCGGCAGCCTGGGCTTCGATCAAAGGCTCATACAATTGACGCAACGCATCGGCTTGATTGGGCGAGACGATATGAGCATCGGCCAATTTGAGGGCTTCCAAATATTCGATGGCCGCTTCTTGCGTGCGCCCCGCCTGGAAGAGCGCCTGCCCCACCAACAGGCGGGAGGCCAGCGAATAATCTGCATGTTTGACAGCGTGCTGCAAATGCCGCATGGCGCTTTCGGTGCGCCCTGCCTTTGCGCGTAAATATCCCAAATTGAAGTAAAGCGCCGGATGATGGAAGCCGGCCTCCAGCGCATGTTCTAATTCCTCCGCAGCCTGAGCCTCTTGATTCTTGGTTTGAGCGTCAATGGCCTGGCCCAAATGCAAGACGACCTTGGCCTGTTCAGATTGCGAAAGTTGACCGGTGCCTTTGACAATCGCAGCAATCCCCCGTCGTTCTTGAGCAGCGCTATTTTCATCCGAATATTCAAAGAGAATCTCTGCCAACGCAGTCAACGCTTTTTGACGCGCCTCGACAATAGGGTCAGGGGAAGAGGCAAGCGGCTTACTGGGCGGGTTCAATTCTTTGACTTGCGACATCGCCAGCGGGGCTGTCCCGCCTTTGGGTCGCACCGGTTTGGGCAACATCTGGCCTGCGCGCAGCAGCGTTTCGGCTTGTTTGGCCTCTGCGCTGTTGGGGAGGATTTGGAGCGCCCGCGCCACGACTTCTATGGCTTTCTCAGGATTCCCGCCGCGCTGCAAAAGGCTGGCTATTGCCAGGTATTCCATCACAGCCTGTTGTTTGTGACCCAGTTTTTCGTGCATCAATGCCAGCCGCGAGTGCGCCAGGATATGCTCCGGATTCAGTGTAATGACATGCACCCAATTTTCGATGGATTTCTCGACATCGCGGTTATTCAAGTGCAGTTCGGCGGCTTTACTTGCCGCCTCGATGGCTTCTTTCAGGCGTCCCAACCGCTCAGACAATTGCGCGATTCGCTCGAAAGGAATCGGGTCATTGGGCGTCACGCTGGCCACCCGCTGGTAGACTTTCAAGGCTTCCTCGAACTGCTGAGATTGCAATAATGCCAACCCCAGGCTGTTCAATGCTTTTGGGTGGTCTGGAAATTCAGCCAGGGCTATTCGATAGGCTTCGACAGCCTTTTCCCACTCCTGATCCCAGGCATGGGAATGGCCCTGGTTCATTGCCTTTTGAAAAGCGTCTTCACGTCCGGTCATGTCGTTCTATTGTACCTTGACTATGTCTGTAATGGGACGTTTCCAATGAAATTGAAATTCGTTCCCACAGCGCAGAACGTTCAATGGAGGACTTGCATCTCGCCCCAATTCTGTCCAGCGCGCGCCTCTGTCAGCAATGGAATATCCAGCCGGTAGGCGGTTTCCATGGTTTGCCGCACGATCCGCGCCGTTTCCTCTAATTCATCCTGCGGACATTCCAGCACCACTTCATCATGCACTTGCAGCAACATCTTGCCATGCAGTCCCGCCTGCGTCAGCGCCGGGGGAATTCTCAGCATGGCGATCTTCATGATGTCGGCTGCGGTGCCTTGAATAGGAGCATTGATCGCCTCGCGCTCTTCGCGGTTTTTCAGATTTGCATTGGCCGGGTTTTTCAGCATGGGGAAGTAGCGCCGGCGGCCCAGCAAGGTTTCTACATAGCCTTGTGCAGCCGCCTGTTTGCGGATGCTATCCAAATACCTCTTTACGCCGGGGAATTGTTGGAAGTAAGTCTTGACGAACTCCTCGGCCTCGGCCAAAGTCAATTCAGTGGAACGGGTGAGACCAAAAGCCGACATGCCGTAGATCAAACCAAAGTTGATGGCTTTGGCGTGCCGGCGCATTTCTTTCGTCACCGCTTCTAACGGGACGCCGTAAATGGCCCCCGCTGTAATAGCGTGGATATCCTGCCCCTGGCGGAAGGCCGCCAACATGCCCTGGTCTTGGGCCATGTGCGCTACGATGCGCAGTTCGATTTGCGAATAGTCAACCGAAAGCAAAACATTGCCACGCGCCGCGATGAAGCCATTGCGCACGCGACGTCCCTCCTCGGTGCGAATGGGAATGTTTTGCAAGTTAGGATTGGAGGACGAGAGCCGTCCCGTCACCGCCCCGGTCTGGCTATAAGAAGTATGCACCCGGCCAGTGCGCGGGTTGACAGCGGCTGGCAGGGCGTCTACATAGGTGGATTTGAGTTTCGACAATTCACGGTGTTCCAGGATCCAATCTACCACCTCATGCTTGCCGCGTAAGTTTTCCAATACATCGGCCGAGGTGGAATAATGGCCGCTGGCCGTTTTCTTGCTCCGATCGGGCGGTTCGAGGCGCAGGCGATTGAACAAGATATCGGATAACTGCTGGGTAGAGTTGAGGTTGAACTCCCGCCCTACCGACTGATACACCTGTCTGGCAATCTCCTGCAAGCGCATTTCCAATTCTTTCGACATGTGCGCAAAGAATGGCAGGTCAATCAGGATGCCGGTCATTTCCATATCGGCGAGTACGGAGATGAGCGGCATTTCGATCTCGTTCATCAACTTCAGGCCGCCTGTACGCTCCAAATTGGCTTTCAGAATGGGCATCAGGCGCAGAGTCGTTTCGGCATCGGCGGCAGCATAGGCGGCGGCGACTCGCACCTCTACCTCGGCCATACTGACCTGACTCTTGCCCTTGCCAATCAAGTCTTCGATATGGGTCATCTCTTCTCCCAACCGCGCTTCAGCCAGGTTCTTCAGACCCAAATTACGTGAGCCAGGGTCCACCACGAATTCGGCAATCATGGTATCGAAGACCAACGGCGCGACCTGGATGCCATACCGCGCCAGCACAATGTAATCGTATTTGGCGTTGTGCGCTATCTTCCCAATCTTGGGGTTCGTCAGCGGAGCGCGCAAGGCCTCGATGACCTGTTCGACGGGCAGATTCTGGCCGCTCTGATGCCCAATCGGAATGTAATAGCCCTTTCCCTCTTCGACAGCCAGCGAAATGCCCACCAGTTCGGCCTGCATCTCGTCGGTGGAAGTGGTCTCGGTATCGAAAGAAATCAACTCGGCCTTGTTCAATTCCAAAGCCAACGCCTCCAGAGCGGCAGAAGTGTCTACCACTTGCACCTCCAAATGCCCAGGCGCAGCCGGTGCATAGATGACCGGCGCTTCAGTGGCAAACAAGGACATTTGCTGGGCTGGCCGGTAAGGCGGGGAAGGCGAAGCGGCCGGCCTTTGCCCCGTCAGTTCTGGCACCTTCTTCAGCAAAGAGCGGAACTCGAGTTCGGTGAACAACGCACTCAAGACGGCGGCATCCAATCGGTCTGCGCGCGCATGTTCGAGGTCCAGGTAGACCGGCAGGTCGGTGCGAATGGTCGCCAAATCCCGGCTCAGGTAGGCTGATTCCCGTCCCGCCTCCAGTTTCACCCGCCAGCGGTTTTCCACCTCGTCCAGGTGGGCATAGATGCCGTCCAACGAGCCAAATCTTTCCAGCAAGCCAAGGGCGGTCTTTTCGCCTATGCCCGGCACGCCGGGGATGTTGTCGGATTTGTCGCCCACCAAGGCTTTGTAATCCACGATTTGTTCGGGGCGCACGCCCAACTTGCTAGCCTGCACGTCCTGTGCGGTCAGGTAGGTTTTGTCGTCTCCGGCCACATAGACGGCAATGCGCTCATCCACAAGTTGCAGCAGGTCGCGATCTCCGGTGATGATCTTTACGCCCAGCCCCTGCAAAACAGCCTGCCTGGCCACCGAGCCGAGAACGTCGTCGGCCTCGTAGCCTTCCATTTCGAGGCGCGGCAGGTTGAAAGCATCCACTATCTGACGGATGCGCTCGATTTGCGGGCGCAGGTCATCGGGCATTTTGGCGCGCGTAGCCTTGTATTCGGGGTACATCTCGTCACGGAAGGTCTTGCCCGTATCGAACGCTACAGCCATGTATTCGGGACGTTCCTGCTCGAGAATGCGCATCATCTCACGCGCAAAGCCATAAACGCCGGCGGTGGGTTCGCCTTTGGAGGTATGCCAGCCTTGCGTGCTGCTGCCGCCCGCAGTCAGGGCATAGTACATGCGGTAGGCCAGGGCGTGTCCGTCAATCAGGTAAAGGGTAGGGGGCATGAGGATTCCAGTTTTCAGTGATCAGTAATCAGTAATCGGTGATCGGTGATCGGTGATCGGTAGTCAGTGACAGTGGGTGGGTAAGAAAGGAAGCAGCGCAATCTGCGTCTATCTGCGGATAAAATTTTACCGCAGAGATGACGACTCTGCGGTAAAAATTTGTATATTTCCAAAAAGAAGGGAGGAAAGCGAGGTGTGTCGAGGCGCAGCGCGCCCCCCCGCACCTCCAATTTCATTGAGAGCGTCGCGGTTGAGAAATGCCCTGCCGTTGGCGGGTCTGCCGGATGTAATCCTTCACCAATTGTGGCGGGTGCGGTTGCAATCCGCCCATGATGAGATAACCCGGCGCCCAGAAATCGCCAGAAGGATTTTCCTTTTTCAAGCGTGGGAATTCGGCAAAGATCTTCTCAGAGGTCTGCTGACGCATGACGCGCATCAGGTAGCCTGGCGAGGTGCTGGGCGTCACATTCACCACCCATTGCAGGTAATCTGGACGCACAGCCAGGAATTCCAACCGCCAGCCAAAGGCTACACAGATTTGCGGCATCCACTGAGAGAGGCGGTCGGCCAGGTCGCCGGTCATGTAATGAGATGCAAAGCGCGGCACTAACAGGCAGGCATAATTCAATTGCGCCATCGCCGCCGAAGCCGACTCGACAATCATACGGCCAGCCACTTCTGTAATGGAGTGAGGGCGGGTTTCGTCTAATTCCCCCGGCGCCGGCGGGCGCATAGGCGTTGCCGGTCGGCGTTGCTGCGACTTGGAGGGCAGCGTGCTGGCCAATTCTTCCGGCACGTCCATCAGCGTCTCTTGCCGGGAGACGGCCTGCTCTGTCACCACCAACCCCCGCAACGGAATGGCCGGCGAACTCTCGTGGCTCAGGCGATGTGTGGGTTTCGGCAAAGGCACAGACGGCCTGGTAGCAGCCACCGACACGTCCACATCGGCGTCTGGAGTAGCCTGCTCCAGAGGAGCAGCGCGCATGACAGGCTCACTTATTTGCTGGCGGCGCGGCGGCACCGGCGGCGGTACATCCTTTAGAATCTCAGCAATGGAGGGCACCTCCAGTTCTTCACTGGAGTCATCGAAACCCTCCACCTCTTGCTCGGCTAAAGCCGCTTCCTGAACCGCCGGCGCAGCCGAGGGCGGGCTGGGAGGCACGGCTGCAACCGGGCCAGTTTTGGCAATTGCCAGCGAGTGCGCCAGTTTGTTGGCCTGACTGCGAATGGTGCTAAAAGGCGTTTCGGCATCGAAGACCAGCGCCAGGACGATCTCGGGAGTCATGCTGGTAGCGTACAGCATGTGTTCGGCTTTGGTGGCTTCCAGGCGCACAAAGCGCAACAAATCATTGCCCTGTTGACCGTCCCAATGACGGGCCACCGTCTGCGCCAGTTCATTGGCAGCGTTCTGCGAGAGTTGCCCGGCATAGGCCCACAGGTCATTGTCGCGGGTGATGAGCGCCGCTTGCGCAGAAGATTCCAGCGTCAGGCGCGTCAAATGTTGAGCGGCCTTCGAGACATCGTTCAGCCACGGAATTTCGGGGCTGGCTGCCTTTTCAGGCATAGGCGTTTCGACTTTATGGTGATTGCTTTCCATTGCATTCAACAACTCATCAGGAATGATTGGAACCGCGCGAATCAGTTGGATGAAGTCGGGCAGATAGAACGGTTTACGCAGCAACACCCAGGGACGAATTGCATCCATCGAGGGAGGCAAATCTTCGCTCGATAGGATGATCAAATCCATATCGGGGTTCGACTGACGCAAGGCGCGACCCAACTCTCGGGTGGTCGCCTCTCCTAATTCCATATCCAGCAGGGCAAGAGAATAATTGTTCTTTTCAGCAAGCAGCAAAGCCTCTGCCTGACTTTTGGCGATATAGACGTAGAACGAGTCCATGTCGCTCAGGCTTTGGCGAATGAGTTCCCCAAAACTATCCAACGGCGTTACGACAAGCAGATTCACTTTCATCATCCAAGATAAAGTGTATCACGTCCAGGGCGAGTAGGCAAGTAGGAAGAATGCCATTTTCTCTTGCCGGTCGGGCAAGCGGCAGCGTCTTTGGGAATCTGGCATAGACGCTTGTCACCGATACCGATAGCCCAGCGCCCGCAGTTCGGCGGCTGGCTTAGCGCCGTTTGCCAGTTCTGCCACCACCTGTCCGGTGCCTGGGCCCAGCGACAGGCCCAGCATGGCATGACCGGTGGCGAGAATGAGATTGCTATGTCGCGGTGAGAAGCCGATGAGGGGCATTCCATCTGGCGTGGTGGGGCGCAGGCCGGCCCAGGTTTCGCGGATTTCGAGCGCCTCCTCCAAACGCAGGTACTCGCGCGCAAACCCTTCCAGGCGCTCGATCCAACGCGGGTTGGGGATGACGCTGAACTCACCCACCTCCAGCCTCCCCGTCACGCGCAGCGCCGTCCCCAAAGGCGTCACGGCCACCCGCCGGTCTCCCAGGATGAGGGCGTGCTGCGGCATGTGTTGGACGGCTGAAGCGGTCAGACTGTAGCCGCGCGCCGGCTGGAGGGGAATATGGAGACCCAATTTACGCGCCAGGATGCCCGACCATGCCCCCGCCGCCAAAACGACCTGCTCCGCTTCCCACTCACCCGCGCCTGCTTGCACACCCCGAACCTTTCCCTGCGCCGACAGGAATCCCGTCACCGGCGTGTTCTCGATGATTTCGGCACCCATGGCGCGTACACGTTCTGCCAGCCCTGCAAGGAAGCGGGCCGGGTCGAGATAGGCGTCGCCCGTGAAATGGATACCGCCCAGCACGTCCTCCCTGGCAGCCGGCTCCACAGCCTGCACCTCGGCCGCCTCATACATGCGGACAGGAATACCCTGCTTCTGAATGAAATCCGCCTCGCGGCGCGCCGCCTCGAATGCCTGTCGAGTGCGATACAAGTTCAAAAAGCCTGCCGTGCGATAATGGCATTCTATCTTTTCTTCTGCCACAAGACGAGCAAAATTCTCTGCGCTCAGTTGTCCCAGATATTTCAACGGCGGGATGCCGCGCTGTACGTTTGCCTCATTGCAGGCTGCGGCAAATTGCACCAGCCATGCCAGATAACGCGGATCGAGGCTCAATTTCATGCCAAAGGGGCTGAACGCAGGTTCCAGCATCCACTTCAAAGCCGAGGCGACCACGCCAGGCGCCGCCAGCGGGATGATATGGCTCGGCACGATATGGCCCGCGTTGCCCGCGCCGCTGCCCTTTCCGATTTCCTTTGCATCGAGAAGCGTTACCTGGCGCCCCGCTTTCAGGAGGTAATAAGCGCAACTCAATCCCACCGGGCCAGCGCCGATAATGAGTACATCGCGTTTCGATTCCATCCTTGATCTCCATTGACTTCACCCGTCCGCGGTCTCATAGCATCCCCTTTGGGGATTGCAGACGGAACACGGCACTTATTTTACTCGAGTATTCAAGTCAAATTCCGCTTCCAAATGGGTCGCGTTCATCCACCAGGATCACGCCTTCTGCCATCACCCAGGCTTCGCCTGTAATGGTTGGGATCATCTTGTCGCCATCCAATTGGATGCTGCCTTCGAAGATGCTGCCAACCACGCTTTGTTGTCTCCAGGTTTGCCCGACGCGGATGTGGCCATCGGCATACAGGCAGGCCAGTTTGGCGCTGGTGCCGGTGCCGCACGGTGAACGGTCGTAGGCCTTGCCGGGGCAGAGGACGAAACTCTTGCTATCGGCCTGGGGCGTGGGGGCAAACAATTCGATGTGGTCTATCTCTGCGCCGCCTGCGCCGGTGATACCGTTGGCAGCCAACTGTTCGTGTACTTGCCAGGCAAAATCGGTCAGCGCCTCGAGGTTAGACATGTCCACCTCCAGGCCGTGATCGTGACATAAGAAAAACCAGTTACCGCCCCAGGCTACGTCGCCATGGATGGTTTTGCCGGCCACGGTGACGGGGATGTGCGCCAGGTGGCGATAGGCCGGGACGTTTTTCACTGAAACTTTATTCGGATACCTGTGGTTGCGAGGGTCAGCGGTGGAGTAGAGCGAAGGTTCTGCCCGCTCGTATCGAGGGTTTGCCCCAAGCAATTCCCCGTTTGGCGAGAAAATGGCTTCGGCTTCGCCTCGCAATGACAGGGGATGCAGGGTTGCTTCGACCACTCCGACCGGGGTCTCCACCCGAATGACTCCAGGTTGCACGCGCCCCAGATAGGCCAGCGAGGCGATCAAGCCGATGGTTCCGTGTCCGCACATGCCGAGGTAACCGACGTTGTTGAAGAAAATGACGCCCAATTGACAGGTAGGGTCGGCCGGCTCGACCAAGTAAGCGCCGATGAATACGTCAGAACAGCGCGGTTCGTTCAACACCGTTCGGCGCAGGTCGTCGTGATGCGCTTTCAGCGTGGATAACTTTTCGGCAACGGTACCCGCTGGGGGGTCGAAAGGAAGCGAGAGAATCAAACGGGTGGGTTCGCCGCCGGTGTGAGAGTCCAAAAAAGGGATGCGCTTCATAGGTCACAGTCGAATGTTTAGCGCATCGAAGATGCGTTGGAATTCTCGCCGCTCTTCATCAGCCAAGGGCAATAACGGCTTTCTGGGGTTGCCAACCGGGATGCCGAGCAGTTCGCAGCCGAATTTGACCTTGGGGGTGTAACTGCCGCTTTCGATGTTACGCAGCAGCGGCATCAGGGCATCCATACGGGCGCGGGCAGTGACGAAATCTCCCTTCAGCGCGGCTTCCAACACGTCAGCGTGTTGGCGGGGGGCGCAGGAGGCGGCGCCGGCAATCCAAGCGGTCGTTCCCCAAAAGAAATAGTCGAGCGCCTGGTCATCGGAGCCGCAGATGATTTGGTAGCGCTCGCCGTAGCGCAGGCGCATCTCGTAGACGCGCGACATATCGCTGCTGGCTTCTTTGATGCCGATGATGTTGGGCAGGCTGACGAGGCCGTCGAGGACGGGGTAGCCGATTTCGCTGCCAGCCCGCCAGGGGAAATTGTAAAGAACGATGGGAAGGCTGACGCTTTGGGCAACTGCCCGGTAGTGCGCCAGCAATTCACGCTGGGTGGGGCGCGAGTAGGGCGGCACCGCAGCCATCAGGCCGTCGTAGCCCATTTCTTCAGCCGCCTGGGAGAAGCGGATGACATCGCGCGTGGCACCGGCGTTCACGCCCGCGATCAATGTCGCGCGTTTGCCGGCCACCTGACGGTAGAATCGGAAGAGTTCCAGCCGTTCTGCATCGTTCAACGCATATACTTCGCCCGTGGTTCCGCCGGGAATGAGACCAACGACACCGTTAGATAGTACAAAGTCAATCAATTGCTCCAAAGCGGGATAGTTGATGTTTTCGTTGGCGTCGAACGGGGTGACGAGAGGGGCGTAGATGCCTTCGAGTTTCATAAATGCTCCTGGGGCTTGGCGCAGATAGACAAAGGCCCCGCAGGTTCGAGCCTGCGGGGTATCTATTGGCGCTTACCGCTTACATCTCTTTGATGCCGTAAGGGAAGCCGTAATCGGCCATCTTCTCCATGAAGGGGTCAGGCGGGAAGGCTTCGGGTCCCAGGACGCCGGCGCCTTTCCACACGCCATGCTCGATCAAGTCCATGGCAATTACGGCGCTGAAAGCCGTCTGCGCCACTACTGCCTGGCAACCCCAGGTCTTCATGCACTGTTCGTTGTCGGCCACCTGGTAAAGATAGACCTGGCGCGGTTTGCCGTCCTTCTTGCCTTTCACCCACGTGCCGGCGCAGGTCTTGCCGGTCATCTTATCGCCCAAACGAGCCGGGTCAGGCAGACAAGCAGCCACCACGTCACGCGGGGCAACCATCACCCCCTTGACGTTGATTTTCTCTTTCTTGTCCAGTCCAAGCATGTGCAGGGTTTTCAAGACGCTGATGAACTGGTCACCCAAGCCATATTTGAACGTAGCACGTTTGGTCTTTACCCAGCGCGGCATGAGCAACACTTCTTCATGCTCTACGTTGACCACCTCGATCTTGCCGATACCTTCGGGGAAGTCGAACACTTCTGGCTCTGAGAATGGCTCGGTGGTAAACCAGCCTTTGTCCTCTTCCCAAATGACGGGCGGGTTGAGGCATTCTTCGATGGTCGTCCAAATCGAGAAATTGGGGGCAAACTCATAGCCCTGGATTACGATATTGGAGCCGTCGCGAATGCCCAGTTCTTCGATTTCGTCGAACAAGTGATCCTGGGCATAACGGGCAAACACATCGGCCATGCCGGGCTCTACTCCGCAGCCAACAAGCGCCAGCAGGCCCTTTTCTTCCCAGTGCTTCGCGCGCTCGAACTGGTAGTCGCCCAGTTTGATGTGCGTTTTGTGAAATGGATCGGTGGGATGCGGCTCGGAAAGCGTCATCGCCATATCCATGTAATTGACCCCCACGTTGTAAGCGGCATCGAAAATTTGTTTGTTGAAGACCGGATCCACCGCGTTCATGATCAGGTCAACACGATATTTCTTGGCCAGCGCCTCGACCATTTCCTGTTTGCTGGCGTCAATGAACTCGACCGGGAAACGCGCAGGGTCGCCCACTTTTTGCTGAACTTCCTTGCAGCGTTCCAGGTTGTAATCCGTCAACACCATTTGCTCGATCCAGGGACGCTTTTTGGCCATGACGGCAATCGCCTCCCCAACGCCTCCCGTACCAACCAGCAGAACTTTCATAAAGTACTCCTTCGTAAACGAGAATGATGTGTTGATCCCGTATGGGAAATCAATGCACTGGATCAAAAGTAGATTTCTTTGATGATCTTCAAATGTAAAAAGGATTCGGTTTCTCGAACGCCTTCGATGGTATAGAGTTTCTCGGTCAAAAAGCGCAGCAAATCGGCATGATCACGGCAAAACACTTCTGCCATGATGTCGAAGCGCCCGCTGACGATAATCAAGTACACCACCTCCTCTAACTGAGCCACTTTTTCGGCCACTTCCAGCATGTGGGCGCCATCGGTGCGAATGCCAATCAAGGCCATGGTCTTGAAGCCCATACGCAGGGGGTTAGAAATCGCCGCCACCTTCAAATAGCCCATCTCGACCATGCGGTTATAGCGGATGCGAATCATGCCCGGCGAGACGTTCAATTGCTCGGCGATCTTTGCAAAGGCCATACGGCCATCCTGGTGCAAAAATTCCAGAATTTGCAAATCAATCTGGTCCAGGTCGTTTTCAAGAGTAGTGCTGATTATGCTTTCCATGTTTATATTTTATATCTTTTTATCAACAAAGTCAATGATTCAATGACGATTGATTAACCAAAAAGGCAATTTTTACATCTTCTCGAAAAGGGGTAGGGGGCGTTTTAGTATTACGGCGCCAGGTCGAAGTGACCAGCGGATAGAGAACGGATAAGCGTCTGGATGCAATGGGGCCGCATCGCTCGCGAACAGGTTATTTTGTTGACTGTGCGGTGTAATGTTAACTCGGGATAACCCTCCTGAAGGCTTTTTAGAGCAATGGTATGGGCAAAATCCAGCCTTCGGGACGGTTCAAAGGCTGATCCCGAATCCAGGTTAATGTTAGTTAGGGCGCAGTCAACCCAAGATTAAACATCAAAGGGAACCGTCTTCGACGGTTCCCTGATTCCATTTCGGCACCTTGATTAAGGAAAATCAGTCGCCCTTGATCTCTGTCCAAATCTTGTCATAGAGAGGTGTGGCTTCGCCTACATCGTCAACGCGATGCGCCTTCTGAAGGGCTTCTGCCGGTGGGTTGGTGACAGGTGAATTCACGAAAGGCTCGTACAAATCAGGAGCATTCGTCTTGGCGTACTCCAGGGCGGCCTTGTTGGGGTTGAGGTAGGGGAAATCGCGCAACATCAGGTAGAAGAGATTGCCCTGCATGGTGTAATTGATCCAGGCATAGGCTGCGTCCACATGCGGCGCGCCGGTGGGAATGGCCCAATTATCCTGCCAGATTATGGCGCCTTCCGATGGGTAAACGAAGGTGAAGGCCGCGTTTTCCTGATTGGCAGTGTAGGCTTCGCCCGTCCAGACAATACCCAGGTCCACGTCGCCAGCGATCAATGCGGTCTTGGGGCTGTCGCTGTCGAACAACTTGACATTTGGCACGAGTTCCGCCAATTTCGTTTTGGCCTCTTCGAGTTGAGCAGGGTCTTTGGTGTTGACATCGTAACCAAGCGTCAAGAGCGTCATGCCAATGATGACGCGGGAATCGTCCAGCAGCACGATCTTGCCGGCATATTCGGGATTCCACAAGTCAGCATAGGCTGTCGGGGGAGTCGTCACCTTGTCGGCATTGTAGATGATGGCGTCCAGGCCGGCTTCATAGGGAATCGTGTACTCGTTGCCCGGGTCGAACGGCTGATTCATATAGGCCGGATCCAAACTATCCAAAATGAACAATTTGCTCTTGTCTAATTTCTCGAGCATTTCCTGGCGGATCATCAGGCTAATGATGTAGTCGGTCGGCTGGACGAGGTCATAATTGGATCCGCCCGCCGAAAGTTTGGCGTACATTTCCTCGTTGGAAGAATACTCATCATGATTGATTTTGACCCCATAGACCAGGGTAAAGCATTCTTTCCATTCGACGGGGATGTACTCTGTCCAAACAAAGAGGTTCAACTCTTGCGACGTGACCTCCATCTTGTGTTCCGGCTCCGGACAGACAAAGCCAGAGGAGGTTACCTTTTCAGCAGGTGCGCCTCCGCCACACGCCGCCAGCACCATACTTACCAGGATGACGACGGCTGACAACATGAACATTTTGTTTCTCATTGCTTCCTCCTTTTAGGAAATGGAATTCGAAACGCAAGGCAGACCGCCAGCCTTGCGGTTTACACCGCCTCAAGTTTGCCGATTCTGCACGCGCTGTAAGATCAACACCACCGTAAAGACCACCAGCACCCAGATGGTAGACAAGGCATTCACCTGCGGGGTAATGATGCGACGCAACAAGCCATAGACGTAAATGGGCAAGGTGGTGGAGCCGGGGCCGGTGGTGAAGAAAGTGATCACGAAGTCATCGAGCGAGAGAGTGAAGGCCAGCAGCGCGCCCGAGAGAACGCCCGGCAAAATCATCGGGAAGGTGACGCGCCAAAAGGTGGTCAGTTCGTTGGCGCCCAAATCCATGGCGGCTTCTTCGTAGGATTTATCGAAGCCCTGCAAGCGCGCCTGCACCACCAGCGTCACGAAGGGAATGCTGAAGGCAATGTGAGAGACGATGACCGTCGGCAAACCCATAGCCAGGCGTATGTCCAGCAAGTTGTTTAGAAAAGAGAAGAGTTGGCTGAACAGGACCAGGATGCCAATCCCCATCACAATTTCGGGAATGACGATAGGGATATAGAGCGAGAGTTGCGAAAAGGATTTGAGGCGGAAATCGTAACGCTGTAAAGCCAGCGCCGCCAGTGTCCCAATCACGGTAGAGGTAATCGTAGAGATGAAGGCAATGGTAAGCGTATTTTTGGCTGCGTTTCTGACCTCGGCATTTTTGCTCAATTCACAAAACCAGTGAAACGGGCCGCAAGGGCTTTGCACCACAGTACTGCCGTTCATTTGAAGGGGACCAAAGCGGGTGATGAAGCCTTCGAAAAAGATATTGGTCTTCGAGGCGTTGAACGAGAACAACATCAAACCGATGATGGGCGCATACAGGAAGAAATACACCAAGACGGTGGAAATTTTGACAAAGGGGGAGCGCTTATAGGGGTTCATGCGGCCACAATCTCCTCACCAAAGCCAAACTTGCGGGTGTAGAAATACATCACAATCAGCGTCATCACCATCAAAATCAGCGAAGCCGCAGAGCCAAAGGTGGGATCGCGCGCGTCCAAGAATTGACGCTGGATCAGGTTCCCGACCAGGATGATTTGCTTGCCACCCAACAGATCCGAGACGACAAAGGTGCCCATCACAGGGACAAAGACCAGCACGGTTCCGGCGACCACGCCCGGCATCGAGAGCGGAAGCGTCACCCGCCAGAAGGTCCGAAGCGGATTCGCGCCCAAGTCGGCGGCGGCCTCATAAAGCGAATTATCAATCTTTTCCAGCGAAGTGTAGATTGGCAAGATCATAAAGGGCAGGAACTCGTACACCATCCCCACCAGCACCGCGCCGGGCGTGTAGAGCATTTCGAACGGCACAAATTGAACCCCGACCAATCCCGCCAGCCAACCCAAGACACTGTTGATCAATCCTTGTGTGCGCAAGAGCATCATCCAGGCATAGACGCGGATGACGAAGTTCGTCCACAGCGGCACCAACACCAGGAACAAGAACGTATTACGACGGCTGGGATGGGAACGGGCAATGAAGTATGCCAGCGGATAGGCCAGCAAAATGACCAGCACAGTGGTATTGAATGCCAGGGAGATGGAACGCCAGAGAATTTGGGCGTACAGCGGGTCGAAGCAGGTCGTCTGTCCAGCAGGGCAATCATGGCTGAAGCCCAAAATACGCATGTAATTGTGTAAGCCAAAGGTGTAGATGACGTTGCCTTCTGCTGAGCGTTTTCCAAAACTGATGATCAGCGTCAAAAGCAGCGGGATGATCAACAAGCCGACCATGAAAATCAACGTCGGCGCAATCAACAGCGTCCCTTGCGCAGATTTGTTCTCACGAAGTCGTTTCAACATGACAACACCTCATTCGCCAGCCATGATGAGCGTATTTTCAGGGAACAAAGTCAGCCACACCGATTGCCCAACGGTGTAATAGGCTCTGGGATCCAAACTGGAAATCTTGTTTTGCTCCCAGACTTTCAAAAGCAAGCCATTGACTTCCACGATCAGGTGTGTGTCGGAACCGATATACACCGAACTGACAATACGACCTTCGAAACAGTTCTGGCTCAACGCTGCCTTATCGGCCAAACGAATCTTCTCCGGGCGAATCGAGATGGCCGCCTGGCTTCCTACCGTGACCGTGCCAGAAACCAACCCTTTGACCTCAGCGTTCAGCGCCGGCACGAATACCTGCGCCTTGTCGCCCTCCAGCGACTTGACTTTTCCTTCGAGGAAGTTGGAGGTGCCAATGAAGTCTGCCACGAATTTGCAGTTGGGGCGCTCATAGATTTCCACCGGCGTGCCAACCTGCAGCACCTTGCCCTTGCTCATCACCGCAATCCGGTCAGACATGGTCAGGGCTTCCTCCTGGTCATGGGTGACGTAGATGAAAGTGATGCCTACTTTCTGCTGAATGGCCTTCAGCTCCAATTGCATTTCCTTACGGAGTTTCAAGTCCAGCGCGCCAAGCGGCTCATCGAGCAAGAGAACATTGGGCAGTTTGACCAGGGCGCGCGCGAGGGCGACGCGCTGCTGCTGCCCACCCGAAAGTTGACGCGGGTAACGGCGCTCCATACCGCTCAATTGCACCATTTCGAGCATACGCCCGACACGCTCTTTGATTTCGTTAGGAGGCGCTTTTTGCATCTCCAGCCCAAAGGCAATATTCTGATAAACGGTCATATGCTGAAAAAGCGCATAGCTTTGAAACACAGTATTGACCGGGCGCTGGAACGGCGGCTTGTGTCCCTGCGGCTGGCCTTCGATGTAGACTTCGCCCTCTGTCGGCCATTCGAAACCTGCCACCATGCGCAAGGAGGTGGTTTTGCCGCACCCCGAGGAACCCAGCATGGAGAAAAATTCCCCATGCTTGATTTGCATATTCACGTGATCTACTGCATTGATGAACGTTCCCTCTGGGGTTTTGAATGTTTTAACGACATCTTTCAACTCAACCGCAAAATCGCTCATCGTTTGCTCCTCACAGTAAATTGGCGGTTCTCTGGGAATCGCTGTGATCGTTGCGCCGGCAGTCCCCAAAGGGGATGCTATCCCCAAAGGGGACGCTGTTGCGCTGCTGGCGGGCGGCAGTGCCCTGGGCAAGCGCCAGCCTGTCCGGCGGGCGCCCAGGGGACAGGCAACTGCCGCCAGAACTGGGGGGATACCACGCCAATTCCCAATGAACCAAATTCGCTATGCGTACAGCGTCTGTATGGGCCATAGGTCTCCAATCTGCAACGCAAAGCCATTCAAAACAAATTATAGCCGAAAAACCTGCACAAACAACCCAAAGGAGCCGGGCAGCCTCGCTTGTTCCGGCCCTTGAATTTACAACGATTTGGCAACCACGCCTACCGCTTCTGTCAGGCGGTTCAGGCCATCCTCGATTTCCTCATCGGTGATCACCAGCGGCGGCTCGATACGGATGGTCTGGGCGCTGGTCAATGTACCCGCTACCAACACGCCTCGTTTGAACAACTCTGCCGCTACCCGCCCGCCGATCTCCGGCTTCTGGAAATGCTGGCCAATCAACAGACCCTTGCCGGTGACTTTTTCGTACACTTGCGGGAATTCTTCGGCCAGTTCCTTGACGCGGTTGATGATGCGTTCTCCTTTCACGGCTGCCGCTTCCCACAACCGGTCGCGTACGGTCACGTGAATGGCTGCAATGGCCGCCGAGCAGGCCAGGGCGCCGCCGCCAGTGGTGGTGGTCTGCAAGAAAGGATTGGGGTACATGAATGGCTGGAAGATTTCTTCGGTGGTACAAACCGCGCAAATGGGCATCACGCCGCCGCCCAGCGACTTGGCAACCGCCAAAATATCGGGAACCACGTTCCAATGATCTACGCCCCACAGTTTGCCGGTGCGTCCCAAGCCGGTTTGCACCTCATCAGCGATGAGTAACGTTCCGTATCTCTTCGTCGCCTCGCGGATGCGCGGCCAGAAATCATCCGGGGGGACAATCGCCCCCGCCTCGCCTTGAATCGGCTCCATCAGCACGCCTGCCACGCCAATCCCCACCTTGTCGCAGATTTCGAGTTGACGTTCAACGGCCTCCGCATCGCCAAATGGGACGTGATAGACCGGCCCGCCGTATAGCACCCCTACCGGCTGACGGTAATCAGCCTTGCCCATCATGGAGAGCGAAGCCATCGTTTTCCCGTGAAAGGCCTTGACGGCAACGATGAAGGCCGGTTTTTGGGTGTAAACCTTAGCCAGTTTGATAGCCGCCTCGATCGACTCGGTGCCACTGGCCGCAAACCAGGCATATTTCAAGTCACCGGGTGTAATATCGGCCATCAAGCGCGCCAGCACGCCGCGCAGCGGATCGATCAGTTCCTGGCTGGGCATGGGCGTGCGCCGTAACTGGGCGGCAACGGCTTCCACCACTTCGGGATGACTCCAACCCAAATCCATCATTCCAAAACCGCCCAACCAATCAATGTACTTACGGCCCAGCACATCTTCGAACACTGCGCCGCGGCCGGTCCATTCGGTGGCAGCCCACTGTCCGGCTTGCGTCACCGACTTGCGATAATCCAGCCAGCCCTTGTTGAAATGTTCTGCAAAGTTATGGAGCGATTCTTCGATGATCCACTTTCCTTCTTCCTCGGGAACGCGGTCTTTCTTGATGATTTCGATCCACTGACTGGCATACTCGATTGCATGTGCTAAATCTTGCGGCATGTCTTCCTCCTGTAAAATTTACCCAAGCGGGCAATTCGTCCTCGCAGTCTGTCTATTTCGAGGTTGAGTACACAACTACACACGTATTCGAACCGTCCCAAAGGCTCGATTTTGCCCATAGAATTGCTCTAAAAAACCTTCGGGAAGGTTATCCCGAACTGGCGTTAAGTACACAACTACACACGTACACAAGTTGACCTACCTGCCTAGAACTTCCTGGTCCATTCCTTCGGCCAGCGCTCGATCACAACTTTCTTTTGCGTGAAGAACTCGACCGCGTCCATGCTCTGCCCGTGCATATCGCCGAAGAATGAATCTTTCCAGCCGCTGAACGGGAAGAACGCCATCGGAGCCGCCACGCCAATGTTGATACCCACATTGCCTGCGTCCACTTCATAACGGAACTTGCGCGCTGCTGAACCCGATGAGGTGAACAAACTGGCTTGATTACCGTAGACATGGCTGTTTGCCAGCGCAATGGCCTCCTCGATGGTGCTGACATGCATTATTCCCAACACCGGCCCAAAGATCTCGGTCTTCCACACTTCAGTGCCAGGCTGGACTCCAGCGATGATCGTTGGGCGGACAAAAGAACCGCGCTCGTAGCCTTCGATGACCGTCCCGCGCCCATCTACAAGCACATCCGCGCCTTCCTTGGAGCCGAGGCTGATGAACTGCTCGATACGCTCTTTGCTGGCCCGGTTGATGACCGGCCCCATCTGCACGCCCGCGTCGAGACCGTAACCGACGACGCGCGAGGAGGCCGCGTCGCAAATCAACTCGGTAAATTGATTGCGTGCCTCCCCCACTGTAACGGCAAGAGAGACCGCCAGACAGCGCTGCCCCGCACACCCGAAGGCCGAATCGGCGACGATCTTGGTCGCCATCTCCATATCCGCATCGGGCAAGATGATGACGGGATTCTTTGCTCCGCCCTGCGCCTGCACGCGCTTGCCATGCGCGGCGGCCGTGGCGTAGATATATTTCGCCGTGTTGGTCGAGCCGACAAAGGTAACGGCACGAATGACGGGATGTTCGAGAAGCCCATCTACGGCGTCTTTTGTGCCGTTCACCATGTTGATTACACCCTTCGGGAAACCGACCTGCTCGATAAGTTTGAAGATGAACTGCATGGTCATCGGCACTTTTTCGGACGGTTTGATGATGTAGGTGTTGCCCGCCGCCAGCGCATAGGGCAAAAACCAGAACGGAATCATGCCCGGAAAGTTGAACGGCGCAATCGTCGTACACACCCCCACCGGCTGGCGAATCATCAGCTCATCAATGCCCGAAGCGATGTCTTCGACGAACTCGCCTTTGCTCAAATGCGGCATTCCGCAAGCCACTTCCACGTTTTCGATGGCGCGCACCATCTCGGCTTTGGATTCGTCAAAGGTCTTGCCGCATTCATCCGTGATGAGTTTCGAGATTTCGTCCTGATTGGCTTTGAGCAGGTCGCGCAGTTTGAAAAGATACTGCACGCGGTCCTGCACAGGGACGCGCCGCCAGGCAGGGAAGGCTGCGCTCGCCGCCCGCGCCGCCGCGTCCACCTCCGCTTTACCGCACAGGGGCGTTCGAGCGATGACCTGTCCGGTAGCGGGATTGATGACATCGAAATATTCTCTGGCATCGGGTTTCACCCATTCGCCGTTGATGTAGTTCAATATTTCCATAATAGCTCCGTTGTTATCAAAGTCAAAGGTCTAACGTCGAAAGTCGTATGTGTCATTCTCTTTTTGCAAAGTATCCCAAATCACAGATAAGACCGAATCGACATTATTCATCACATCATTGTTCCAGAACCGTAATATCTTGTATCCTTTGGATTTCAAAAATTCACTTCTTTCTTCATCATACTCTTCTTGCTCCAAGTGTTGACTTCCGTCCAACTCAATAATCAGTTTTCTGCGGGGGGCGCAAAAATCCACGATATAGTTGCCAATGGCATGTTGTCTTCGAAAATGGACATCGCCCATGCGGTGCGCCCGCAGATGCTTCCAAAGTCTGGATTCGGCCTCGGTCATGTCACGGTGCAACGCTTTGGCGCGCTCGAAGATCTTGGGGGTAGTGCGTTTATGCATTTAGACCCCCACCCTACCCTCCCCCATTGTCAAAACCCGACAATGGGGGAGGAGTAATTTCTGTCTGGGTTGTTTGTAAAGTATTCATTCAAAACTCTCATTCCCCTTCCCCCAAATCGGTTTTTGATTTGGGGGAAGGCCGGGAAGGGGGTCACATCGTATCCATCAACTCCGCCAGCCCCTCGTCAATCCAATTCAAGCCCTCGTCCAGTTGCTCCTCCGTAATCACCAGCGGCGGGACGACGAACAGAATATTCTTGAAATTGAACACATACACGCCGTTGGCAATCAAGAAGTTCTTGAGCGGGGTCAAATCCAGCGGCTCTTTGGTCTGACGGTTCTTCACCAGTTCGAGCGCCGAGAACAGGCCGATGTAGCGCACATCGCCCACCGACGGGTGTTTCGCTTTCAGTTCCTCCAGCCGCTTGCCGAGATGTTCCCCGACCTTTTTGGCGTTCTCGAAGAGTTTTTCTTCCTCATACACTTCAATCGTAGCGAGCGCCGCGGCGCACGCCAGCGCATGACCGTTGTAGGTGAGACCCGCATACAGCACCTTGTCATCGAAGAACTTCGCAATCTTCTCGCGCACAATCACCGCGCCGAGCGGCACATACCCCGACGTAATGCCCTTCGCGGTCGTGATGATGTCTGGCACGACGCCCCAATTGTCCACCGCGAACCACTCGCCCGTGCGCCCCCAGCCGCTCATCACCTCGTCCGAGATGAGCAAAATGCCGTATTTGTCGCAAATTTCCCGCATTCGAGGCCAGTAGTCGTCGGGCGGAATGATGAGACCGTTCGTGCCGGTCACGCCTTCGAGGATGATGGCGGCGATCTGGTCTGGACCTTCGTGCTGAATCACCTCTTCGACGTGGCGGATACACTCGCGATGACAGGTCTCGCGCGTCCAGCCGAAGGGGCAGCGATAGCAGTACGGGTCGAGAAAGTGAACCACGCCCGGCATGGCAGGCTCGGCGGGCAGGCGGCGGTAATCGCCCGTGAGCGCAATCGCGCCGTGCGTCGCGCCGTGATAGGAGCGGTAGCGCGCCAGAATCTTGTGCCGTCCCGTGTAGAAGCGGGCAATCTTGATGGCGTTCTCGTTGGCTTCCGCGCCGCCAAGGGCAAAGAAAGTCTTCTTCAAATCGCCGGGCGTAATCTCCGCCAGTTTCTTGCCGAGCAGGCCGCGCGGTTCGGTGGCAGCGCCGGGCGAGACGAAGGTCAGTTTGGCAGCTTGCTCCTGAATCGCCTTGACAATCTTCGGGTGTTGATGACCCGCGTTCTGGTTCACCAACTGCGAGGCGAAGTCGAGATAGCGCTTCCCGTCCGCGTCCCAAAAATAGACGCCCTCCGCGCGCACAATCGGGATGGGATTGACCTGCCCTTGATTCGACCAGGAGTAGAAGGTATATTCCTTGTTCAGGTCAACGATTTCTTTTGCAGTTAATTGGGTCATAGGATCTCCGGGTGACGTTACACGTAGACACGCAAACAAGTGGACAAGTTCCACGTCTCCATTGTAGGTCTGCATGAACCTGTGTACTTGTGTACCTGTTTACTTCTTCACTTCCTTCACGGCCTCGGCGAACACGTTCAAAGTTTCGTCAATGTCCGCGTCGCTATGTGCATAACACAAGAACCACGGCTCGCGGGCATCGTGGTCGGGCATGACACCGCGTTCGATGAGCGCGTCCACCAATTTCAGGTAAAAGTCCTTATCGCTTTCATTCCAAGAGCGTTGATTGGTCACCTTCTCCACGCCAAGCGCATACGAAAACATGGCAGGGTAGCCATTCATACAATGTACTAAACCTGCTTGGGTCAGAATTTGGTCAATACCCTCCATCAGGCGCTTACCGCGCTGCTCGATGGTTTTGAGAATGGGTTTTTCCCTGAGCATCTTGAGTGTGGCCCAGGCGCCGGCCACACCCGGTTTATTGTTGGTATAGGTGCCGCCTTGCGCTACCCCATGCCCAATGATACTCATGATTTCTTTCTTGCCACCAAAGGCCGCCACAGGGTAACCATTGCCAAGCGCTTTGGCATAGGTCATCAAATCAGGCTTCAAATGGTAGTATTCTTGTGCGCCGCCGTTGCCGATGCGAAAGCCCGTTTTGACCTCGTCCAGGATGAAAACAACGCCATATTCTGCGCATTTCTTCTGAATGAGTTCGAGGAAACCCGGCTCGGGCAGAATAGCGCCGCAATTGCCCTGGCAAGGCTCAGTAATGACCGCTGCCAAGAGATGCCCATAACTGAACATCGCACGCTCGAAAGCCTCCTTGTCATTGAAGGGCAACGTCAACAAGAGATTCCCCAAGACGCGCGGAATACCCGAAGAGGCTGGAATCGGAAGGGGACTACGCGCATTGCCATACGTTTCGGCTGGAGCATACGTGGACCACAAGGTATGATCGTGGAAACCATGATAGTTGCCCTCGAATTTCAGAATCATCTCTCGACCGGTATAGGCGCGCGCTACACGAAGCGCGTGCATGGTGGCCTCCGTGCCAGAACAGGCCAAACGCACCATTTCCAACCCTGGCACCATGGAAATCATCATTTCCTCGACCTCGATTTCCAGTTCGCCCGTCATGGCAAACAAAACCCCTTGACGAATCTCCTCTGCGACCTTGTTGTCCACTTCTTCTACCGCATGACCCAGAATGATGGGGCCAAACGCCATGCGGTAGTCAATGTATTTGTTGCCGTCCACGTCCCACAGGTAGCCATCCTTGCCCTTCTGGACGTAAGGGGTAACACCCTGACCCCAGTATCGGAAATTAGAGTTGACCCCTAAAGGCGTCACTTTTTGAGCGCGCTCTTGTAAAACGGCGCTCTGGGTCAAATTTTTCATACAGCATCTCCTGTCAATGATTTTTAGGGGGACGATTCGATCAATTCAGCAGGAATCCTCCACTCATAGACATCCTTCAACACAACCGGCACAATGGAGGTGGTCGTCTTGCGCACACCCGGCACTTTACTCACCACTTCGGTCACAAAGCGGTACACATCATTGGCATCTCTGGCTACAACTTGCAGGCTGATATCGGTTTCGCCAATAGCACAGGCCACATAGGTTACATTGGGATAATGGACAAAGGCATTGGCCACTTCCAAAATTTTATCCGCCTCCACCTCCAACAATACGTCAGCGCGAGTGGACAAACCAAATACCTGAGGACTGACAATCGCGCTGACGCGAATCACCCCATCCTCGATCATGCGCTCGATACGATAACGAACAGCGCGCTCGGAAACACTCCCTAAACGGCGAGCAATCTCTGAAGCAGGCATACGACCGTCTTCGAGCAACAAACCGACAATATTCATATCTATTTTGTCGATTTCATACATATGTTACTCTTTTTTTTTCCGAAATCAACATTACCAAGACCAATATACACAAAACAGGACAAAAAGTCAAGGAAAAAGTCAGGTTGACATAAAGCCTCCTCTTCAGTATAATATTGCCCGCTTCTGCCCTGGCAGCAAGAATGGCCAGGGCGGTTGTATGCACCCCCGGCTTCCCCGTACACCGGCGAAGGGACTGCCCAAGCAATCGAGGCAGCAAAAACCCCGCCGGTCGTATGGAGAAGCGAATGCCAGGAGAAAATATGAAATACGCGATTGTCGAAAGCGGCGGCAAGCAATACAAAGCCGTCGAAGGCGAGCCCATTGAAGTGGACCGCCTGCCAGCCCACGCTGGCGAAACCGTGAACTTATCGCGCGTGCTGATGCTGGTGGACGGAGAAACGTCCCTGGTAGGGACGCCTACCGTGAGCGATATACAAGTCAGCGCGACCGTGATGGAGCACTTCAAAGGCCCCAAAGTTGTCGTCTTCAAATACAGCCCCAAGAAGCGCATTCGCGTCAAAGGCGGGCACCGTCAGCAATATACACGCTTGATGGTGGATCATATTGGTAAGGCTGGCGAGAGCCGCAGGCCTGCCAAAGCCCAAAACATCGAGGCCCAGGCTGAAACGCCTGTCGAAGCCTCAGCGGAGGCCAAGTCTGCGGAAGCGGCTCCCAACGTAAAAGCCGAAAAGACCGCTGAAAAGAAAGCAGCCAAACCCAAGGCAGAAAAAGCGCCTTCCAAGAGCAAGAAAGATTCAACTGCAAAAGCATCGTCTCCATCGAAGACGAGCAAGAAATAGTGTGAGGTAGAAATGGCACACAAAAAAGGTGGCGGCTCGAGCCGCAATGGACGTGACAGCAATGCCCAGCGCCTGGGCGTAAAACGCTATGCCGGTCAATTCGTGCTATCCGGCAACATCCTGGTTCGCCAACGCGGCACCCATATCAAGCCAGGCTTGAACGTTGGCGTTGGCAGCGATGATACGCTGTTTGCTCTGCAAGACGGCATTGTCATGTATGATGTGGTGCATGGCCGCAAGCGCGTCAACGTGCTTCCACAGGCTGCAGAATAGAAGGCCATTATGAAGACCAATATTCATCCAATATACTATCCCGACGCTACGGTAACTTGCGCCTGCGGCAATACCTGGAAGACGGGTTCGACTCGCAAGGAAATCCGGGTCGAAATTTGCTCCAAATGTCACCCTTTCTTCAGCGGCGAGCAGGCACGTATCGTGGACATCGAAGGCCAGGTAGATCGCTTCTACAAGAAGTTGCAGGCGCGCCAGACCTACATGGAAGAAAAAGCAGCCCGCGAGACCGCGCGCGTGTCGCCAGCCCGACCCATGGCCGAACTCGAACTGGGTTCTCGTCCGACCGAGGCGCTGGCCAAAGCCGGCATTGTGAACGTGGGTCAATTCCTGGAAAAACTGGCCGAGGGAGAAGAAACGCTGTTGGCTATCTCTGGCTTTGGTCAAAAGTCTCTGATTGACGCCAAGAAAAAGTTACGCGCGTTGGGCTATGAATTTGCCGAGGCCAAAGCCGCCGCATAAAGGCCCGCCCCGCATTCACGAGGGGTTGCGCGTTTGACAAACTCAGGTACACTTAACAGGCAGATGCAAAGCGTCTGCCTGTTTTGTTCTATCATCTCCTGCCCCTTTCCAAAGCAAAAGGGGAGAAAGAAGCGCCATGAAACATCATACCGGTTCTATCGAGGTGGTTTGCGGCTCCATGTTCAGCGGCAAAACGGATGAACTCATCCGCCGCCTGGTACGCGCCACCATCGCCAGGCAAAAAGTTCAAGTCTTCAAGCCCGCCATAGATGTTCGTTATGCGGTCGAAAAAGTGACCTCCCATGCGGGCGCAAATTTCGACGCCATACCGGTCGAAAGAGCGGCCGACATTCGTGCGCGCATCGAAGCGGATACCACCGTGGTTGCTGTGGACGAGGCTCAGTTCTTCGACGCTGAAATTGTAGATGTGGTGCAAGAATTGGCCGGACGCGGTATGCGCGTCATTGTGGCTGGCCTCGACATGGACTTTCGCGGCGAACCCTTTGGGCCCATGCCGGTATTGATGGCAAAAGCCGAAAAAGTAGACAAACTGCACGCCATCTGCATGGTGTGTGGCGGCGAGGCCTCGCGCACCCAGCGCCTGGTGAATGGTCAGCCGGCGCGCTACGATGACCCTGTGGTCATTGTGGGCGCTTCTGAATTGTACGAAGCCCGCTGCCGTGAGCATCATCAGGTGCCGCGTTAGATGACAGG
>DAOUCM010000061.1:0-2567 GCA_034431895.1 Anaerolineales bacterium
CTCATCGGCATCAGCATGGCGGGGACGGTCATCGCCTCCGTGCTGCACCTGCTCAAAGTCGAGTGGCGGCGCCCCATCACCCGCATCGCCGAATCGCTGACCGTCTTCGGCTTGATGACGGCGGGCTTGCAAATCATCATGGATATGGGACGCCCCGATCGCATCTTCAACACGCTGCTGTACGGACGCCTGCAAGCCCCGCTGATGTGGGACATCGCTTCGCTCACCCTCTACCTGTTGACGGCGTCCTTCGCCCTCTACCTGCAACTCCTGCCCGACATCGCTTTCATGCGCGACTCGACTCCCGCCGACGCCCCCGCCTGGCGCAAGAAACTCTACTCGACTCTCTCCCTCGGCTGGCGCGGAAACAAGGAACAATGGGCGCGGCTCGAAAAAGCGATTACGGTCGTCTCGCTTTTCCTCATCCCCATCGGCGTTTCGCTTCACACCGTGACCTCGTGGCTGTTCTCCACCACCGTTCAGCCTGGATGGAAATCCACGATTCTCGGTCCGTACTTCGTGGTGGGCGCGATTTACTCAGGCATGGGTCTGCTCTTCATCGCCACCGCCTTCGCCTGCCGCTACAACTATCATCTCAAAGGCTACATCACCGATACCTTCTACAAAAACCTGGGCTGGATTTTCATCGTGATGAGTTTCGTCTGGTTCTACTTCACGCTGAACGAGACGCTGGTCGTCACCACCGAACAGGAATTGCTGGAATTCCCTGTCATGGCGGCGAAACTCTTCGGCGAGTTCGCCCCCGCCTTCTGGGGCATGAACATCCTGATGACCGCCGCCACGTGGATTTTGATTGCGCTCAAGTTCCCCCGCAAGCCGAAGCGCAATCCGCTCTTTCGAACCGCCACAGGTCTGGCGATGACCGCGCTGGCAGTCGTTACGTTCATTTTGCTCTCGGTCGGGATTCCCGCCATTCGCGGCTCCCTCCTGCAAGTGGGGCTGATTGGCGCGTTCATCGTTTTCTTCATCCTTGCCCTGCTGGGGCTGACGGACTGGTTCCAGGCGCATCTGGTTCCCGCCACCGTCATTGCCAGCGCCTTCGTCCTCTTCGGCATGTGGATGGAACGCTGGAACATCCTCATGCCCACCATGACCCACGCGCGGCTCATCCCCTACACCACCTACTTCCCCACCGTCACGGAAATTGCCATCACCATCTCCACCTTCGGCATCCTGACGCTCATCTTCGTCGTCTTTTACAAATTCTTCCCGTCCATCACCATCTGGGAAGTGGAAGCGGGACGCGCCATTGAATTGAAAAACGGAGGCAACTCATGAACTTCCCCGATGAACCCCTGTTCCGATTTTTCTACTGGCTGGTGAACACCCCTGGCGTCGGCTCGGCGGCGGTTGCCTTGCTGGTCGGCGCGGCAGTGACCGCCTTCGCCCTCACCCTGCGCTGGATTGCCTCCGCCCGAAACGAAGGCGAAGAGGCGCTCCCCTTCCCGCCAGAACATTGAGTTTTTCCCTTACCATCGAAATTCGACCTCAGCCAAAGCGCTGGGGTCGAATTTTTTGCGAGCAAATGGGGGTAAAATTCTATTGAGACAAACATCGCAGCCGCTGGGTTAAGATTGTAAGGGACGTCTTGCTGCTCAACCCTACTCAACCACCGCCGCCGTATTGAGACCAACGGCTAACCTGGAAATAGAAGATTCCGTGAAAAGCGCTGGTCTCGATACGGCGAAGAACATGCCTACTCGACCAGCGAATAAGAATGAAATGAGAATTTTTATGGCATGGATGTATATTCTCAGATGTGCGGATGGCTCTTATTATGTTGGCTCAACCAAGAATCTTGAGAGACGCATGGAACAACATCAATCTGGCAAAGGAGCAAAGTATACATCGAGACGACTGCCAGTTGAGTTGGTTTATGCTGAAGAGTATGAACGAGTGTCCGATGCTTATTATCGAGAAAAGCAAGTTCAAAATTGGAGTAGAGCAAAACGTGAAGCGTTAATCAATGGTAATTACGAAGCGCTTCCAGCGCTGGCTAAAAAGAAGTTTCAAAAGAATACGTTGGTCGAGCAATGCCCTGAGCCTGTCGAAGGGTAAGCCCCGTGTTCGTCGGGGCGTATCGAGACCAACGGCTACTTGAGAACAATTGTTTGATCGTAAGTGGTGGTTTCGATACGCCTTCGGCTGTCGCCTCAGGCTACTCAACCACCAATGTAGGATGTAATCGGAGTTTATTATGTCTACCCTCCTTGACCTCTTCAAAACTATGGAATACGGTCCCGCCCCCGAAGCGCCCGACGCCGTCCACGCCTGGCTGGATGCGCGCGGACGCAAGTTTGGGCTGTTCATCAACAACGAATGGGTGACGCCCAAAGGCGCGAAGTACTATCCCTCCTACAACCCTGCCAATGGCGACCTGCTCGCCGAGACCGTGCAGGCGGGACAAAAAGACGTGGATGCCGCCGTCGCCGCCGCCCGCGCCGCCTTCGAGACGTGGAGCCAAACCCCAGGCGTCGTCCGCGCGCGGTATATGTACGCGATTGCGCGAAATATCCAGAAACATCATCGCCTGCTGGCTGTGCTTG